>JAEEXJ010000065.1 GCA_016291475.1 Lachnospiraceae bacterium | reverse complement strand
GAGGGCAAGGACAATGTATTCCAGCTTTGCTTCGCAGATCCTAACCAGGGTTCCGCATCCGCTCAGTACATTTTCGATAACCAGCTTGCTACCAAGGTTGCAGTTATCTACAACAATGCTGATGCTTATTCAACCGGAATCTATCAGACCTTCAAGGCTAAGGCTGAAGAGCTCGGACTTGAGATCGTTTCTGAGACCACTTTCACCGATGACACCACCGATTTCTCAGTTCAGGTAGGTGATGCTCAGTCAAACGGCGCTGAGCTTGTATTCCTTCCCATTTACTACACTCCCGCTTCACTTATCCTTAAGCAGGCTGATTCCATCGGCTATGCTCCCAAGTTCTTCGGTGTAGACGGAATGGACGGAATCCTTACCATTGAAGGATTTGACACCTCTCTTGCAGAGGGCGTTATGCTCCTCACTCCTTTCTCAGCTGATGCTACCGACGATCTTACCAAGAATTTCGTAGAGAAGTTCACCGAGAAGTTCGGCGAGGTTCCTTCTCAGTTCGCAGCTGACGGATATGACTGTGCATATGCAATTAAGGCAGCTCTTGAGTTCTATGCAGCAAAGAACGGCAGACTTGATGTTACCGGAATGGGCGCAGATGAGCTTTGCGAGATCCTTATCTCCGTATTTACCGATCCCGAGTTCTCCGCTGACGGTGTTACCGGTCTCGGAATGGTCTGGGATGCTAACGGCCAGGTTAACAAAGAGCCCAAGGCAGTTGTCATCAAAGACGGTGTATATGTAGGTATGTGATAAAACAAGGGGATCAAGTCAAACAGACGAGCCGTGCTTGCACGAGCGAGATATGTTGACTTGGAGACCGTTTTGAAAAATAAACCCGCACCGGGCGCCGTCAAAAGCGCCCGATGTATTTTAAGGAGTACGCATCATGCTTGTACATTTGATCAACGGCATCAGCTTAGGAAGTATATATGCGATAATCGCGCTTGGATACACCATGGTATACGGTATCGCCAAGATGCTTAACTTTGCACACGGTGATGTCATTATGATCGGAGGATATGTTGCCTTTTTTGCCTTGACATCGGACAAGGTAGGTCTTTCGGCGCCTGTTGCGCTTCTCCTTGCAATAATCGTATGTACGATACTTGGTATCACAATAGAGCGTCTGGCATATAAGCCGTTACGTTCTGCCACTTCCCTTGCGGTTCTCATAACCGCTATCGGAATGTCTTATTTTCTCCAGAATTCTGCACTTCTTCTTTGGGGAGCAAACCCCAAGGCATTTCCCGATATGTTCAAAAATGCAGAGGCTATAGAGTTTCTGGGTGCCAAGATTTCTCCCGTTGCTCTCGTAGCCATCTTTGCAAATATCGTGATAATGGTCATTCTCACTCTTTTCACCACACGTACCAAGGTGGGTAAGGCGATGAGGGCCGTGTCGGAAGACAAGGGTGCCGCAACTCTCATGGGCATTAATGTTAATTTTACCATTTCACTTACTTTCGCTATCGGTTCCGGACTTGCCGCAGTCGCAGGAGTTCTCCTCTGCTCGGCATATCCTACCCTGATGCCTACCACGGGATCTCTTCCCGGAATCAAGGCATTCACCGCCGCGGTATTCGGAGGAATCGGATCAATTCCCGGAGCGATGATCGGAGGAATCCTTCTCGGTGTTATTGAGATCCTTGCCAGAGCGTATATTTCATCAGAGCTCGCCGATGCGATAGTTTTCGGAGTGCTTATAGTGGTACTGATATTCAGACCCACCGGACTGCTCGGTAAGCAGATTCACGAGAAAGTATAAGGAGGCAGACAGGATGAAGAAATTTTCAAAAGCCTCCGCGGCTTCAAAAAAAGCATTTCTCAATTATGGGATTGTGATCGCATTTTTCGTGATCTTTCAATCCTTGGTATCAACCGGAAATATAACCAGTGCGCTTAAGGGTCAGCTTATTCCCATAGCATGTTACATGATGATGGCAGTCTCCCTTAACCTGGTCGTAGGAATCTCCGGGGAACTTTCACTCGGACACGCGGGATTTATGTCGGTAGGTGCTTTCACTGCGGTTATCGTAAGCAGTTCGATGGCCGGTTCTTCCGACCTTTCCGCACTTATAGTAAGTATAATCGTCGGTGCTCTCATAGCCGGAATAGCAGGCTTCCTTATCGGTATTCCCGTTCTCAGATTAAACGGTGACTACCTTGCGATCGTTACACTTGCATTCGGCGAGATCATCAAGAACATTCTCAATTGTCTCTATGTAGGAATAGATGAAAAGGGTGTGCATTTTGCATTTAACAATCCTGCAGCTCTTGCAATGAGTGCTGAGGGCAAGATTGTTATCAACGGCCCCATGGGTGCGGTTGGGATAAGAAAGATCTCAACATTTGTTGCGGCAATCATACTGCTGCTCATCATTCTCATAATCATCCAGAATCTGGTCAACTCCAGAACGGGACGTGCGATCATGGCAATCAGGGACAACAGGATCGCGGCCGAGAGCATGGGACTTTCTCCCATGAAGTACAAGATGCTTGCCTTCACTGTTTCGGCGGCAATGGCAGGTGCCGCAGGTGCGGTATATGCTCTTAACTACTCGACACTTGTTCCCAAGAAATTCGATTTCAACACATCGATCCTTGTTCTGGTATTCGTTGTATTGGGCGGTATCGGAAACATGACAGGATCGCTTCTGGCAGCAGGCGTTCTGGTAGTTCTTCCCGAACTTCTCAGAAAGTTCAGCGATTACAGAATGCTTGTATATGCGATCGTCCTTATTATGGTTATGCTGGTTACCAATAATGAGAAGCTTAAAGGAAAGATCGATACGTTCTTCAAGAAACTCAGAATGAAAATTTCGAAAGGAGGCAGAAAATAATGAGTAAGTCTCCCGAAGTAAAGCTTGTTAATGTGCCCAGCCCCAACTTCGTTCCCGAAAAAGATCTCGGAAAGCCCCTTGTTCTTGAGGCAGCTCATCTGGGAATTGATTTCGGAGGTCTCGTAGCCGTTGATGAATTTAACATAGGAATCGGCGCAACCGAGATATGCGGACTCATCGGTCCCAACGGTGCCGGCAAGACAACAATATTCAACCTTCTTACCAAGGTTTACGAGCCCACAAGAGGAACCATTCTTCTGGGCGGAAAAGATACTCACAATATGACACCTTCTCAGGTAAATCAGATGGGTATCGCAAGAACTTTCCAGAATATCAGACTGTTCGATAAATTGACCGTAGAAGAAAACGTTAAGATCGGTCTTCACAATCATATCGGATACCATACCTTGGCCGGAGTTTTCAGACTTCCCAATTATTGGAAGGAAGAAAAGAAAGCACACGAAAAGGCTCTCGAACTTCTCGATATCTTCGGTATGGCAGATCTTGCAAATGTTACCGCGGATTCACTTCCTTACGGAGCACAGCGCAGACTTGAGATCGTAAGAGCACTTGCTACCGGTCCCAAGCTTCTTCTCCTTGACGAGCCGGCTGCGGGAATGAACCCCTCGGAGACCGAAGAACTCATGAACAATATCCGCAAGATCAGAGATGAGTTCCAGATTGCGGTCCTTCTCATTGAGCATGATATGAACCTGGTCATGGGTATTTGCGAGAGTATTGTTGTTCTGAACTTCGGAAGGATAATCGCAAAGGGAACTCCTTCACAGATCCAGGGAAATCCCCAGGTTATCGAAGCATATCTCGGAACACACAGAGGCTGAGCGCTAATGCCTCATGCATGAACGGTTTGAAGGAGCTTATATGAAAACAGTTCTTAAATGTGAAAATCTGCACGTATATTACGGCAGCATACATGCGATAAAGGGTGTATCCTTTGAAGTCGGTGAAGGAGAGATCGTTACACTCATCGGAGCAAACGGTGCCGGAAAATCCACCACGCTTAATACCGTCGGAGGACTTCTTAAGCCCAGAGAAGGCTCCATCGAGTTCGAAGGAAAGAGCATTCTCGGCGTCGCTCCTCACAAGGTAGTAAGCGAAGGAATGGCTCTTTGTCCCGAGGGAAGAAGAGTTTTCGCTCAGCTTTCCGTAAAAGAAAACCTTGAAATGGGTGCTTATACCAGACCTGCTTCCGAGATTCCCGAAACCCTGGAGATGGTCTATGAACATTTTCCCAGATTAAAAGAGCGTCAGGGTCAGATGGCCGGAACGCTTTCGGGCGGCGAGCAGCAGATGCTGGCTATGGGAAGAGCACTTATGAGTAAACCCAGACTGATGATGCTCGATGAGCCCTCTATGGGACTTGCCCCTATTTTGGTAGATCAGATCTTCGAGATCATTGAGGCTCTCAATAAAGCGGGAACCACAATACTTCTCGTAGAGCAGAATGCTCAGATGGCGCTTTCAATCGCAGACAGGGCTTACGTTCTGGAGACCGGAAGAATAGTTAATTCCGGAACCGGTAAGGATCTGTTGAATGATGACTCCGTCAAGAAGGCGTACCTCGGAGGTTGACAAAGTTCATAAAAAGGCTAATACTTATAAAGTATATGGGGGATGGTGCTGAGCCATCCCTAATTTTTTAAGGAGATTGAATGAAGATATTGAAGACAATTAAAATTTTTATATGTACCATACTTGCACTTATTCTTGCACTGAGGGTTGTAGTGCCTGCCGGAACCGAAAAGGTTCAGGCAAAGGGCGCAGAATCTGCCATAGCGTGGGGAATCGATGTGTCCGCATGGCAGGGAGACATAGACTGGAATGCCGTTAAGGCAAGCGGAGTTCAGTTCGCATTTATCAAATGCGGCGGAACCATTTACGGATTTGATGATAAGTTTGCCCAGAACATGGCCGGTGCACAGGCTGCCGGTATAAAGACGGGCGTTTATATATACTCATACGCATCCAATGTTAACGACGGAATAATCGAGGCACAGTGGATCATCAATGCCATTGCTCCTTATACCGTAAATATGCCCGTCGTACTCGATCTTGAGAATTACAGGCAGAAGGCTCTCGATCCTCTTACCAATGCTATGATATGTCAGGTATTCTGTCAGACGGTGGAAGCTGCCGGATATTATCCCATGGTTTATTCCAACAAGAGCATGTTCATCTCAACCATCGGACCTTTCGCATATGACAAGTGGGTAGCACAGTGGTACAACACCTGTACTTATGAAGGAGCGGCTTTCTGGCAGGCTACGGACAGCGGAACTATTCCCGGTATCAGAGGTCATGTAGATATCGATTATCAGTTCAAAGACCTTTCACAGTATCTGGTTCCGAACGGTTTTATCTCCAGAGACGGATTTACTTATTACTACGTAAATTATCGAAGACAGTCCAATACATTTGCGAATGTAAACGGCGGAATGTATTATCTCGATCCCTTCGGACATCTCATTGCAGGTGCACTTTATCCTGTAGGTGATTTTGTGTATTACTTTGATCCTACGGGCCTTATGCAGGTCGGATTTGTAGCTCTCGGTGACGGCATGAGATTCTTCGATGAGAACGGACACATGGTTGTCGGTTGGGCAGACATTCAGGGATTAAAGTATTTCTTTGATGTGAACGGCCTT
Organism: Lachnospiraceae bacterium; assembly: GCA_016291475.1. The sequence continues at coordinate 13,770 of JAEEXJ010000065.1, read as the reverse complement.
ATGCAGACGGGATTTATCTCCGACGGAATAAATACATACTACATGGCTGAGACCGGAGCGATGCAGACCGGACTCTTCAATGTAGGAGCGGCAACTTATTATGCCGATGCAGCCGGACATATCCTGACAGGTATGCAGAATATCGGCGGAGCGACTTATTATTTCGATCCCCTTACCGGCGGCCAGATGAGTCATGGATTTGTTTTTGACGGAATTAACACGTATTTCTTCGGACCGGACGGAACTCTTCAGAAGGGATTGTTCACCGACGGAAAATCAATTTATTATTCCGATAATAACGGAAAACTTCAGACAGGACTGGTTACTGTAGACGGACTCAGTTTCTACTTCGATCCTCTGCAGGGCGGTGCTCTCATGATAGGCGGTACCGCAACCGATGCTCTCGGACATGTATATGTATCTGATTCAACAGGGCTTGCAATGATGATACAGTAATATGAAGGACAAATCTGTCAAAAAAAGAAAACAATCCGTAGTCAGGATACTCATCGTATCCTTTATCTGCGTTTGCAGTGTGCTATATTCCTGGAATCTGCTTGTCGGACTGGGAAAGGACAAAGGCGCGACGCATATCCTGAACTACGGCTGGGATCTGAAATACAACTCTCAGTCTTATTCGGGAGTGGATCTCAGATCCTTTTATTTTGACAGTATAAAGAGGGGAGATATCGTAGAGCTTACATGTACTCTTCCCCAAAACATACCTTTCAGCAGTGAACTGTTGATCCCCATTCACTATTACGATGTCCACGCCTATCTGAACGGTGAAATACTATTTGAAGCCGATACGGACAGATATGAAAGAGGCCTTGGACTCGGAAGCGGTTTTTATACCATAGAACTTCCATCCGCATCGGGCGGAAAGGTCCTTAAGCTGGTGATCAGAGCAGGCGAAGACAATGCGTATTCTTCGTTGGCCAGTCCCGAGATCTGGAGAGCCGCAACATTCTATCAGGATTATGCGGCTGTAAAGGCTTTATACATCGCTCTTTCTTTCTTTTTCATCGTGGTCGGAATGGCAATGATAATTATGGCTCTTGCTCAGGAATTCAGGGCCACATTTGCATTTGCGGATTCGGTTCGATTCTGTTCTCTGGCGCTTCTTGCCATGGTATTCGGAATATGGGTTTTTACCGGAATGAACCTCACTGAGGTTTTTACAAGTGATATCATCAGCAAGGTTGAAGTAAATTATCTCGCATTCTTTTTTATCCCCATATTTTTTATTGGCTTTCATTTCGAAAGCGGACGATTTAAGGATGAAAAGGGAGTCAGACAGGCGAGGCGGAGAAATATTCTCTTCGGTACGGTGTGGCTTGTGGGCCTTGTCTATATTGCGATAGTACTTTACAGACACTGGGTTTTGGGTGAAAGCATCAGGGCTTACCTTCTGATAGCACATATTTATGACGCATTTGTCATTTTAATGCTGGTGTTTATCAGAATCTATGATCTGTGCAGGAAGCAGAACAATAATCAGATTTCTTCATATGCTACGATCATGACCGGTGTAGCTGCTCTTACGGACATTATCAGATATAATTATTTCTCACGTTTTTCGCCCCGGGGAAGCGCGGGATTTACCATTAGCGTAACCTGCGTAGTAATGATCTTCTTCGTTCTCTCACTGTTCTTCGATTACATGACAACTACGATCATGGATGCAAGGGAAGAAGAGAGGATAGGTCTTATCTCCAAACTGGCCTATACGGATTCCCTCACCGGTCTCAACAACAGACAGGCAACGGAGCAGTTTTTCGACAGTATCGATGCTTCGGGAGAACAATATATCGCCGTGCAATTTGACTTGAACGATCTGAAAAAAGCTAATGATACATACGGTCATGAAGAAGGTGATAAGTACATAGCTCTGTTTGCGGAAACGCTGAAAAGTATTTTTGAAGGAAAAGGTTATATTGCCAGAACCGGCGGTGATGAATTTATCTATGTAATGTTACCCAAGGCAGAGGGTGACAGAAAATGGGTTCAGAACAGACTGAAGGATCTGAACGTCATATTGTCCAATAAGGATACCGGTCATTCCGGACTCAGGATGAGCACTGCATTCGGGAGCTATGATTCTCTCGATAACGAAGCTAAGGATATCCGAGACGGTCTGAGAATCGCGGATGCCAGGATGTACGAAATGAAAAAGGAAATGAAGGCAGGGCGCTGAGGGCCCTGCCTTTTTTATCTGTGATTCTTTTTGATCTTGTAGAGCTCTTCCGCTGCCAGTCTTGTTTTGGCAACAACATCAAATTCTTCGGGAGGAAAGCAGTAGAAGAGAGCGTTATTATCACCTATTGAGATCATGTCTCCGATCTCATAGAAGAAGTAATCCGAGTTAACGCTGTAAGAAGCGAGGGGCTTTTGTATAAAATCAAGCTTACCGTCGCATCCGGTCAGATGGAAACCTTCTTCCGAATGAGTGAGCCTTCCGCCCCCCACTTCGTAGAATGCTTTATTATCCACTATCATGTATATATGGACGGGAACATCAAGTGAATATGTCCCCTTTTCCAGCTCCTGTCTTACGCAGGATCTTTCCCATCCGAACCAGTCGGGAATATGGTCAAAAAGCTTCGGAGAAACTGTATTTTCCGGAACGTCTCCTTGGAATTCCATTTTACCGAGTTCGGTAAGTTCCCATGTGTTTCCGCATTCTTCACATTTGATCTGTACACCCGACGCATGCATTTTTCCTTCTTTGCCGCAGACCGGACATTTGTAAAGAACTCGTGATAAGCCTTCGGCTCTTGTGCTTTCTGTAATACGTGTTCCGGTCTCGAATTGTTCCTTCAGGTTATCAAAAGAAAATGCTTCGCGGATCCTTTCATTGATCCGGTCTACTGAGAGTTCTTTTATCTCTTCGGGAGAAAAAAGAGTGTATTTATCCGCAGTGATCTTGCATTTACGGAGCCTGAGTCCGTTGTAAAGAGGGTCATGGATAAATGCACCATGGGAAAGGATCATTACTACGGGAAATCCGGAGAGTTTGATCATCTTGCCAAGAGAATCCGGAAGGGTGGTGGTTGTTCCGTCGAAGGAATAGCCCGCTTCCGGGAACATAAGAACCGAGGTTTTAAGCTCGGTAATTGCGTAGGAGATATCCTTGATAAGTTTTATGTCCGGCTTGAATTTCCTGGTTGAGATACAGCCGATGGCTCTCATCAGGGATTCTTTACCTACAAATGCATCCGTTGTTGCGACGATATTGTAGGGCCCCTTTATGACATGCGATGCGATCATCAGATCCGTGAAGCACGAATGGTTCATGAGATAAAGAGCGGGCTGCTTTTCATCTATGCCTTTCATGTCCCCGACCTTTACCGAAAAATCAGCCTTTTTAAGTTCGGAGGATGCAAGGAACTTTATAAGCGCACGCAGTATCGGATTTGGTTTTCCGGGGTTTCGGATCTGTGCAGGTGGGAGAGCTCTTACTTCTTCGTAGGATAAGGCTTTTGTTTTGATCTTCATGTGTATTCTCCGATGGATTACAGGCTTTCGATAAGACCGGATAAACCTTCTTTCTGATAGATCTCTTTGTAATAGCCGATTTCATCATTAATGAGTGTATCTATCACTTCCATGCCCAGAAGTTCAACCGGTGCTTTGTCATCGGTAAAGATCAGACCCGTCCCTTCGTAGGCGGTCATTCCGGACATGACTTTGCTGAGCTGATAGGTAAGTCCGTCATCGGAAGAAAAATCTGAATTATACTCAAGCGCCCTGAACAGATCAACATTAACGGAAGCAAAAAGCTCCCTGTTTGTGGACCCCGCTACATTGACGGTGGCGACATTGGGAAAAACGCAGGCAACGGTATCGGAGAGGTAGGTTGTAATATCGGTCTCGCCGTTCCCGTGCATGTTCATGTTCATTACCATGATACCGTTATCTTTGAGATGATCTTTTACAAGATTAAAGAATTCCAATGAACTCATCTGAAAGGGAATGGTGATATCCTGATACGCATCTACCAATATGACGTCGTATTTTCCGGGATCCGCCTCAAGAAATGCCCTGCCGTCATAAGTATAAACGGGGATGTTCTCCGGAAGATCGAAGTATTCGTGTGCAAGATCCGTGATCTTATCGTCTATCTCAACTCCGGTGATATTGCACCCCGGAAAGTATTTCTCACATTGTACGGCGAAAGTTCCCGTACCCATACCGAGTATAAGGATATCGGGCTTATCGGTTCCGGCTACGATCTCGCCATTATCTTCATAACCGCGTGTCATGGTTGGAGCGGCAAGTGCGTAATCATAATACATACCGGTCAGATTACCGGTTTTCATCTTGATGGACTGCACTCCGAATAAAACATTGGTGGAAAGAGATGTTGCATAATCCGTATCCGTAACCTGAAGGTAGTTGTATACGGATTCGCCTTCATAGGTAAGATCGGAGATCCAGAAGGCAAAATGGGAACCGTGTCCGAATACACATGCAATAATATATAGGATAGTGCTTATAGTGCACAGAACAGGTTTTATTTTGCGGGAGATGAAAAAGAGAAGGCCTATGATAAGCAGGATTCCGGAGAAGATAAGGAATGTCATTCCGGTTCCTACGGAAGGAATCGTAACAAAGGTGGGAAGAAAAGTTCCGATTATGGATCCGATGGTATTGCATGCACCCAGACGACCCGCAACTGATCCGCTCTCTTCTATGTCGGAGATCGTGTACTTGATCAGCGAAGGGGTTACGGTGCCCAGGAGGAACAGGGGGAAAACGAATATTACCATGCATGCTATCAGCGAGGACCATATGAGAAGACCGGTTGATACGGTGACTATCATGATACCTGTTATGGCAAGGATGATATATTTTCCGAGGACGGGAATAAATGCTATCCATACGGCGGAAATGAGGATCCTTTTGAAGAGTCTCGCGGGATCAGCATCTTTATCGGCCCATTTTCCTCCGGCCACATTTCCGAGAGCCATTGCTATCATGATGGTACCTATTATGATGGTCCAAACGATCTGGGATGATGAGAAATAGGGGGCAAGAAGTCTCGATGCTCCCAGCTCAACGGCCATAACGGCCATTCCGGCGAAGAATTCCGTGATATAGAGGTAGTACCTGTTTTTTAAAATATCAAATTTCATAATATACTCCGTTATAAAGGTTCGTGGCCGTGGTCACAACGCATATTATACAGGAAATTTCTGTATTGTAGGGCATTTTTAAAAAAGGTATACTTAAATGGATTATGGAAACAATTAACAAAACCGAAATCCCGGAAGGTCTTGCCTGTGATCTGGTGCTGAGTGAGTCGATGAAAAATCAGCTTCGCCAGATCTGTATTTATGCTTCGCTGACCGGGATAGATATGGATGAGATACGCATTAAACTGACCGATGAGGGTATACTTCCCTGCAGGGATAAAAACTCATCCAAAAAGGCGTTATCGGAGATATATGATCATGTCGCATGCTCTTTTTGAGAATATATATGTCGAAAAGAATGCGGCATCGGATGCAGAGACTGAAAGGATCCTTGAGAGGGTCGGGTGCCATGAGCCGCAGTATATAGAGCATTACAAGGATGTTTTTAATCTCAGGAGGGAGAATTCTTCTACGGGAAGATCTCTTATTCTGGCCCGCAATCCCGGAAAGCATCTGTATGAAGGCGCACCGGTTTGTCAGAGCTTCGGAAATGAGCATTTTTATTACTCTCCGGGAGTGATGAACTGCATATATGATTGCGAATATTGTTTTCTGAAGGGCATGTATCCCGGCCGGGATATATGCATTTTTACGGATATAAGAGAGACTTTTAAGGAACTTGAGGAATTGGAAAAACAATTCCCCGTATATGTATGTGCATCCTATAACACAGACCTTAATGCTCTTGAGAGTATTACGGGATATGTGGAAGAGTGGTGCCGGGAGGCTTATGGGCACGAGAATATAAGTGTGGAGATTCGCACAAAATGCTCGCGAACCGACATTTACGATAAGCTTCCCGTAAGCGACAGAGCCATATTTGCTTTTACTCTGTCACCTGAAGAGGTTATAACAAGATTTGAAAAAGGAACACCGGGGCTGGATGAGAGGATATCTGCGGTAAATGCGGCGATGGAAGCAGGCTTTCCCGTAAGGCTGTGTTTTGACCCCATGATCTATTTCAGGAACCGGAAGAATGCCTATGCCGAAATGATCCGTAAGGTTTCCTCCTCGATAGATTTGGCCAAAGTCAGGGATATCAGTGTAGGGTCCTTCAGAATATCCGATCAGTATCTCAAAAATATGAGAAAGAAATTTCCTGAATCGGAGGTCATTCAATATCCCTATATCTGTGAGGGCGGATATTATCAGTATCCCGAGAAAGTCAGAACAAGTATGGAAGATCAGGTGAAGCAGCTGATCTCGGAAAAATGCCCCGGGATCCGCATATATGACTGGAGGTAGAAGTGTCCGTTCATTTTGAATTGGATAACAATTTTTTTGCCGAAGAACAGCGAAGCGGCTTTACTGTCCCCGAACTGATGAAACGGTGTTGGGGAGCCCAACTGAAGGTCCTGGAGGAATTTGACAGGGTCTGCGAAAAGCAGGGGCTTAAGTGGTTTGCATATTGCGGAACTCTTCTGGGGTCCGTGAGACATAAGGGATTCATCCCCTGGGATGATGATATGGATGTTGCCATGCTCAGGGATGACTACGAAAAGTTTCTTCAGATTGCTCCTTCGGAATTCCCGGTCGGATACGCGATCATCAATTATGATGAAGGCGATCATGAATATGACTGTATCACAAGGGTTAACAATACCAGAACCATTATTTTCGAAGAAGAAAAGCTGGCTCAGTTCTGCTCATTTCCGTATCCTGCCGGACTTGATGTATATCCGCTGGATTATATAGTTGAGGATTCCGAGGAGAGAGATGCTCACAAGCAGCTTCATTACAAAATAAAACAGGCTACGGAACTTTGCAGAAAGATTCTTGCCGGCGCGGGACCTTTGACCGATAAGGACGGAAATCGTTTGGAACCTTCACAGCTTTTGGCAGAGATATCAGTTGTCACCGGATATGAATTCGACCTTGAGAAAGACATCATAAGGCAGCTTAATATCCTGATCGACATGACGGATTCGATGAATTCCGAAGAAGACGGAAAATATATCGGAAATATAGGACATATTACTTTTGAGGGCGATAGGATGATGTTTCCGAAGGAGTGTTTTGAAAGGTTGCTTACAGTCCCTTTTGAAACCGGATATGTTTACATTCCGGTCGGATACGATACCCTGCTGAGACAAAATTACGGGGCACGATACATGATCCCGGTAATCCACTCGCCTCATGAATATCCATATTACGCATCCCATCAGAAAGTTATGAGGAAGTTTTTGGAAAGGCATCCCGATGCCGTATCGGATGAATGGATCCGAAAATATCTCTAAGGAGAAGATTTATGTTGGGTTTTGAACTGACTGAAGATTTTTTCACAGATGAAGAAAGATCCGGTTTCAAAGTTAATTCCCTGATGAAAAGATGCTGGGGTGCCCAGCTTCAGGTTTTGCAGGATTTCGACAGGGTATGTTCAAAACATGGATTAAAGTGGTACGCATTCTGCGGAACTCTTCTGGGCGCTGTCAGGCACAAAGGATTTATCCCCTGGGATGATGACATAGATGTATGCATGATGCGTTCGGATTACACAATGTTCCTTCGATATGCCGCCAAAGAGATGCCGGGATATCAGATCGATCATTTTGACCGGACTATTCCCGAAGAGGGAAGATATGTGGATTATATGGGTATCACCCGTATCAACAATAACAATCTTGCCGATTTTGATCCTGATTATCTTAAGTCCCACTGCATGTTTCCTTATACGGTAGGACTTGATGTCTACCCTTTGGATTATATTCCACGAAGTAAGCAGGAGTATGATATCAACATTCAGATCTTCTCTTATCTGATCAATGTGGCATTCAGATACAAGAGTCTGAATTGGACCAATTATAAGGTTGTCGACGGAAATTTCGGAAACATCAATCTGGATGAAGCTTATGATTCCATTTTCGAAGTGACCGGATACCGAATCGATAAAAACGGGGATATTTTAAACCAGCTCAATGAACTGGCCGTGATGATCTCTTCATATACCAAGGGAAAAGATTCGGACGAAGTGGCATGTATGGCTCATATGGCCCTAAACCATAGAAATATGATCTTTCCAAAAGAAGCTTTTGCCAAAACCATTGAGGCTCCGTTTGAATCCGGCTCGATACCTATTCCGGCGGGATATGATGAGATCCTTAAGAGAAATTACGGAGCCCGTTACATGGAACCCCGCAATGTATCCCCCCACGATTATCCTTACTACAAAAAACAGGAGAGATGGGTCAGGGATTATATTATCAAAAACCCCGATATGAAAGGCTTCATGCCCGATTATTATATAAGTGATATTTATGATGAGGATCCTGAGAAAAAGGTTCTTCTCGATAAAATATACGGAAAGGAATGAAAGAAATTGAAAGCACCATTTTCAGAGTATTTGACATCCATAGCTCCTCATGTCAAAGAAGTCATAGATGATCTTGGGAAAGATCATGATTATGTAAGTGCACTCTGCACAGATTCAAAAGGTCTTGTCATCAGGATCGGCAGCAGGGCAAGGAGCATATCGAACAAGACCATGACTACGGAAAGAGGAGTAGTCTTCAGAGTCTGCAAGAATAAAAAGTACAGTGAGTATGCGGTAAACAATGCGGATTGGGGTGATACCGCCTCAATCATCAAAAGGATCCGTGAAGAGCTGGCCATGCAGGATGAACTTCTTGCAAAGACCGGCTCCGAAATCTACGAAACGGATGTGCTTGATGATGAGCCTCTTACTTTCTTCGGTGAAAAAGAGACCGGATCTCTTCCTGAAAAGACAGATATCAAGGCGCTTGCGGACAAACTCATTGCCATTTCCGATAAGGGAATGAAGATGGGTGAAAATGTTATCGAGTGTATGGCCAATGCGCAGTCGACCCACATCAGCAAGATGTTCCTCACCAAAAACAGAGACCTCAGACAGTCTTATGTATACAGTGAGGGAATGCTTGCCGTTGTCGTCAGAAAAGATAATAAAGTCGATGAAGACTACAAGAGCATTTCTGGAATCAAAGGACCTGAGATGTTTGATGAGCTCGAAGATTATCTTCCCGATGTTGTAAAAAATGCAGAAGAGCTTCTTACAGCAGATCCTATCGAGCCCGGAGAGTATGAGGTCATCACATCCCCGGAGGTCACCGGTCTTATCGCACATGAAGCGTTCGGACACGGTGTGGAAATGGATATGTTCGTAAAACACAGAGCTCTCGGTGAGGATTACATCGGAAAGAGAGTAGCATCCGATAATGTTACCATGCATGAGGGTGCCCTTTGTGCGGATAATGTAACCAGCTATTTCTTCGATGACGAAGGTGTTATGGCCGGGGATGTAGTAGAGATCGAAAAAGGAATCTTAAGATCCGGAATCTGTGATGCGCTTGCCGCAAAGAGACTCGGTTTCCATCCTACCGGAAACGGAAAGAGGGAGAATTTCGCACATAAGGTATATACCCGAATGACCAATACCATGTTTGATTCCGGAGAGTATACCAAGGAAGAAATGATCGAGTCCGTTAAGTACGGGTATCTCCTTGAAGGTATGGAGAGCGGAATGGAAGATCCCAAACATTGGGGAATCCAGTGCATCATCCAAAAGGGACGTGAGATCAAAGATGGCAAACTTACCGGAAGAGTTGTTTCTCCCGTCATCATGACAGGATATGTGCCCGATCTTCTCGGTAATATATCCATGTGCTCAAAAGATCGCCTCGTATTCGGAAGCGGCGGATGCGGCAAGGGACATAAAGAATGGGTCAAGGTTGCGGACGGTGGCCCTTATCTTAAGACGAAAGCGAGGCTCGGATAATGAAAATAGATATGATTAAGGAGCTCCTTGAAAACAGCGGAGCTTTTGCGTGGAGAATAACCGATACGGTGACTAAGGGATGGGAGTTTTATTTTATCCGTCACAGCCTTGATCAGAACAGATCCAAGGACATTGAAAACATCCAGATCACCGTTTATGTAATGTCGGAAGACAAAAAGTCTGTGGGAACTGCAAGTGCGGACATGGGCCCTGATGAGACAAGAGAGTATGTGGAACTTACCATTAAGGATCTGATCTATCAGGCAAGCCTTGTTCAGGATGCATATTATGAGCTTAAGGCTCCCGCATATTCCGAGATTCCTGCCATGGAGGATGCGGACATCAATAAGATCTCCGGTGATTTCATCGATACCATGAAGAATCTGGAAGAAGATGATGAAGCCTTTCTGAACAGCTATGAGATATTTGTTTCATCCATAACCAGAAGGATAGTTACCAGCACCGGCATTGATGTAACCGAGAAGTATCCCGTATCGCTCCTCGAGACCGTAGTAAATGCCAAAAACCGTGAGCAGGAAATAGAATTCTACAATCTTTATGATTCCGGTCTTTGCCTTAAAGACGATATCAGGAGAAATGTGGCTTCTACCATGAAGCACGGAAGAAACAGACTTAAGGCGGAAAAGACACCTTCGCTTGAAACTTATGACGTAGTATTTTCAAGCGATGATGCGGTAAGGATTTATGAATTCTTCAAAGATGCGCTGGATATAGCTTATATCTGCATGAAGTATTCACCTCTTGAGAAGAATAAGCCGGTATTGGAAGGAATCAAGGGTGATAAGGTTACCATGAAGGCCGTCAAGAATCTTCCGGGTTCATCACAAAACCGTGAAGTCGATGCGGAAGGAAGCCCCATCCGTGATGAAGTCCTTATGGAAGATTTCGTTCCCAAGGCATTCCACGGAAGTACCAGATTCTCGTATTACATGGGTGAAAAAGACACCTTCATGCTCAGTAATTACGAAGTATCCGGAGGTACTCATACTACCGAAGACCTTATGAAAGGACCTGTTCTCGAGTGCGTATATTTCTCGGATTTTCAGGTGGATACTCTTACCGGAGATATTTTCGGAGAGATCAGACTGGCATATCTTCATGGGGCAGACGGAAGCGTAAAGCCTGTTACGGGCGGATCTGTTTCGGGTAATTTGAGAAAGCTCATGGCCGATATGAAGATGAGCGAAGAGAGAACAAGATACGATAATGCTCTTATTCCCACACTTACCAGATTGTCCGGTGTTACCGTGACGGGAGCAGAGTAAACGGAGAATAGTTATGAAAGTAGTTCTGGATAAATTGACAAAAGTATTCCCTCCCAGAGGAGGAAAGGGTGATGCGGTAACTGCGGTAAAGGATTTTTCCTTTGAGATTCCCGACGGCAAGCTGGTCGCACTTCTCGGTCCTTCCGGATGCGGAAAAAGTACCATACTCAATATGATCTGCGGACTGGAAAAACCCACGGAAGGTAAGATCATCTTCGGTGAGGATGACGTTACGCAGATCAGTCCCGAACTGCGCGGAGTGGGCATGGTTTTCCAAAACTACGCTCTTTATCCGCACATGAGTGTATATAACAATATAATCTTCCCTCTGGGTAATCTTAAGGGCGAAGAGAAAATGACCAAGGAGCAGATGCGCGAGAACGCGGAAAAAGTCGCTGCCCTGGTTCAAATAGAAAATTTATTGGAGAGAAAACCCAAGGAGTTATCGGGCGGTCAGCAACAGAGGGTTGCCATTGCCAGAGCTCTTATCAAAACTCCGAGATTACTCCTTATGGATGAGCCTCTGTCCAATCTGGATGCCAGACTCAGACTTCAGACAAGAGAAGAGATCAGAAGGATCCAGAGAGAAACCGGAGTTACGACCGTATTCGTAACACATGATCAGGAGGAAGCAATGAGCATTTCCGATCTGATCGTGGTCATGAAAGACGGAGAACTCCACCAGTTCGGAAAACCGCAGGAAGTATATGACGATCCCGCAAATCTTTTTGTTGCCAAATTCCTCGGAACTCCGGCAATAAATGTTTTTGAAGGAAAAGTAAACGCTGAAAAGCTCTACATCGGCGATGACTGCGTCCTGACCGTTCCCGGTGTAAAGGACGGAAAAGTAACCGTCGGAATAAGACCCGAAGGTTTTACATACGATAAAAACGGTCCGTTTAAATGCGCACTTGACAGAGTTGAGGTAATGGGCCGAGATATAAGCATTGTATCCAAAAATGATAAGTGTGAGGCACCTGTAGTAAGATCGATCATCGATTCCGATATGAGACTCGATGAGGATTCCGCTACGGTAGCCTTTAATCTCAGACCCGGTAAGGTTCATCTGTTTGATCCCGAAACCGGAGCAAGGATACGATTCGGAAAAGAGAAACAGTAATGGATAAGATAACTTCATATGATGAGTATTGCGAGGCACTGGACGGAAGAGGGGACATCATTCTTTTCAGGGGACAGCCCGTAAGTGATTTTGTGCTGATACCTTCCGGTCTCAGAGCCAAGCACATTCAGACAGCGGATATGCAGATGTTCCGCTTCGTTGATGAGATGCAGAAGGTTTTCGGATATGACGAACTTACCTGCATCGAGATAGCCCAGCATTTTTCACTGCATACGAGACTTCTTGATTTCTCGTATTCGTATACCGTAGCTCTATTTTTTGCATGCTTCGATGCAAAGGGAAGATACGGAGACCGTGACGGCAAGGTATATGTATTTAACAAGAGCAGGTATGAATGGCTCCTTAAAAAGTACGGAAAAAACAGCGCTCAGGTAAATAAAAACAACGAGTATCTGTACAAATGGCTGCAGCACTACGTTGATAAGAGCGACACAAGGATGGGGGACGACGGACTGGATATGCCCATCTTCATAGAGGCCACAAGACAGTTTGACAGACTCTATTCCCAGCGCGGACTGTTCCTTCTTTGGGGAAGGGATGAAATGCCGCTCGAGAAGATCCTTCAGAAAGAAGGAATTGACCAGAAGGAAGTTTTTGACACGATAGTGATATCGGCGGATCACAAAACCAGAATACTCGAAGAGCTTGCCGAAAAGCATATCTCCGAGGATTCACTCTTTATGAACGTCGGTAAGATCAAGGACCTTGTAAGCACCATCAAATACGGAAATACTCCCGGACAGGTAACGAAATGACGGAAAAGAATAATCTGAAAGCCTGGCTGTATCTGCTGCCTGCGCTCGTATTCATGATCATATTCATGGTCTATCCTCTTATGGATGTATTCGTATATTCATTTGAGGAGGGATACAATTTTGTCTCCGGACGTTCGTCCGGAACGGGCTTTTATAATTTCTCGTATGTACTTCACGATACGTATTTTCTTCAGGCGGTGAAGAACACGTTTGTCATGGTTATCATAACCGTGCCTCTTTCCACCGGCTTTGCTCTTCTTATTTCTCTTGCACTTAATTCGATAACCAAATTACGTGAACTGTTCCAGACCGTATATTTCCTGCCCTATGTCACCAATACACTGGCAGTCGGTCTGGTGTTCATGGTTCTGTTTAAAAAGACTGCCTACTCCGACGGCCTCATAAACCTGCTCATCAATTTCTTCGGCGGGGAAAGCGTTGATTTCATAGACGGACCTTACTGGGCCAAGATGTTCGTAATGTGCTTCTACATCATCTGGGTGGTTCTTCCTTTTAAGGTTCTGCTCCTTACAAGCGCCCTTGCTTCAGTTAACAGCACTTACTACAATGCTGCGAAAGTTGACGGTACGGGTTCTTTAAGGATCTTTTTCAAGATCACACTTCCGATGATCTCACCCAC
>JAEEXJ010000158.1 GCA_016291475.1 Lachnospiraceae bacterium | reverse complement strand
CGAATCAGTGCCCGTTCAATGCAAAATATGTCCCGGTTTTGGAGCAGACGGCAAAAGAAAATGGTATTGCATTCAAGGCAATACATCTTGAAAGCAAAGAAGAAGCACAGAATGCACCGACACCGATTACGAATTATGCGTTATTCCATGATGGGGAGTATGTTACAAACGAGCAAATGAACGATAAGAAATTCTTAAAACTTACAGGAAAGTGATGGTCGTTTATACCGGAATATATTTAACAGGAGAATTGTTTAAATGAGGAATATTGAATTTAAGGGGACATTGAAAGGGAATATTGAGCAAATATCTTCCGGGAAGCAGCTTCCGGAAGGAAGCGTGATGTTTAAGGAACCGGAAACATCTGACAAAGCATTTCTGCAGGGCGCAATTTTTGCAGGGCCGCTTATGCTGGTGATGATGTGTATGGGAATTGTTAGGATCCTTTTAGCATTTGGCAGACCACATGGTCTGAAATTCGGCAGTTTTGTGATAGCTTTCCTTGTTTCACTGTTTTGCATCTATATTTCTCAGTATGTTCATGAATATATACATGCATTTACCATGCCTAAAGAGATAAAAAAACAGATATATGTAATGCCGCAAAATCAGATGCTGTTTGTATATGTTGAAGAACCGGTATCAAAAAAAGCTTTTATGATTAGTGTTTTAAGCCCTGCATTTATACTGGGAATAATGCCTTTTGTAATATGGATGTTTGTGGCACCCATGATACCGATACCTGTAAGTCTTGGTGTTGTTATGTATTGCATATTTATGAGCGGATGTGCCCTTGGAGATTATCTGAATGCATTTAATTGTGCAAGACAGGTTCCCAAAGGGGGGAAAGTCTTTAACAGAGGGTGGCATTCCTATTGGATACTCTGAGCGGATGGCATTAAACGGAGATAGAATACTTGATGAGCTGAGGCGTGATAGTGAGAGACCGGATAGAATCTTTATTTGCACTTATTGGTACTACAGACAAACAGGATTACACATCCTTGCTTTTCAATATTTATGAGGATGTGGATTATTATACGATCGAAGCAAGTTTTGATGATGATGCTTATGTCATAGGTCGTGAGGATCCGTTCATTGTATGTGAAAAATCTGCGCCGTGGGAAAAGGTTGAGACTGACATTGGTCATGCGTTAAAGTCAGAGATAAAAGAGAAAGAAGAGGTATATAAACAGTTTGAATCCATATCGTATGGATTTGTTGATGGGGATCTGCATTATATCAGAAAGCCGAGAAAAAAGAAAAAGGAAATAGTGCATTTTACGGCAGATGATTTTAAGGATTTTCCGTCACACAAACTAACGGCGTGGTTATCGGTGTACCTGAAGGAAGAAGCTAAAGAGAAATATAAAATGAATATGATGGAATTAATGTTTAAAGAACTGTCCGAGGAGCAGCATAAGTTTTGGCGTGAAATTCTGGCAGAAAATTTTGATTATAGAAAATATAATACCTGATAGTGAGTTATTTTGGAAAATAATGCCTTCTTTGTATGTATGATTAAACATCATATATACAAGGAGGCATTTTATGTTGAAGAAAAGAACTGATAATTTGGGGCGTTTGCTGGGAAGAAATGAATATCAAAAAAACGATGGAAGATATGTATTCAGATATCATAATCTTGCAGGTGAAACAAAATATACATATAGCTGGAGGCTGATGGATACAGATGAATTACCGGAAGGAAAAAGAAAATGTAAATCCCTTCGTGAAAAAGAAGAGGAAATCAACAGTGAGAAAATGTGGGAGGCAAAGGGCTTAAAGGTTACGGACAGGGTTGTTGTTTCTGAACTGGTCGATAATTATCTTTCCTTTAGGATCAATGTAAAAGAATCGACAAAAGCAGGTTATAAAACAGTCAGAAAGCTTTTAAATGCAGATGAATTTGGCTTTAGGAAGATCGATCGAATTTCCATAAAAGATGCCAAGGAATGGCTCATGAAACTCCAGGCAGAGGGGAGAGGTTACAGTTCAATCCATGCAGTCCGCGGTGTACTGCGGCCTGCGTTTCAAATGGCAGTAGAAGATGGCTTGCTGGATCGCAATCCCTTTGATTTTATATTTGAAGGGGTTGTTTTTAATGATATGAAAAGAATAGGGGCATTGACAGCTTTGGAAGAAAAATGGTTCCTCGCTTTTGTCCAGGATGATGACCATTTTAAACGTCACTATGATATGTTTATCCTTCTTTTCGAGACCGGAATTCGAATATCCGAAATGTGTGGGCTTGGTCTTAATGATGTTGATTTTGAACAAGGATTTATAGAAATCAGTAAAACACTGAACCGATACGGGAAAAGATATGTTATTGGTACTACAAAAACGCCATCCGGATTCAGGAGGATTCCTATGTCGAAAAATGTCAGGAATTCTCTCGGACGAATAATAAGGATCAGAAAAAAGAAAGTTCAGAAAATACAGGTTGAAGGAATTGATGACCTTGTCTTTATAGATGGGCGAGGCGTTCCTATACTTCCTAATATGGTTGAAAAATACTTTCAGCGCTGCCGTGAAAAAATGAAGCAAGCTACCGGGCGTTATATATATGTAACACCGCATGTCTGCAGACATACTTTTTGCTCAAAAATGGTCAGGGAGGGCATGCATCCCAAGATGCTTCAATATATCATGGGACATTCAAAGATCGAGACAACTTTGGACTGTTATACACATATTGGTTATGATCAGGTTGCTTATGAGTTTGCAAAAATAGAAAAACAGCAAATGCCGGGATGATATATGAACATAAGCTTTTTCGACATTAATTTGAAGTTTGGCAATTTACCACTTTTTTGTGGTAAAATTGCCATGATATATAAATATTTGATAAGAAAAAATCCAGCAAAATCAATGCTTTGGAGGGCATTGAATAATGATTAAAGTGATTTTTGTATGTTGGGGCAACATCTGCCGTTCCCCAATGGCAGAATTTATTATGAAGGATCTGGTCGAAAAGAGCGGATTGTCTTCGGAATTTGAGATAGCTTCCGCAGCGACCAGTACAGAGGAAATTGGAAACGGTGTATATCCGCCCGCTAAGGCCGAACTTGCCCGTCACGGAATAGGAGTCCCCGGAAATGAGCTTGGCCTCAGTCTCAAGAGGGCCAGACAGATGACCCGCAGCGATTATGATAAGTACGATTACATCATCGGCATGGAGAACCTGAATCTGGGCTATATGAACCGCATCCTGGGCGGCGACCCCGAGGGGAAGGTTCACCTGATGATGGATTTTACCGACCATCCCGAGGATATCGACGATCCCTGGTACACCGGAGACTTTTCCGGTGTATATAAACAGATCAGGGAAGGCTGTGAATGTCTGTTGAAAAAGTGCATTTCATAGTATAATTACGTAAGTTGGAGGTAGGCTATGGCTAAACTTATCGTAGTTGTTGATATGCAGAAGGATTTCATAGACGGTGCGCTTGGCTCAGCTGAGGCTGTCAAGATCGTAGACCGCTGCGCGGAGAAGATCGAAAAGGCCCGTGACGCCGGTGATATCATTGTTTTCACAAGGGATACCCATGGCGACGACTATATGCAGACCGAGGAAGGCAGGAACCTGCCCGTGCCTCATTGCATAAAGGGAAGCGAGGGCTGGGAGATCTCATCCGGGCTTCAGAGCCTTTGCCCGGATGCCAGGGTTCTTGATAAGGAGACCTTCGGAAGCAAGGCGCTCGGAGAGTATGCCGCAGGTCTGGTCAAAGA
>JAEEXJ010000064.1 GCA_016291475.1 Lachnospiraceae bacterium | reverse complement strand
AGAATCCTTTCAAATAATCATTAGCGATTAATTTGAAACTGCCCGAGTCTCAGACTCGGGCAGTTTTTTAAATGACAAAGGTGACATTATGAATCATTATTCTTACAAACCTTCGGGCGTCTGCTCTATGAAGATCGACTTTGATATCGATGATGACAAGAAACTTCACAACGTAGCATTTACTGGAGGATGCAACGGCAATCTTAAAGCCATCGGAAGACTTGTTGAAGGAAAAGATGCTTCCGAAATAGCATCCATCCTCAAGGGAAATATCTGCGGCAACAGAGGTACATCCTGCGCAGATCAGTTTTCCAAAGCAATCGAATCTGTGATGTAATAATGGACTGACAGAGAGGTACGTCCCTATTGTCAGAACAGGATTATAGAGAAGTTATGGATATAAAAGCTTTTTGGCATGATGTGATAAGTCAAAACAAGAGTGCTCTGCCTTCATATTTTTGTGACGATGCCGTAATCAGATGGCACTGTACAAATGAGCAATTCACTGTCTCCGAGTACATTCGTGTAAACTGTGATTATCCCGGAAAGTGGAAAGGTGTGATCGAACGACTGGAAGAGCATGGTAACGAAATAATACTGGTCGGAAATGTCCAATCCGAAGAGGGCGGCATCTCATGTCACGTTGTCAGTTTCATTAAGTTACGCAATGATAAGATTTCGGAAATGGACGAATACTGGGCAGATGACGGTGATGCCCCGGCATGGAGAAAAGAACTTGGAATAGGTAAACCTATTTGAATATACGGCTTTTAATTTGCCTAATGACATTTGTGTCATAAAACATTCGTACATTTTTACCAATTGTGTTTTTCTCTTTGGCGGATTTATAATCCGATATAACAATTTCAATAATAGTATGCGTATATACATTTGAATTTATATCGACGGAAGTCTTACACGGACATATATGTCGGTTCTGATGACTTATGCGGTGCTATATGGGGAGTTCTCCGAATTGCTTGTGTAATTCGTGGGGGCTCTTTTTGTTTTCTGTCATAATGCGTAGAGTAAATTTGATTGGAGAAAGAGCGAACACATGCCTAAGAGTTATAATGAACTAAGCTTTATTGATGATTTTATGTTTTGCAAGATTTTGTCAACAAATCCTGATCTTACAAAAGAACTTCTGGAAATTATTCTTGAAATCAAGATATTGGAAATCAGATTTCCCGAACCCCAGAAAACTATAGAGATTACGGCAGATGGAAGAGGAATCCGTCTAGATGTATATGTGGAGGGAGATTCGCTTTTACAGGAAAGTGATAGCTGCAAAACTGTATACGATATCGAAATGCAGACCAGACTCAGGAATGATCTCCCAAAACGCTCCAGGTATTATCAGGGGATGATAGATCTTAATCTGATAGAAAGAAATGCTGAATTTGCGGAACTCAAGAAGTCCTATGTAATCTTTATCTGTCTTGATGACCCGTTTAAAGCGGGAAGACATATCTATACATTTGAAAACCGATGTGTTCAGGATACAAATATAGCCTTAAATGATGAAACATATAAGGTGTTTTTAAACCCGGAGGGATCGATGGATGACGTATCCCGGGATTTGGGGGATTTTTTGAGATATCTGTCAAGCGGGGCTGCTGAATCGGATTTTACTAAACGATTGGATACTCAGGTTGAAAGTGCTAAAATGAAAGAGCAGTGGAGGCTTGAATATATGACATTATATATGAGAGACAAAGATATATTCGAGGATGGAAAAGCGGAGGGCTTGGCTGAAGGAAGGGCTGAAGGAAAAGCCGAGGCTGTGTTATCCATGTATTTAAAAGGCCGTATAACAGCCGAGGAGGCTGCCGAGGAAATGGATATAACAGTAGATGAATTACAAATAATGTTAGGTGACAAGAACCTGCCCGATTGAACGGGCAGGTTCTTTTGGTATCAGATTGAAAAAAGAAACATCCCCGCTGTCACCTTCATTTTTGTGGCGCTGTGCTACACTGTTATGGTAACATATATCCATACTTTAATGCCCGCTAGTGATGCAGGCACGTACGGGTGGAAAACATTCCTGCAACAAGGGGAGCAATATGAGGGTACGGAGAATCAGTCTTACCTTACAGATCTTGTTGATCAATGTCGTAATTCTTGTTGTTGCTACTGTAGTTCTGGGAACCATATCGGTTAAACAATCGGCCTCCGCAATGGAACACTTGATCAAGCAGAGAATGATGGACATCGCCAACACCGCAGCTGCGGAGGTTGACGGTGATGTTCTTGGTGCGCTTGAAGACGGTGATCAGGAAACCGAAGAATATGCCCTGGTTCTGAATGATCTTGCGGCATACAGAGACAATACGGATCTTGAGTATATCTATTGTATGGAACAGACCGGTGCAAACAGTTTTATTTTCACCGTGGACGCGGATCCGGAAGAACCGGCAGATTGGGGTGATCCGGTAGAGATAACGGATGCACTTGTGACCGCCGGAGGCGGAACGGGTGCGGTTGATGATGAACCATATGCCGATGAATGGGGCACTCATTACAGTGCATACAGTCCTGTGTTTGATTCTTCGGGAAAAGTTGTAGGAATCGTCGGAGTGGATTTCAGTGCCGACTGGTTCGATGAACAGATTTCCGGTCATATCCGCACGGTAACTCTTATCAGTTTGCTGATCATGGTACTCAGTGCTGCGGCAATCCTGATACTTACCGCCAGAATAGGAAAGAGTTTTAAGACTCTTAACAGTAAGCTCAGTGATATTGCTGACGGATCCGGAGATCTTACCAAAAAAATCGAGATCTCATCCGGCGATGAATTCGAAGTTATTGCCGGTAATATGAATACATTCATCGATCAGATAAGGGATATCGTATCCGGAGTTAAAAATAATGTGGACAGTTCGGTATCCGCCTCCAATGAGCTGACGGATATTACTGAAAGAGCAACCGGTACCATGAGTGAACTTTCCAATGCGATTTCGGGAGTTTCAAGCGGAGCGCTTCAGCAGGCAGAGGATGTAAACAGTGCATCCGACAATGTAAGAACCATAGTAAACCGCCTGTCCGAGATGTCCGATACGGTAGAGACTGCGGAAGCGTGTACAAACAGCATGGCTGCAAGTTCAAACCATGTGTCCAAGACTTTCGAAGAACTTATTTCTTCAATTCAGGAGTCCATGCGTGAGCTTGCTCAGGTGACCGAGGAAATGGGCAATGTCGGAAGCTTCGTTGAGGAGGTTACCAACGCGGCGGATGTCATCAATTCCATCGCAAACCAGACAAATCTCTTATCACTAAATGCATCCATAGAGGCTGCAAGGGCGGGAGAGGCCGGACGCGGATTTGCGGTAGTTGCCGAAGAAATCGGAAAGCTTGCGGTTCAGTCCAATGAATCTTCCGCATCGATCAAAAATATAATGGATGAGCTGAAGGCTCAGACCGATAAGACAATAGGTCTGGTCACAAAGCTAAATGACGTAATGTCAAAACAGGAATCCACCAGTATGAACTCGAAGGAATCCCTTACCACACTGTTTGATAACATAAACAGTACCAAGGAAAACTTCGACGCTATCAGACAGAATGTTGATGATATAAACAAGGTATGTAACGTGCTTAATGATTCAATCAGCAGTCTTTCGGCCATTTCCGAGGAGAATGCTTCCTCTGCGGAAATAACCGCAAATGCATGCACGGAGATCACGGATATCATCAGAAACGTCGCCGAGAAGGCTGATAATATCAAGAACCAGTCCGATGACCTCGGAAATATGGTAGGTAATTATAAAGTATAAATTCAGATGACAATGGGACGTACCCCTCTGCCGGGAATAACCTCCTGACAGAGGGGTACGTCCCTATTGTCATCTTGTATGCACCTGCAAAAAATGGTAAAATGTGCGGGATTCGGACATATATATACCATGGAGAAAAGAAATGAATTCATCGCAGGCTGCACCGGAGCCTATAATCGAGCTTCGGAATGTTACCAGAAGGTTTGATGACAACGGTTTCATTGCCGTCGATAATTTCAATCTTTCGATTGAAAGAGGCGAATTTGTCACATTCCTCGGACCTTCAGGTTGTGGTAAGACCACGACTCTTCGAATGATCGCAGGTTTTGACAGACCCACAAGCGGTCAGATCTTACTCGGAGGCAAGGATATATCAAAGCTTCCGCCCAACAAGCGCCCCGTTAATACGGTTTTCCAGCGCTATGCACTTTTCACCCACATGAATATATACGATAATATCGCCTTCGGTCTCAAGCTCAAGAAGATGAACCGTGAGGAGATAGATAAGAAGGTCAAACATGTTCTTGAAATGGTTGACCTTGAAGGCTTTGAGGAAAGAAGTGTTGCGACTCTTTCCGGCGGTCAGCAGCAGCGTATCGCCATTGCAAGAGCCCTTGTAAATGAGCCTGAGATACTTCTCTTGGATGAGCCTCTCGGTGCACTCGATCTCAAGATGAGAAAAGAGATGCAGATAGAGCTTAAGTCCATGCATGATAAGCTCGGCATCACATTTATATATGTAACTCATGATCAGGAAGAAGCCCTGACTATGTCCGATAAGATCGTCGTTATGAACGGAGGACAGATCCAGCAGATCGGAACTCCCGAGGATATTTACAACGAGCCCAAGAATGCTTTTGTAGCCGACTTCATCGGTGAAAGTAATATTTTCAAGGGAATCATGACAGGTAAGCTTAAGGTCAGATTCTGCGGCGGAGAGTTCGATTGTATGGATGATGTTCCCGAAGGAACACAGATCGATGCGGTTGTCCGCCCCGAGGATGTTATCCTGACCGCTCCCGAAAAAGGCACCGTTAAAGGTGTTGTAACGAATGTCGTCTTCAAGGGAATCCACTATGAGATCACCGTAGAAAGCGGCAAGTACGAGATGGTCATTCAGTCTACCAAAACTCCGAAAGTGGGAGAAGAGGTCGGAATGTGCCTTGATCCCGACGGAATCCACATCATGATCGCGGAAGATCACACCACCAGATTTGACGCGGATATTACCGATGAATACGGACTTGAATATAACGGAAAAGAGATCGAAGCAGATATCACTCAGATAATCAAAGGTTCTTCTCTTAAGGACGGCATACTCAAGGATTCTTCCGGTGAAACCGTCAGACCCGAAAACATCAGGATCCATATTTCCATCGAACCTGCGGATATCGAACTTACCGATGATGCCGAGAAGGGACTTACCTCCGGAGAGATCATCAACCTTATATATAAAGGTGACCATTACAGCTATGTCATCCGTACCGCAAGAGGTCACGATCTTATCGTTGACGATGAGTACCTTTGGAACCTGGGCGATATAGTCGGTCTTGTCATGCCCGCAGATAAGATGACCTTTACACTTGCTAAGTAACGGGAGAAAACAATGAAGGGAACATTTCAGAGGAAATACTTAGGTATTCCTTATGCGCTTTATCTCCTGGTATTTGTGGTCATGCCGCTTATCGTCATCGTTAAGTATGCATTTACCGATGCAAGCGGAAAACCGGGGATCGGCAATTTCATAAACTTTTTCACGGATCCGAATACACTGGGTACTCTCATGTATTCGCTCTTCCTTGCATTTGCCACAACCATGATATGCCTTCTTATAGCATATCCTGCGGCATATTGTCTTGCCATGAGTAAGATCTCATCGAAAGGTGCGATCCTTATGCTCATGATCATGCCCATGTGGATCAATTTCACCCTTCGTATCACGGCTCTCAAAGAGCTTCTTACCATGATCGAGGGAAATCTTGCTCTGCATCCTTTTGCCAATTCCGTGATAGGAATGACGTATGACTTTCTGCCTTTCATGATCCTTCCCATTTACAATCAGATCTCCAGGATCGACAAGAGCCTTCTGGAGGCTGCTTCGGACCTTGGAGCGGATCAGGTACAGGCTTTCTTGCGCGTGCTCCTTCCTCTATCCATGCCCGGAGTTATCAGCGGTATTTCCATGGTATTTTTACCTGCCATGACCAACTATGTTGTTCTCGATATGCTTTACAACAGCACCTACATCATGGGCAGTCTTATCGGAAGTTATTTCTCCGCATACGATTGGCACGGCGGATCGACTATTTCTCTGATCCTCCTTGTTATCATCTGCATCTTCACGCTTGTGGTGGGCGGTGACGAAGGCGAGAAAAATGTGAGAGGAGGATCCGTATTATGAAAAAGAAACAGGTCCTGACTCCCCTTATACTTCTCATTGTGCTCCTTCTCATCTATGCACCGATACTGATCCTTGCTTTCTACAGCTTTACCGATGCATCGACCATCGGACAGAAGGCGGGCTTTTCGCTTCAGAACTACGTAACCCTTTTCACTACTCCCGAACTTGCGGAGATGATCAGAGGGACACTTTTGCTCGCAGTGGGAGTTGCGGTTATCTCAACGATCCTGGGAACACTTGGTGCTTTGGGTTCTTTTTATTCAAAGCCCATGACTACTTCCGTATACCGTATTGTTAATCAGGTGCCCGTTGTCAATGCTGATGTTGTCACCGGCTTTTCGGTGTGCATACTCCTTGTAATCGTATTTGGCATCAACAAAGATACATTCTTCCCTCTTGTAGCGGGACAGACTGTTATCTGTGCACCTTTCGTATATCTGTCTGTATATCCCAAGCTTGGTCAGATGGATCCTTCCATTTATGAAGCGGCTCTGGATCTTGGCGCATCCCCTTCGATTGCCGTAAGGAAGGTTGTCATACCTCAGATCATGCCCGGTATAGTATCGGGATTTGTGATGGCTGTAACACTTTCTCTCGATGATTATTTTGTTGCAACCTATACCAAGCCCGCTTCGTTTGATACCATTTCCACTTATGTGGTAAATGCCACAAGAGGATCTCAGACCGATATCAAGACAGCGCTTTGGGCGCTTTCCACCGTTATCTTTGTCATCGTTCTTATCATCTGTATCGGAATGAACAGAAGCAGTTCGAGCAAAGATAAAAAGAAAGCAAATAAGATGAGGAGGGCAAATGCATGAGAAACTTTAAGAATATCTCCTCCAAAATCTTTGCCCTTGCATGTTCCGGTATTCTTTTGGCAGGAATCGTACCCGTTCTCCCCGCACAGGCGGCAGAGGATGTTATAACCATCAGAGTATGTAACTGGGAAGAGTATATCGATGAGGGAGGATGGGATGATGATGAAGTCATTGACCTTGAATCCGGTGATATATTCGGAGAGAATGCACTTTACGAGGATTTCGAAGAGTGGTACTACGAGACCTATGGTCAGAGAGTAAAGGTTGAGTATAGCTGCTTCGGCACTAACGAAGAACTCTACAACATGCTCACATTGGGAGATGAGTTCGATCTTGTTGCTCCTTCCGAGTACATGATCATGAAGCTTATGTCCGAAGGAAAGCTTGTTCCTTACAGTGACGGATTTTTCGATGAAGAGAACGAATACAATTACTACATCAGAAATGTTTCTCCGTTTATCAGAGAGACTTTCGAGACCAATGAGATAAACGGCGAGTACTGGAATGAATATGCAGCCTGCTACATGTGGGGCGTGCTGGGCTTTCTCTACAATCCCGAATATCTTACCGAGGAAGAGGTTTCCACCTGGAAGCTTCTCGTTAATGAAAACTATGTCAGACAGATCACAACCAAGGACAATGTGCGAGACAGTTATTTTGCCGCGCTGGGTGCTCTCAAAGGAGATCTGTTTTTAAGCGAAGAGTTTTTGAACGATCCCGATTATCACGAAAGACTCGGGGCAGAGATGAACGATACCTCCGAAGAGACCGTTGCACAGGCTCTTGAATATCTGCAGAGAGTCAAAGACATCGTGTACTCTTTTGAGACGGACTCGGGAAAATCCGACATGGTAACCGGCAAGATATACTCAAATCTTCAGTGGTCCGGGGACGCAGTTTATTCCATGGATCTTGCGGAGGAAGAGGATGTTTATCTGGCATATTCCGTGCCTGAAGAGTGTACCAATCTGTGGTTTGACGGATGGGTAATGCTTGATGCGGGAATAAACGGCGATGCGGAGAAGCAGAAGGCATGTGAAGCTTTCGTAAACTTCCTTTCAAGACCTGACAATGCTGTCAGAAATATGTACTATATCGGATATACTTCATCCATTGCGGGAGGATGCGACGGAGATCAGATCCTCGAGTATGTGGACTGGTGCTATTCGGCGGAAGATGATGAAGAAGAAACCGCAGAGTATGATATAGGTTATTTCTTTGATGAGACCATGTACGGGGAGAATCCCGGCGAAGGAACCGGAGAGTATATCCTTACAGTTCCCGAGGAGCAGACATACCGCCAGCTCTTTGCACAGTACCCTCCCAAGGAAGTGACTGACAGAAGTGCGGTCATGAGATATTTTGATACCGAGGCCAATGCCCGTATTAATCAGATGTGGATCAATGTAAGATGCTTCAATATCGGCAAAATAAAAGCTGCCGGTTGGGCAGCTATAATACTACTTGTGATCGCCGTTGTAATAGGCGTTACGGTAATGAAACTTGGAGATAAGAAGGCAAGAGTTAATCGTCGTCCTCTTCAGCACCAATAACACCGCTTACTACCGAAGTTACTGCTGAAACGACTACAGCTGCGATAATTATGACAAGCAGTCCGCCTGCAAGTACCAAAAAGATTCCTGATTCCATAAGATACTCCTTTTTGCGCCGTTTGCGCGAGCTTCTTTTCACAAAGGATATTTTATCACGATAGGGCGAAAAGTACAACAAAGGCATTTTTCACAATATGACAAAGCCTTGTAAAATAGGCGATTCAGAGCTCTCCGATAAGCTATCGGGGAGCTTTTTTTATGCACAGCGCCGAAATTGTCTTTTCGGCGTTTTTTTGGTTGACCGAGAGATCCCGGTGTCGTATAGTTGACCTCACCATCAGTTTGGGCAGTTTAATGAACTGCCCTTTTATCATGTCTAAATATGCGGGCAGCCATATGGGTGATCAAATGACTAATACTACCGAAAATGCCCGCGATCTTCTCGAATCCCTTACGGATGAATATATCTCACGCAAGGGAAATGAACTCATTTTACTCAGACGCGGCGTAATCACAAAAGAAAAATTCATGGCTGATGCCGGGGAATACATCCTTTCCAGATTCGGGGGTGATGAAAATCTCGGTGATGAACTTACCAAAGAATTTGAGGAATACATCTTCGGATATTCGATCCTCACGCCTCTGATAGACGATCCGGAAATATCCGACATAAGGGTGACCTCACATAATTCCATAAGGGTTAAGAGAAACGGACAGCGGGAAGAATCCGGGTATTCTTTTTCCTCGGAAAAAGAATACCTGCGGTTCATAGATCATATCGCTGCCAGAAACAGAGTCAGTGTATCAAACCTGTCGGCAATACAAAGATTCACTGACAGTGCATCCCATCCTGCCTTTATCCTGAGGTTTACGGTGTGCATGCCGATCGTCAATACATACGATGAACCTTATCTGTGTATCAGAAAAGTCCCCAGATCCTTCCCTCTTTTAAAGGATCTGGTGGAAAAAGGAATGCTTGATGAAAAGAGTGCCAGAATACTGACTCTCAGGTTCAGGATGGGATCCACTCTTATATGCGGTGGGAATTCCTCCGGAAAAACAACGCTTCTGAATGCGTTAAAAGAAACCATTCCGGATGATACCGCGGTGATGATAGTGCAGCAGGCGGATGAACTTACAACCATGTTTCATCCCGATATGATGTTTCTCCACTCGGTTCCCACTTCCTCGGAGAGTATGGCTTCTTATGATCTGGAACATATAAGTATTGCGGGACTTACCATGGATGTGGATTTCTTTATAGTCGGCGAGATCAAAGGTGCGGAAGCTCTCTATATTCTTAATGCCGCATGTACCGGACAGATATGCGCGGGGACCATTCATTCAACCTCCGCCATGAGAGCTCCGGATAAGCTGGTGGATTATGCTATGTACGAAAGCAGATATTCCAGAAACGAACTTATGAGAATGATGGATTGTTTCAAAACTCTTATCTTCATGAAGGATTTCAAAGTGGCGAATGTATATGCGTGTAAGGGCTGGAATGAAGAAAGGAGAGAGCTGGATTATGAACGTATTTTGTAATGTATGTATCTTCGTACTTTTAGTATCCGGATTCTACGGACTGACCGTAAGGTCGAAGGCAGTGGAAAGACTCAGAAAAGCCGCGGATCTTATGGCTCTCAGAATGGATAGAAATGAGACCAAGAATGCCGTAGCCAGAAGAAAGAGGATAAAAGAACGCATTGAAAAAGAAACTTTTTTGTCAGGCATAGGGAGAGACCTTGAATACAGCGGTATCCGAAGAAGATTTCCCAAGGTGACAAGCGAGAAATTTATTGCCGGTTTAAGCATGATATGTGCACTGATACTTATACTTACCGGAATGACGGCAGGATTTATTCCCTCTCTTATCATATGCGGATCATTTCTGTCAGGAATTTATATTACCATCAGATGCATGGAAATATCCGCACTTAAGAGAACCGGTGAGGATCTCCCAAGGCTTTTGGACCTTCTTGGATCCTTTGCGGCGACCGGAGCAGTTTATTCAAATATCTTCGGTCAGATAAGCATGTATATGAACGAGCCCTTAAGGAGCGTGTTCGATGAATGTGCCGCGGAAGGAAGGATGAGCGGTGATCTCTCCGTTGCACTTTTATCCATGGCGGATAAGATCGAACATCCGCAGTTTAAACAGCTGATCAGGAATATGGAGATCACATCCAGACACGGAGAGGATATAACGGGGCTTGTAGCATCTACCAGAAGAAGCCTCAGGGATTACATAAGGGAAGCATCGAGACGTAGGACCATCCTCAGGGAATCGGCCATAAACATGGTTCTGCTGATGGTAATGAGTTTTGCCGTACTTGCCATAACCGCTTCCCTTTCGGAGACCACGGCCCCAAAGGTGTTGCTGGAAAGCATTCCGGGGAAGATAAGTCTCGGTGTGATAGCCGCAGTCATTGTGATGTACTTCGGACAGGCGTCCAAATTATACAAGTGAGGTTTTGAAATGAATCTTCTGACACATTATTACGGGATAACGGGAGTGCTTACTCTTACCGCGGGATGCTTATGCGCAGCACTCATGTATAAACTGTTTTATCCCGGAAAAGGATTTGCATATCTTAAGAGTTACGAGTTTGCGGGAATGATAAGGAAGAGAGGAGACTCTCATATTTATGACAGGATGGAATGCTGGCTCAGAAAAAACGGAGCATCATACCACATCGGTAAAAAGATCGATCCCGGAAGATTTATGGGAATATGCATTTCTCTCGGGTGTGCAGGATTCCTTGCGGGAATGACGGTATCCGTATTTTTCGGTGCCGCGCTCGGTACGGTCCTTTTGGCATTTCTCCCCTTGTGCGTTCCTGCGCTTAACAGAGCGGATTCCAAAGAAATGCTTCCGGACATAAGACTTATCTATCACAGTCTAGCGGTTCAGATCAAAAGCGGGGTGTATGTCACGGATGCACTTGCGGAGTGTTCCTCATCCGTCACAAACAAAAGACTTAAGGATGCGCTGTCCGATTTCTACGCGGATGTGATCATGAAATCCGATATCTATTCATCTCTTGAAAGATTCAGATCCTCTTTTGATGACAGGTATATCGATTCACTATGCATTACCGTGGTTCAGGCACTTGAATCCGGACAGGCACTTGAGCTTTTGGGTGATATTGCGGAACAGGTCAGAGATATGGAAGAGGAGGTGTTTGAATCAAGAAAAGCATCGCTGGACAGGCTGCTTACTTTATGTCAGCTTCTTGTTCTCGGTGCGGTGCTGGCAACAGCTCTCTACACTTGTGTAATGTACATGATGAGCAGGGCTGTGGGTTTCAGATGAGGGAAAATATCGGAAATTTATTTTTGAAAGGAGATTTATATGAAAGGTTTAAAGATGAGAGTGATCGAGGCTGCAACTAAGAAAGAGGAGGGACTGGATGGAATACTTGTAACAATAGGTCTGTGTATCATAGCACTTCTTCTTTGCGTTGTTATGAGGGATTCGCTTACTGAATTTATTAAGACCATCGTAACGGAGATGACGGTTGCCGCCAAGAATATACTCAGTACTCCCGGTGCTTTTACTTTCACTCCGATGTATTTCTAAGGCGGTGAGGGTTATGGTTATGGCACCTGATATAAATGCCGCGGAGAAAAATGACGGAAGTGTCGGTGATGTGATGCCCATGTGCATATTTGTGATATGCATCGCTTTTGTAATGATCTCTTTTGCAAACTGCGTCAGACTTATTAATGTGAAGGCTTCCGTATCCCAGGTATCAAGGCAGTATATCCTGAAAATGGAAACATACGGATATCTGACTGAAGGCGACAGGGCAAGCCTTATGGATTTGCTTTCTGAGACCGGACTAAAGGATATATCTCTTGCGGGAACGGATATGGCGGAGGTAGGGTACGGAAATGAGATAAAGCTTTATATCAGCGGCTTTACGGAGGAAGGATATGAGATCAGGGAATTCAGGACATCCACTGCCAAATATTAAAAAATCCGAAGGACAGGCAGAATACGTTCTCGGAATGTATGCACTGATATTTGTGATGATCTTATCCATGACTTCACTTCAGATATTGCAGTACAAAGCGGATTCGGATATTGCGGAGGATGCGCTGGCTGCCTCCACACTTGCCGCTCTTGACATAGATCCATACAGATACGGCACAGACCATAAGCTGGTGATAGATGACCCCGTACATGCTTTGGAGATATTTAAAAATGCACTTAAGGGAAATATGGAACTTGGTGAAGATTTCAGCCCTGTATCACAGAATACCTCATATGTATTGGGAGTGGTTAAGTTAGAAGACTTCAGGGTCTATCTGGTAGACGGAGACAATGTGACGGAGTACAGGGTATCGGATACAGGAACAGGGGTAAGGAGCGGATCGTACGGAGAAATGAAAACACCGGGAGGGCAGGTTGTGGTCTCTGCAGGGTGTTATGCTGCAATATCTTTTGATACGGAAGGCTTTCTCGGAATAAAGATCAGATCATACAAACAGGCTTATGCGGAGATGATAGCAGATCCCGAAAGGGTACGCGAATAAGAAAGGAACTACAGATAAATGCAAAACAGTAAAAACAAAGAATCCAAATACGGACTCCTTATTGCGGCAATCCTTACCGCGATGGGCGTATTTGCGATAATGACATATTTTCAGAGACAGGCTTTGGCGGATTTTGAGAAAAAGGAAGTTTATGTTGCCGTGTCGGATATTCCGAGAGGTACGGTGATAACCGAGGAAAATGCGGCTCTTTACATCGAGGTGAAAAATGTGGATGCGGGATGCGTTCCGGAAACCGCACTTACGGATTACCGTTTGACCTGCGGTATGAGTCCGGAATATGACATAGATAAAGGTACTCTTCTTACCGCCGGAATGTTTTCCGATTCGGATGATGTTCTTTTGTCCATGACTTCACCCGTACTTGCCGGTTTTAAAACCGAGGACCTGGCTAAGGCAGTGAGCGGATGTTTAAGAGCGGGAGACAGGATCGATATATATTCCGCAGATCCGGAAACGGGCGAAGAGATCCTTCTGTGTCAGGATGTGTATGTGGAGTGCGGATATGATTCTTCGGGAAATGCGGTTAACGGAGAATCGCCTGCCGTGATGTTTAACGTATATCTGGAAAGGGATGACGCATCTGCGTTTTACGGAGGTTTAAGGAACGGATATATGTATGTGGTGAAAAGAATTTGATGTATGGGTTTTCACTTCTAACGGTTATTCTCTGTCTTGCGGCAGCTTCTGTGGAGGACATACTTACCAAAAAGGCAGCGGATATCATCTGGTGGATATTCGCGCCTGCAAGTTTGCTTGCCTTATCCGCGTCACGGACGCCTCCGGGATTTTGGGATTTCTTTGAATGCCTTTTTGCAATCTTTGTTCAGGAACATATCATGTGCAGATTTTACGGAAGAGCCGATTCTCACGCTTTTTCGTGTTGTGCGTTATTTCTGATATTCAGCGGAGCACGGCTGGAAGGACATATTCTGCATATGTTCATATCACTGATTCTTTTGTCGGTTCATCAAAAGCTCCGCCACAATATAGGAAACCGGGGAAAGCTGATCTCCCCGGTTCCTTTTATTCCCTATATATCCGTTGCATTTGTGATATGTGTCATCATAGCGCTTCATTAAGCTGAGCGTAAACAGAACTTGTTTCTGAAGGAGTTGCGCTACTTATGTAATAGATCTTACCGGAAGAGGTAACGATCTTAATGGCTACCATTTTATCGGGAGCGAGGAATACTTTACATGCTTCACCCTCCACACTGAAATTGCCTTTCAGAAGGGTTTCCATACCTGTACCGTTTGTGCGTATAAATCTTAATCCTCGTATATCTTCTATGTATTCAACACTTTCGATATCGCTTACCGGTATCACATACTCATCTCTTAACTGATGGCATATGACATTTCCGTCGGAAACTCTGAGACTGATGGGAGTGGATTCCAGCATTCCGACCCATATAACAACCAGGATTGAGAAGACGATGGAAAGCGCAGCCAGAAATCCGATGACTTTGCCTGCGGGATGAGCCATATTTATGGTGCTTCCCACACCTGCACGTTTCTCTACATTGAGTCTTTTGTCCGAAGGATTGTAGTAGAACATTCCGGCGATCCAGAGATCGTCATCATCCTGAATCACAGTCATATCCTTGTGATAGATCTTCTCTATGCTCTGATCGGTATGTACAAATATGGCAAGCGCACCCATGACCAGGATCATATATAAACCTATTCCTGCGATCATGATGATGCCGGAGCCTGAGAGTATTTCAAGGAGTGAGAGTGTGCACCCGAAGATGGTGTTTGCCCATAACATCAGCACGAACATCTTTGCCATATTCTTTTTCTTGGCTCTGTTGTAGTTGGCATTTATATCACTGTCTGTTGATATAACTTCGCTTTTGATACGATCCATGACGAAACCGATGACGGTTATCATGATACCGACCAGAAATATGGATCCGCACACAGAGGTGGCAAGAAATGTTCCCGCAGCAGTTGAACCTGATGTTTTGATGATCTTAAGATCGGCAAGAAGCGCGATGATAACTGTCAATACTCCCGCTATATTGGGTAGAATTACCGAACCCGGTTTCAGTGCTCTTACGGTTCCCACGGTTTTAAGATCCGTATAGCTGATGCCTTTTTCGGCAATTATTCCAAGGCTCTTTTTAAGAGACTTCATTTCTTTATTGCCGTATATATAGGGAACGGATACGGCAAAAATAGCTATAAAGACGAGCATTACCCATATAAATGTTCTCATGGGAAGTGTTCCGAGGAACAGGAGGAGTACTGAGATCACGGTAAATACCACGTTAAGCCTGTAAGCTGCTTTATTGTTTTTATCAGTGATGGTATCTATCCTTTCGGATACTTCCGGCTCGGTAAATTCTTTCCTGTTTGTGACTCCGAATATGAGCTTTTTTTCACGCCATTTACGGGGATACAAAAGCGAATAAGTTATCCAGATAGTGGGTACCAGACATATAAACATTATTATTCCCAAAAATGCATCCATATTATTCCTCAGCTTTCTGTTCCGTAAAACTCATCGATAAGATTTAAAAGATCTGCTTTTGATATGCCTGATAATCTGCATTCCGATACTATCCGTTTAAGCTCTGTTTTATTGCTGTCACTGATGATGCCCTGTTGCTTTATGGAGGTTCTTATCCTGGCACCGTTTTTTCGGTCCGTCATGATATAGCCTTCGGTTTTGAGAAGCTGATACGCCTTGCTGACCGTCATGGTGTTGATGCCCATCTCCATGGCCAGGGCTCTGACCGTCGGAAGCTGCTCGCCTCCCTCAAGTTCCCCGGAAGATATTCCCATGACGATCTGATTTCGTATCTGCATATATATCGGGATATCCGACAGTTCGTTGATACGTATTATCATCACGCGGTCTCCTTTGCTGTTTTATTTTTTCCTGAAAGGATGCAGAGGACAATTGCAAGTATCAGTGCGGGGATTCCGGAGATGAGTCCGATCACGTGGGGACCGAAGATCATCTGATCCATATATTCCATCTTGCTCAGATAACAGAAAATGTTCAGCGCATTGATGGCTCCGTGGAAGAGTGCGGGAATCCAGATACATCCTGTCTTCTCATAGTAATAATCCTCGATTATTCCGATCACTGCTGCGAACAGAGCGAAGGCAAAGAGACCAAGGAAGGGAGCTCCGGGATAATCGGTTCCGTACTCATATCCTGCAAGGAGCATTACGGGCCAGTGCCACATTCCCCAGATGATACCGCCGATGATGCGTCCCGGAGTGGTTCCGAATCTGTCTTTGAGATAAGGATACATTGCGCCTCTCCATCCGATCTCTTCGCCGAGGGCCAGAATCATATTGATGAATGGTGCGTAGGTGATCGCTCCGATGAGGGAGATGACCGCCAGGGACATAATGGAAAGGCCTGCGGCTTCATACTGCGCCATTGCAGCTTCCGGCACTGTAGATGCGAGGGCTGTTAGTTCGGGATCGTATCTGTCAGGGAATACAATGAAATACAAAAATGCTCCGAGGGTGGTTATCACTAAGGGCGTCCAAAGGGCTAAGAAAACGAAGCGCACCTTGCCGCGGAGCTTTGGAATGAATCCCATTCCCTTGAGAGGAATTCTTGCTATAAGTGCTCCTGCCGTGGGGGCGAACATGCATATCGAAAGAAGCGCCGTGAAGGCGAGGGTGTTGCCTTTCTGTGCCAGAAGACTTGCGACGACCTGAATCACCCAAGCGATACCGAAGGTTCCTATCATATAAAGTATGAATTGTTTCTTTGTTGTTTTTTCTCTCATAATCAGCCTCATTTCAAAAGGTTATATGTGAATGGTTTCTTTTCCGGAAATGTTTTGTATCTTTTGTATTACACCAGCTAATACAAGATATACACTGTATGCATATTCTTGTCAAGTACCTGCATAAAAATCCTTGAAAATATGGAGAAACAGGCATAAATGCCCGTGCTGTGATGTTGTTATGGGGGTATATTCTGTGATAGAATACACCATGTATGCGTATGTATCACATAAACGGCTTTTGCTTTTGTCTTCGGGGAGGACATGTATTATGACGATATCCTGCGTAATGATAGTCAAAAATGAAGAGAACATTCTTGCCAGATGCCTTGACAGTATCAAGGATCTGATGGATGAGATTGTCATTGTCGATACCGGATCATCCGATAAGACCAAGGAAATAGCGCGTAAGTATACGGATAAGATATATGACTTCGCATGGACGGGTGATTTTTCCGATGCGAGAAATTTCGCTTTTTCAAAGGCTGCATGTGATTACATTTATTCCGCGGATGCGGATGAGATACTGGATGAAGCAAACCGGGAGAAGTTTGCGAATCTGAAATCGATCCTTCCGGAAGATGTCGAGATAGTTCAGATGCGCTACGGCAATCAGCTTGAACATTCCACGGTCTACAATTTCGATGAGGAATTAAGACCCAAGATGTTTAAACGTCTCAGGCAATTTGTATGGCAGGATCCCGTTCACGAGATGATAAGGCTTGATCCCGTCATCTATGACAGTGATATTGTGATCACACATAAGCCTGAGGCAAATCACGGAAGCAGAGATCTGGAGATATTCTCCAAGTCCACAACAGGTGGCGGAAAGCTCAGCAAGAGGCTTTTTGATATGTATGTCAGAGAGCTGTTCATGACGGGCTCCGAGGATGACTTCAGAAATGCACTTCCTTACTTCGTGGCATGTGCGGGTGATACGGAGCTTGATCCCGACAGCGTTAACAAGGCCTGCCTTGTTATAGCGCATATAGCAAGGATTCATGGCGACATCGTCATGTTTTTCAAATACATTACCAAGACAATGGCTACCGATCCTTCATCGGAAGTTTGTATTGAACTCGGTCTGTTCTATGAGAGGATCCAGGACTTCGAAGAAGCTGCTATATGGTATTACAATGCGGCATTCGAAACACTACCTTCGATCTACATTACTTCTGCGGGCAAAGATGCCGCAGAGGGACTTAAGAGAGTATATGAGCAAATGGGCCTGCCTGAGGTAGGTGAAAAATTTGCGGAAGATATAGAGGCAAAAGCATGAACTGGGAATCAAATGTCAGAAAAGTAGTACCTTATGTTCCGGGTGAACAGCCCACAGGCAAAGTTATCAAACTCAATACCAATGAAAATCCTTATCCTCCCGCACCGGGAGTGGAGGCACTTCTTAAGAACTTCGATGTATCTGTTTTAAGGAAATATCCTGAGGCGGACTGCCATACACTGGCAAACGCCCTTGCGGAAAAATATAACGTGAAGCCCTCGCAGGTTTTTGTCGGAGTAGGTTCCGATGATGTTCTTGCGATGGCTTTTCTTACTTTTTTCAATTCCGAGAAAAGCATTCTTTTCCCGGACATTACCTATTCCTTCTACGATGTATGGGCATCGCTTTTTAAGATCCCTTATGAGCAGATCCCTCTCGATGATGAATTCAGGATTCATCCCGAGGATTATGAGAAGGAAAACGGCGGAGTCGTAATAGCCAATCCCAATGCACCCACAGGCGTTTTCATGGGACTTGACGGTATTAGGAAGATCCTTGATGCAAACCGGGATGTTGTCTGCATCGTTGATGAAGCATATGTGGATTTCGGAGCGGAAAGTGCTCTGAGTCTGCTTGATGAATACGACAATCTTCTTGTCATTCAGACCTTCAGCAAGTCCAGATCCATGGCAGGTCTCAGGATCGGATATGCCATCGGAAGTGAGAAGATGATCAAGTATCTTAACGACGTGAAGTATTCCTACAACTCTTATACGATGAATTCCATTACTCTTGAGATAGGTGTTGAGGCCGTAAGGGATGATGCGTATTTCAGATCGACATGTGAGAAGATCATCGCTACAAGAGAAAGACTTAAAGGACAGCTCAGAGAACTTGGATTTGAATTTCAGGATTCCAAGACTAATTTCATCTTTGCAAAACATGCATCGATTCCCGCGGAGCATATCTTCAAAGAACTTAAGAGCAGGAATATCTATGTAAGATACTGGAACAAGCCCCGTATCAGTGAATATCTGAGAATCACCGTCGGAACGGACGAGGAATGTGACACACTTGTCGCAAATCTCAAGGAGATTCTTCAGTAGTTTGGACATATAAAAAACATACAAACAGGAGATATATTTAATGGGTTCTTTGGCAAGAAAGATAGCACAGGCATTTGTGGCCAATACAATGACGCAGTATTTCGGATGCTTCATCATCTCGATGATACCTTTGATCGAACTTAGAGGCGCGATACCTATAGCTTATTGGTTTCGCGGAATGAATCCGGATAATTTTAATATTGTGCTCGGTTATGTGATAATTGCGATCGGCAACATGATCCCCGTACCCATCATCTTCTTCTTCGCAAGAAAGGTGCTTGAGTGGGGCAAGGATAAGCCGGTCATCGGAAAGTTCTTTACCTTCTGCCTTGAGAAGGGACATAAGGGCGGAGAGAAGCTTCAGGCAAAAGCAGGACGCGGACTGTTTG
>JAEEXJ010000063.1 GCA_016291475.1 Lachnospiraceae bacterium | reverse complement strand
GCCTCTTCGGCCTCTTGAGTACTTCTCCTCAGGTCCGAATGCCTCTACCAATAATAGCACTTATTACCGGTAACCTATATGAATGCGTCAAAAAGACGCATTGATTATTTTAGCATACATACCTGCTTTGTCAACACAATTCACAAAATAGTTTGAGTATTAATATCTTCCATAGAATATTCCGGCTATGGGAGAGTCTTCCGATAGGATAATGGTATTGTCTCCACCCTCCATGCTTGCCTTAAGAGCATCCAGCGCTCTTACGAAAGAATAGAAGTCAGCCTTACTCTCATCGGAGTATGCCTCGGAAAGTATTCTCATGTACTCGGCCTCTCCTTCGGCTCTGATTGCTTCTGCCTGAGCTTCCGCATTGGAAAGAGTGATGGCTACTTCTCTGTCGGTGGTGTTCATGATGATCTGAGCCTGAGCCTCACCTTCTGCGGTGTACTGAGCGGCGATATTCTCTCTTTCGGAGATCATTCTGGTGTATACAGCCTGCTTATTATCATCGGGAAGATCAAGCTTCTTAACATCAACGGTAAGGATCTCGATTCCGTACTGATCCTCGATATGATTGATGTGATTCATGATCTCTTCCGTAAGAGATGTGATCTCTACAACTGCAGTTTCTTCTTCGACGGTAATATCGTTTGAAGTGACATCGGTGTCATCATCAATTACCGTTACGGTCATCTTACCGTCACGGCTTAAGATAACCGCATCCTGGGTCATGTTAGAGATAGTGTTCTTGGTAGCGTTATAAACGATGGTATCGATACGTCCTTCGGCATTCGTTACGGATCCGCTGAGAGTCTGTGCGAATTTAAGAGGATCTGTAACTCTCCAGAGAACGTAGCTGTCAACGATCATGGTCTTCTTATCGGAAGTGATAACATCCGATGCGGGAAGGTCATACAGAAGCACCTCGTTGGGGACAATATCTACGGTCTCAATAAAAGGAACCTTAAATGAAATTCCGGCGGTCTGAATAACGCGTTCTACTTTTCCGAATCTTCTTACAAGCTTGAACTGGTTCTCATATGTAACGATCATGCAGGATTTTACAACGATAAGTGCAAAGATGATCGCAACGATAAAAATCCAGCCCTTTACCGATTTATTTGTTTTAGAGGATTTGGGATTCCCCTTTGAATCAAAGCTTTCAAACTGTGCCATTTTATTAGCCCTCTCCATTTTCAAATACTGTGTCTGAACTGTTATTGGAAAAATCGAAGAAATTCTCCAGAGGAAGTAATGTGGTCATCTCCCCGTCAGAACTCTGGATGATGACTTTAAGTCCGGGAAGGACTGCCTCCATAGCCTCAAAGAACATTCTTTTCTTGGTTACTTCGGGATAATTGATGTATTCCTCATAGAGGGCGTTAAATCTGGCAACCTGACCGTTGGCTTCGTTTATTCTCTCCTGCTTGTCCGCTTCGGCTTCCTGAATGATTCTGTCGGCTTCCGCTTCGGCTGCGGGGATCATCTCATTTCTGTATTTGTTGGCGTTGTTTACGGAAGTTTCTTTGCCCTGCTTAGCGGTCTCAACTTCCTTGAATGCCATACTTACTTCCTCCGTAGGAGGCTCGGCATCCTGAATGGTGATATTAACCAGCTGGATTCCGATATCGTATACTTCAAGCTTATCGATGATCATCTGCTTGATGTTGGACTGGATCTCGTTCTTACCGGTGGTAAGAACACTGTCTACGGTGTAAGAACCGATTGTTGTTCTGATGCAGTTCTGTGCGATATTTTTGAGGATCTCTACGGGATCTTCGGAAGCATAAAGTGCTTTTACGGGATCGGTTACTCTGTACTCCGCGTAGAAGTCGACGTGAAGGAAGTTGTAATCCGATGTGATCATCATTGCTTCCTCACCGGCTCCTGTTGAGTTGTATCCGATGCTGAATCCGTTAATGGTAGTGGATACCTTTTCAACAGTCTGGATGAAAGGAATCTTGAAATGAAGTCCGGGGGTTGTTACCGCCTGGGGTGATCCGAATGTGCAAACAACAGCCTGTTCTTCTTCTCTGATGGAGTAAAAGGAACCGCTGACAAGGATCAGAGCCACTATTGCTATGGCTACGATCGCTACGATCTTTTTTGTCTTTTCGACATTGACTTGTTTTTTCACTTTTAAATATTTCTCCTCATTTTATTATTCGACCCTGTACTGTTTCTGTGACTCTTCGTACAGATCGATCCCTTCATGATCTATTACTACGATAACGGGAAAATCCTTGACCTCAAGCTTACGGACAGCCTCGGTTCCGAGATCGTCATATGCAATAGTCTCGGATGAGAGAATGCACTTGCTGAGAAGCGCACCCGCGCCGCCTACAGCGGCAAAATAAACCGCTCCGTTTCTGATAATGGCATCCTTTACTTCACGGGTTCGTTTTCCTTTTCCTATCATTCCGATAAGTCCCAGGTCCAGAAGTTCCGGTGCATATTTATCCATACGGCTGGCGGTGGTAGGACCCGCGGATCCGATGGGTCTGCCCTCTCTCGCAGGTGAAGGTCCCATGTAGTAAATGGTCTGTCCCTTAATATCGAAGGGGAGCTCCCCGCCCGTGCGAAGCGCCTCATACATTCTCTTATGCGCCGCGTCTCTTGCGGTATAAATGGTTCCGGTCAGATATACATAGTCTCCGCATTTAAGCGAAAGTGCGTCCTCTTTTGAAAGAGGCATATTAATCCTTCTGTCCATAATGCCTCCTTAAAGTTCTCTTACGCTGTGACGGTTTACGTGACAGCAGATGTTTACGGCTACGGGAAGTCCCGCTATGTGGGTTGGATAGGTAAGAACGTTAACGGCAAGTGCGGTCATTCTTCCGCCAAGTCCGCCCGGACCGATTCCGGACTTATTGATACGGTCCAGAAGTTCGATCTCAAGATCCTTAACATAGGGGATATCGGAGTGCGAGCCGGCCTCTCTCAAAAGAGCTTTCTTGGAAAGCAGAGCCGCTTTTTCAAAGGTACCTCCGATTCCGACACCTACAACCATGGGAGGGCATGCATTGGGGCCTGCATCTCCTACAGCGGTAAGTACCGCGTTTTTGACACCCTCGATTCCCTCGGCGGGCTTGAGCATGAATATTCTGCTCATGTTCTCACTTCCGAATCCTTTGGGGGCAAGTGTCAGTTTAAACTTATCGCCGGGAACGATGTCATAATGGATCACCGCGGGAGTATTGTCTTTGGTATTGACTCTTTCTATCGGATCGCTTACGACCGATTTTCTCAGATACCCTTCGGTATATCCTTTTCTGACTCCCTCGTTTATGGCATCGGTAAGAGATGAGCCCGTAATATGAACATCCTGACCCATCTCAACAAAAACGACCGCCATTCCTGTATCCTGACAAATGGGGATCGTTTCTTCGGCTGCTATTTTCAGGTTCTCCCGCAGCTGCGAAAGAACCTGTTTTCCTAAGGGGGATACTTCCTGATCTCCGGCTCTTTTAAGGGCCGACTCCATATCGGGGGTAAGATAGTGATTTGCCTCTATGCACATCTCTGCAAGGGCACTTACGATTGATTCTGAACTGATCTCTCTCATTATTTGGTAAGCTCTTCCTTTATCTTAACAAGTTCTTCGGAAGAAGGTGAGGTGGGCTCCCACTGGATCTTCTGACCGTCATTATTGTATCTGGGGATCAGATGAAGGTGGAAATGACGAACCGTCTGGCCCGCTGCTTCTCCGTTGTTCTGCACGACATTAAGTCCGTCCGCAGCTAAAGTCTCCATGATGTGCTTTCCCAGCTTCTTGGCAAGCTTGAATGCCTCAGCCGCGGTATCATCGGGAAGTCCGAAAAGATCGTCCGCATGCTCCTTGGGAAGGATCAGTGCATGACCTTTGGT
This sequence comes from Lachnospiraceae bacterium, assembly GCA_016291475.1. The sequence goes on along the minus strand of JAEEXJ010000063.1, from coordinate 15,955 downwards.
TGCAGGACCGTTATCAAGGATAACATTAAACTTATCGTCTTCATATATTGAATTGGTAGGAAATACTCCGTTTGCCAATTTGCAGAAAATGCAATCGTCTTTTGTCATCTTAAAAACCTCCGTTTATCAATGCGTAAAATCAAGGACTTTATCAAGACCGCCAAGGAGCGAGAAATTACCCTGCATTCCGGTCATTGCCCCGGACATGAACGCTCTCTGGAACGTCATTCTGCCGGAAACTATATCTTCCATGACTTCCCGCTTCATTGCCATCTTTACATCAGCCGCAGAAGCCTTGTCATATTTAACCTCCAGCTTTGCGCCGTGTATTTCTATGATAAGATCATTCTTTTTTTCCGCGATGTCGATTATGAACACTCCCGAAACATCGGCCGACGGCTTGAAGGCTTTCTTGATATCGCCGATATATTCCTCCTCGCTTCCCGCATCCTCACTCATGAGCATGCCCTTAAAGTGAACGGCCAATTCCTGAATGTCTTCCTTCTGGGTCTTAACATAGTTTTCGTCGGATACGTACTGGGAAAGCTGCTCGGCTTCGGGAACGGACAGATGAAGCGGATTGGGGGTTCCGACTCTCTCGGTAAGAGCATTCTTACTGGAGGGGAAAGTTTTCTCCCTCTGGTTAACGCCGCGATAAAGCCTTTCTGCCTGTGCCTCGATAAGAGAAATGTAATCCTGGTTTACTTCAAGATCCAAAGGATTCTCGATATAACCGGAAAGACCGGTCAGCACTTTACCTCCGAGGGTTTCCCATGCATTGGAAAGATCCGCAAGCACCTGCCTTTCACCATAGGTTTTGGCAATTACGATCGGCATCATGTAGATCTCACTGATCCTTGATTTATCTCCGAATTGCCATACGGAATCAAGAAACTCGAGCATATATCCGCCCATTCCGAACCATTCGACGGTGGATGCAAGGACTATTCCGTCTGCATCCTTGATGGTCTGGGACAAGGTAGGGATCGTATTTTTAAATTCATAGAGGTTGTAAAGCACAACATTAACGCGGAGTTCTTCGAGGACCTTCTGCATCCTCTCTATAACAGGGCGGGTCGGATCATCGATCACGCCTCTTCCGCCGTAATATATATGTATGACCATACAGACTCCTTTCAGACCCTTCGATTATACATCCTTAACCGCAAAATAAAAAACCCCGGGCATATATCCTGTACCCTCAAGCTCCTCAAGGATTCTGATCATCCGCTCGTCTATCTTGTGATACACCCCCGTGATTGAGTTTTCCCAAGGCATTACTTCAAGATAATCCCTGTCATCGCCGGTCACGGAAGACAATACTCTTCTCCAATCCGAGCCGTTTCTGGTCTTAAGTCTTCCGAAGTCCAGACTTACGTAATCGGGACCACCCGATGAATTTTTAGCCAGAAACTTAACTATGAATCTCGTTTCATTAAGATTGATGGGAGTAAATATATCGTGGCCGTCCTTATATACTTCCTTCCTGAAAGAATACTCCCGGGCCGTCTCATTTTCCCCCGGGACCTTAATGAATGACTGTTTTCCGTAGGAATCGGTCTGTTTGACATACGTAGCCCTGACAGAGCCCGCACCGCTGCCGGGAGCCTTCATGAGAATGATCTCCTCGGTTTTATAATAATCCCACAGCACTCTGCCTATCTTATCCAAAGGGAATGGGAAATCCAGCGAGGCCTGAATCTCGCGAACGGAATAGCCAAGAGAAGCAAGATGCTTGATACCATCCTTGCCGGCAAAAGAATCTTTCATATCGGAGAGAGCTTTTTCGAAGTACTTTTCTTCAGACATTTCCACGCTCCATATCGCCCCGCGTTTCCAATAATATACCATACGTCAGGAGCAGGAACAAATAAAGCAACCGTTAAAAAACAGTTGCTTTATCTTAAAAAATTCTTATGTAAAAATAATCTTACGGGCTGCCAGTTTCAGCTCATCTCCGGCGGACAGTTTCCTCTGTTCATATGGCTTGAGGCGAAGACCGTTTTTAAAGGTTCCGTTTGTGGAATTAAGGTCCTCGATGTAATAATCTTCGCCGCTTTTGAATATTCTCGCATGCATACGGCTGACTCCCTCATCATCTATAAACAGATCCACTTCATCTTCTTTTTTTCCTATCACACAGGAATTCTCACTCATCACATGCATGATCCGTCCGGTCTCTGACATAAGTCTGTGTGAAGATTCTTCCCGGGGCAGTTCAACAAATACCGTCCCCTCGTTTTCTTCATGTGAGTCGGAATCCGAATAAACAGGCTCCTCGGCAACTGCCGCCTCCATATCCGTACCGTACCCGAAATCGTACTCCTCCCTGAACTTCTTATCTTTGGTTTTCTTCCTGAGAAAGAACTCTTTCAATCCGACGGCTCTTTTTGATCCGGCATCTTTTGATGATCCGGGTTTTAGTCTGAGCGGCCTTTCATCAGGTGCTTTAAATGCATTACCTATCTTCTCTGCCTGAGCATAGACCACATCCATGTCCTTACCGGATTCTTTCCCCGTTTCGGATAATATAATTTTTTCGGAAGCCAGATCCGTACTGTCCTCATTTCCGGCTTTGCTCTCTGATACTTCAAGCGTTTCCGATACTTGCTTTACCTCTCCATATAGTCCGAGCCCGGAGATATCGGAATAAACCTTATCACTCAGATACACATCTCCACCGCTTTTATATTGTTCGGCAACGGAATAAACGCATTTAACAAGTTCATCATCCGAATAATCGATATGACTTACCATAAAATCCATCATTTCCGCCATTCCGTTATCCTCATCAAGATAGGGAACATACAGATATCCGAATTTTCCGGTCTTAAGATCCTGAAATATATTTGACGGGTTCCAGATCAGATTACCGGGATCAAGCAGGAATCTCACAGCCTCATCTTTGATCCTCTTCATCGATGTAAAAAATGATATCACCCAGTTTCTGTCCAGGGGCTTTTTGGAATAAAGCGTGGTAAGGTTTTGCCTGGATGTTATGTCATAGTACATATAGGCATCCGAGTCGATATATCTGATCTCAAAAGAAAGCAGTCCCGTTATACCGCCTCTTTTCATGATGCAATACTGATATTTACGTTCATCGGGAAGCGACAACTCTCTTATCCTGACGTAATTGTTCTTAAGCCCCCTGACATACTCACTAACGATCATTTGAATTCCTCTCTGTCTTCTATTCTTCGGAAAGATTATTTCCGACTTCCGATAACTTTCTGTAAGTTCTTATTACGAATACTTCAGACACTGCTCTTCTTCTCCTTGTTACGCTTGAAGACCATGTATCTTCAAGCTGAGCAAAGATAAAGCCTCCCGGCATACCACCGCATTTTCCCGACACGGTGCACTCGACACAGTCCGCGGTGCAGGAAACTGATATATCCCCAAAGATCCAGGAAATATAATGGTCCTTGTATCTGTTCTTCATGGCAGAAAGTGCATACTCCGCTTTCTCCGAAGCACCCATATCCTGCTGTTCAAGAGTTCTTATAACCACAGATGCGGTATCCATTTCCTGAAGTACCCTGTCATACCGGAAAAACCATAATCTGATCACCAGCAAAATGGTCATAAAAACAAAAGGCATTATCATAGCCGCTTCCACGGATAAATAACCATCCGTCCGCTTCATAACAAAATTCCACTCCCTTCACCGAGTTTGAGGATTACATATGCACCTGCTACAAACGGTATATAGGGCATACGGGTCTTCCCGTTTACCCTGTGCATACACATCAGTATGCCGGAAAAAATCGCAAGTCCAAGGCACGCGGCACATATGAGGGTCATTGAAAATGTACAATTTTCCGTAAGGCCCAGGATCATCAACACAAGTCCGTCACCTCTTCCGACCTTGTCGGAGTAGAAGGACAAAAATGTAAGAAAGCCCCCCGGCACCGCCCCCAAAAGAGCTGTCATCACCCTTCTGACCAGTTCCCCGGGAGGCGATGAGAGGCTTACTCCTGCCAAAAACCATACAATTACAAGCCCCAATCCGGCCCATAGCATAAAGACCGGGATTTTTCTGTTTTTAATATCAGCAAATGACAATATCAGCAGATATACGGCCAATAACAATCTGAATATCAATTACTTCAACCTCCGCACCTTGAACAGGGTCTGTGAGATTCCTCCGCTTCGGACAAGGGAACTGCGGAATATGTTCTGGTAAGTGTATAACACTCGGATGAATAGTGATATCTGTCCCCTTCGGACGTTATAAACACGATATCGGGGCGATCCCCCGAAGCGCATATTTCACAGGGGTTATATCTTCCTCCGTTATTGTTCCTGCATTCATCCAAAGCTTCATATTCCACACCCCTGACTGACAATCTAAGGTGTGTACAGGATGTGGTAACGTGATATACCTCACTGTCAGCCGTTATATAAACGATCTGCTCCTGACTCAGTTCCTGCCCCGTTCCCTCGATCTTGTAACCGTTCCATAAATGACCGTAATACCTTCCGGCCATATAAAAATTCCCTGAACCGATGGTTTGAAGCGGAGTTTTTACGGAACATGAAAGTCTGATGTCCACAATATCGCTGTCTTCGCTGACAGTACTGCCAAAAAAATTAAGACTTGAAGCTCCGTTCCTTAATGGGCTTGAACTTAAATAATCCTCCCCCAGCTCGTTTACAATACGGTATTTGATGTATGTCCCGGACAGTATTCCGCCCTGAATGTATTCCGATAATTCGCTCCACCCGGCGCCGGATGAAGTCTCATTTTCCGATGTCTCACCGGTATCCGCCGCAGAAACATGACCTGCAGGCCCAAGTTCCTTCATGGGATCCGTTAACAGACTTCCGTACAGACAGACTTCATTCCCGGCAGAGTGAAGAGCATATTCCAGATTCCCGTGTAAAGCGATCATCTGAAGAGAGGAAGAGAGATTAATAAAGAAGAACAGAAAACACGGCAGTACGACCGCCGCTTCGACAGTCATGCTTCCGCTAAGCAGAGATGTCTTCTCTATGCGGAACAATTGAGTAAGTAGTTGCCCCGGAGAAGGTTTGATAGATGGAATAATCCTTTTGTAGTTGTGTCTTTTCGTTATTCCGCATAAAAAAGACATCTCTGCCCTGTTCCTCTTACTAAAACTAATACTTAAAAATTCTTTTTATCGTGATACGGCTTCCGAAACTGCTCTTTATGGCTGCGCTGCACTCAATCATTTCAATGCAGGCATCCATCCTGAAATTACCGTTTCCGGGACTGAGCCTGATATCAGACTCGATAATATCCATCGCCCGAAGGGTGAGCTCTTCCGTATTTGTCATCAAAAGAAAAATTCTCAGATAATCCTTATACGACAGACCCGAATCGGAATCCTTATCCGCACCGGGATTCCCACCCGAAAGAGCGCTGTCCAGATCCGAATGCCATGAAGAAGAATCCTTCATGAAAGGGATCTTTCCTCCCGCCAGAAGTGTTGCCGTATCGTATCTGGCTTCTATGAGAGCCCAGGCCAAAAGAATCGCGTGTGTCAGGACCGGAGTCATCCACTCTATCATGCAGGCGGTACATATGGCCGCAGCAATGGCGGAAGCCTCAGCCTTTTTTGCAGAATCCGATTCCAGATAGATCATATCCATTCCGGCTCTTATAGCCAGTAATCTGAGTGCTACCGAATTAAGGTTTTCGACATCGGTACTTTGCCCTGCTATCAGGTACTCTATCTGATACCACATTGCATCGTCAGGATCGCAGTCGCCGTAACTTCCCATATATTTCATCAAATACTCATCGAACAATGCTTTGTTCAAAATATCTTCAGCAAACTGTCCGTCGCTGTCAGCCCATGCAATGGTTCCGAAATTTACATTTCCGTCCCTCATTCTTCCGGAAATGATCGCGTTTTGATCCAGCTGTCTTCTCGAAAGATTTTCGGGATCATCTAAAAGCAGTCCCAAAATTCCGGTAGAAACACTATCCGAAACGCTTGACACGGGAGAACTGTACTCCTCCGGCAACTCTGTCAGATCGGGTTTGGCGGGAAGCTCAACACCTGCCTCTTCACTTTCAAGACAGGCCTTTTCGTAATCCGCTTCCTGAGAAGCCCTTTCCTGTTCGCGCCTTGTTCTTTCCGCACTTGCCGCACCGGACACTTCACCCGCCTCATCATTCATTTCACCATATACATCCATGGAATCCGCCGATGTGAGCTCTTCGGATGTTGCCCATCCTATAACCTGCCTGGCCGCCTCTATTCCCAGATCATCACTTATTGCCTCTATGGCACAATCCCTGAATACTCTTCCGGAATCATCCGTAAGATATGCTGCCCCGGTTACCGAAGCCTCCTCAGGATAGGCTCCTATAAAATCCCTGTAGGACATAAGAGGAAATGCAGCCTCAAAGGTATAGTTTTTCTCCATATATTCCTTAAACCTGTCAGATGTTCTGCTCACGCCGGATATTGTGCTTCCGTAAGAAGAGTCAATCGCAAAAATGTTATATTGCCTCATCAGTTCACGGTTATATTCGGCCAAAACACTTCTCATCGCAGTATCCGTTATCAATTCGGCTTCCATTCTCATAGCACTTCTTCTGGCACCTTCGATCATGGTCAGGCACAAACTCAGGATTACGGACATTACGAGAGTCATGTACACTGTCAGATATCCGTTCGAACCTCTCCGGCTCATCATATGGAATCCGTCTGAGTGGTTATCTTGTCAAAAAGCCTTTCAACGATCTCAGTGATCCTGCCTTTGAAAATGATTACCAGTCCCACCAATACAACGATGATCAATATGATCTCCACCGTTCCCATTCCGTCTTCTTCCCGAAGAAAATCCCTGAAATTCTTTAATCTCATCATTCCCGTTCCTCCTGTTTAAAAATTCATTCCTGTCATGGCAGGAATCATTATCATTACCATCACTACGGCAAGCATCATCATCATTGGCGCAAGTAACTTGGTCTGAGCCACTTCTCCCGCCTTTCTCGCTTCAAGAACACGCTCGTGCATGGCATTATCCGCTTCACTTCGAAGTCTCATTACAAATCCTGTATTTCCTCTTTTAAGATTTTGGGATAAAAGACTCGCAAGTTTTATATATTCACTGAGTCCCGTTCTGTTTCCAAACCTCTCATAGACATTGGCTTCACCCAACCCCTGACTCATCTCCCGGCAGGCAAATCTCATTTCTTCATAGATAAACTCATCCGTATTCATACTCCCTGAATCTTCCGCTATCTTGATAAACGCACCCTTTACCGTCATGCCGGCACTCACATATAAAGCAAGCTGCCTTAATACATTCGGGTAACTCCTTCTCATGTTCTCTTTCTTCTTTTCGGCTTTTGATGCCAGATCTTTTCCCGAAGCAAAAAAGACAACTATCGAAACCACCACGAAAACCCCGGCAAGCAGCATGCTGTTATCTTCGACTTTGTATTCCCACGAAATCTTCTCACCCGAAAATTCATCAGGCAGTGTCCACTCCTTAAGGCCTCTGTCCGATGCCTCACTTTCAAGCAGATAACTTTGCAGTTCTTCCGCATACCTTACGGAAGGATCCTTTTCCGGAATCTCAGTATGGACCGGAATCTGAACAGATCCTTCATATTCCCCGTATGAGTAATATGCCGTCAGGATCACATCTCCTTCTCCTTCCGACAGATCCACCTTTCCGCTGTATGAAGCTATCCTGTATGGATCTGAGGATCTCCATATGAACTTAAAGGGATATCCATCGTATTTTTCTTTAAGGACCAGATCCGAACTGACATGCATAAGATCCGGATTGTTACCGCCTATCAATCTGTCCGCATTCTTTGTAAACTCTGCGATATAATTATCCGTCTCCTCTTCGGATAAGGTCCTTGTATGGATATTCATATCAACTTCAACTGTCTCCGAACCGGTATGACCGATCAATGAGACCTGCCTCCTTACGCCGTTCCACTCATCTCTTTCGAATATTCCGTCACCCACATCGCTTTCACTGAAAGCCGATAACTTTAAAAACAATGAAAGGATGAGACCCACCGTAAGTATGAGTAAACACATGCCTATCCTTCTCGTCTCAAATCTTTTGTATTCCTCCGCTGCATCACAAGATGGCTGAAGATATACAATGGATCTCAGGATTCCGTCATCAGGATTTATCCCCGGGATTCGCCGGCTTTTTTCGTATATTAATTCCGATACTTTGGAAAACATCATCCCGCTTCCTCCAATCCTGTCAGGATCTTATTTCCCAGAAAACAAGCAGACAGATATACCGCAAGTAAGCCTGTCATAATCGCAGCGCCCGTCAGATTTCCGTATAAAGAATCAAAATATCCCGGACTGCTGATACCGACATAAGCAAGTATTCCGAAAGGCATAATCTTCATTATGTTCTGTTCGGCTTTCTTACCTGATATCGCAGCGGCCGTTTCATCCCTCGTTTCTATCCGCATGGATATGGTCTCTACCGCAGCCGATATAACCTCGCTCAGATTACCTCCGAATCTTTTTGCGATCATAAATACTTTAGCGAAATCTTCGATTGCCTCACTTCCGCTCCTACCCGCAAGATCGTCCAGCATTTCCTCAAGGGTTATATTTATGACCAGCCCCCTTCTTATCACTTCCAATTCTTCGCAGATAAACGATTCTTTACCGAATTGCCTCTCCATATCTTTTCCGCTTTGTACAAATGCATTCTCGACTGAATATCCGGCTTTTATCGCCGTATCCACTCCGCGTATTGCTTCCATGAATTGTGATTCCAGTTTTTTGACATCCCTTGATGTCAGCTCTTTTTTTTGCTGCCTGTAATACAGATATCCCACAAGTGATAACGGGACCATGGCAATAAAACTTCTGTAGAAAAAGAAGGACAAAATGATCACCCTAAAGATTGCACCAGCTATAACCCGGATCCTTCTTCCGGAATCCCATTTAACAAAGTGATAATCCCGCGCGCTCGAGCTTCTCTCTTTGTGAAAGTTCCCCAGTCTTTTTGAGTGAACCGATGACCCTCCCGTTTTCAAAGCCTTCCTCTCGGAAGCTGAAGAGCCCGCGGATAACAATTTCTCCGTTTTCATACCCGCATACCTCCGATATATCCAAGACCTTTCTGGTCTTATCTCTTAATCTTCCGAGATGAACAATAATGTCCAGCCCCGATGCGATCTGCTGCCTTATTGCTGCCAGGGGCAGTTCAGCCGCCATAAGGACCATGTTTTCCAGTCTCGATAGCATATCCTTCGACGAGTTGGCATGCCCGGTAGACATGGAACCGTCATGTCCTGTATTGAGGCACTGAAGCATATCCAAAGCTTCTCCTCCTCTTACCTCTCCGACCACTATTCTGTCCGGGCGCATTCTCAGAGAAGAACGGATCAGATCCCTTATGCTTATTTCATCCACTCCCGGACCGGCGTTTCTGGTTTCAAGCCTCACAAGATTTTCTATCCCCTGAAGCTGAAGTTCCGCACTGTCTTCGATGGTGATAACGCGTTCATCCTGCGGGATAAAGCCGGAAAGCACATTCAGGAAAGTGGTCTTTCCGCTTCCCGTTCCGCCACTGATAAAAATGTTGTACCCGGCTATGACCAGAAGCTTTAAGAAATCTGCGGCTTCCCCAGTGATCGATCCGTAACTTAAAAGCCCCTCCATAGTCACGGGTTTTTCCGGAAAACGTCTTATCGTAACTGTAGGGCCGGACAACGCAATGGGCGGAAGGACTATATTTACTCTGGAGCCGTCCTCCAGTCTTGCATCCACTATCGGGGATGCTTCGTTTACCGTCCTGTTACATCCGGCTACGATCTGCTGGATAACATCCATCAGTTTTTCCTCCGAATCAAACCCGTTATCCAATTTGCCCAGTGCTCCGGCTTTTTCCACAAAGACATTTGAATGACCGTTGATCATGATCTCCGTCACATCTTTGTTTTCGATAAAACTCTGTAATATATCCAAACGCCTGAGGGAATCAAATACTTCTTTCCCGAGCCGTCTTTTCTCTCCTATGGGAAGTGCTCTTAACTTGTCTGACTCCATAATGCAGTCATCAATAAACTCCGATACCTCGTCATCCGTATATTCCCTGCCGAATCCGAGTCTCTCTCTGACCCATTCCTTCAGTTCTTCCTTCTCGGATGTAAGATCCATCAAAGCACCTCCATTTGTTTTCTGATGAAATCAACGAGCTCACCCGTAAGATCCTCACCGCCAAAAGAAGGAACACGGCTTACCGCGGGCATACTGCACTTGATGCTTTTATCCCTGACATCTGTGTAGTCATACATTTTTAAAACATTCTCATAGCTTTCAATCTTGTTTTTTGCAACCCTGTCATTTCGCGTAAGTGTATATACCGTGTCACACATTCTGAGTATTCCGAAAATTCCCCTGATGCATTCCGAAAGATCTAAGATGACATAGGAGTATCCTTCCAGAGAACATATCCTCATCAAAAAAGACTTCCATTCCTCTTCGGGTATTTCCGTCAGATCTGTCCCGGGTATTGCACAGGGAATATAGTCCAGTCCGGCAATGGTTCTTACCATCGACTTAAAGCGTACCGAAAATACAGACGGCGGACTTTTTATGAAATACATCAGGTCAGACAGATTCCTGCATTTTTCAGGAGGAATAAATTCTTCACAGCCTTCACAAAATTCGAAACTCAGATAAAGTACTCTGCCCCGTCCTAAAAGGAGTCTGCCCATCAATACGGAAAAAGTGGTCTGATAACATCTTCTGACAGGTGAAAACACTCCGATCAGCTTTGCCTTTTCCCCTGCAGGTTCGAACCGCACTGCAAAATCTTCATCAGCATCCTGCATATATATTTCAAGTATCTTGCGAAGTGTCTCCTCCGCCGGCTGATATTTTTCTATGCGCGGTTCAGTCTTTATTCCACCACCGTCATCCAGAACTATGATCTTCAAAGCCCCTACCTGTTTCAGACTCTCCCTGTATGCGGAACTGCTGGTTACGAGTACCGGATTTCTCCCTGTACATATCTTCATAAGATCGTTTTCGGAAGTACACACGGCGATCTTCCAGGGAAGACCTTTTTGACTCAGCAGGTATTCGCCCATTAATTCCGCGTATTCTTCATCTTCGTCATAAAGGATCAAAACACTGTCCGACTTCATTTCAGTACAATCCTCCGATTCCGATAAGTGCACTCAGAAACATTGGTCCGGCAAGTGCTACACCATTTCTTACTGCAGCCTCTCTGCTGCAGTGATACCTTTGAACTTTTCCTGTCTTCAATACGTTTCTTATATACAATTCCAGTCTCCGCATTCTCTTACCAAACTCTTTCCTGATACAAAGCTGCGTCACGCCATATAAAGAGGCGATCAGCATAGCAATAAATATAAACATCAAGGTTCTCCATCCGGTCATGAATCCGCTGCACACGGCAAGGAGTTTTACATCCCCTGCACCCATGACACCTACCACAAATAACAGATAGAATATCACTCCCGTAACAGCCATTCTGAATACTGCATACAGAAGAAGTAACGGCCCCGATGATACGCAGACATAAGTGACGGACGAGACTAACATGACCAATATCAAAGCATTTGGTATCTTATGAAAGAGATGATCGAAAATGCCGGCGACCGCTAAAAACACAGTCATAATCAGCATTATCTTTCTCCGTTTGAAATTAATCCGGATCGTCCGGACATAACTAATTGTGAATTGCCGGGAAGATCTTCCCTTACACGAATGCGATATATTCCGCTCTTCGTTCACATCCGAAGACAGACAGTCTTTCGAAGGATGTTTTGTAAATGCGATTATATATTCGCATTTTTCGAAGTTCAATAGTTTTTTGTCATTTTTTCAAAATTCGTTAAAACATCACAACGCATTTGCGACATCAGTGTCACAAACATAAAAGAACCCTTTATTCAAAGGGTTCTTTTTATATGTGCAATATGCATTATTACAGTTACGAATATGCTCCGATTCAATTACTGCATGTTATCACGCAGTGTGAATCCAGATAGTCATCCACGTTTATTGTTATTACTTTTTGAGGGATCACCGGTTCATAACAAACCCATTGTGTTCCGTAGGCATGGACAAATCTGCTTTTGTCTAAGACATACACATATCCCTTACCTCCGTAATTGGGATGGCAATCGATAAAATGCATTTTATTTCCGTATTCCGGCATCATGATGCGCTGAGCATTTTCGCTTTCCGAGGTACATCCCAGTGCAAAACAGATTGCCATATCAAGGCTACTTGTAGCATATACCGCCAGCTGACAACCCTCACTGAACCCGGAATCATGCGCCTGATTGGGAACGATCTTATCAAGCTTATAGGGACTCCCATGAAATAATACATTATCGTCAAATATATTCGCATCAAACATATACTAACTTCTGTCCCATCGAGATTGATAGAAATATACGAAACCTGCAATCATATTTCCGAAAGACCACAGTTCACAAAAAATATATCCTCCGCTCTGAGAATAGTAGCGCTCATGCAAACTGAGGGCAACTAATCCAAAATGCACACAGATAATCAGAAACATCATAATTCCGGTGCGATATTTTATCATGTAGTCACGGAATATATAAATGTGTGTTTTAGCAACACAAAATGCTATAACCACGGGAAGTCCGATAAAATAAAATACAAACAGAAATGATTCAAGTGCTCCCGAATTTGTCTCACTTAATATTTTTCCTACAAACGAGCTGTATCCTCCCTTTACGATGCCGGCCAGAATATACAATACACAAAATACTGCCAATTGTGCCATTGCTACGGAAGAAGTCGGTTTGGCGGGTGATTCTTCCGTTGAATAATCTTCTGTTGCTATCTTGAAAAGTCTGTATATGATTGCTATGACATGGTTTTTGTTAACATCATTTGACCTTGCTCCGATCATTTCTATAACAATATCCGCGTAATCGGCAAAAGATTTTTCCATGTTTTCTGCGGTTATATACGAATGTGCTAATCCCTTTTCACAAAACCTGGTATATGCTTCACTGATCATACCGAAGGAGTACGAAAACTCCGTTTCGGAGACTTTTCCACGAATTTTATTTTGATATTCCGAAATAAGGCTATGGGCAAGATCATCTTCCATTTTTTGCCCTGCCAGGAAATATGAGACAAGTGCTGTATATACGGCAGCCACATCATTTACAGAGCTGAAAGAAGCAAAAGTATTTACGGTACGATCCGCCTCCTCAAATACATTGTGGATGATCGTGGACGGTACAGAATTTACGAACATTAAATCCTCCAAATGCGTTGTGGATGTATCAGGCTATACAAACTGCCTCTTCGAGACTAGTCCTTATATCTGTCGAATCTCGGATAAAAGAAAAAAACCAAAAATACGATCAAAACAGAGTAAAACAAAAGTTTTGCTCCGACATTCGGACTAAAATCTTCATACACATTATATTCCTCAATAAGACTGCCCACCGCATGAGTGTAAACAACAAGAAACATCATGATCCCGCTGCCGAAACCGGTCATGCTGTTACGGATTATCAGCCTATAAGTCATATGGATAAAAATGGCCATGGCAATGGGCAAAACTGCATAGAGAAATATCATACATACCACGGAAAAAACCGAATCTGTTGAACCAATAATTCTATGCAGTCCGGGAGCGATAAAACCTGCGCCTTTCCATGCCGCATAATATAACAGGCAAAAGTACACAAATTGAAATACTCCCCCAAAATTTGAGGGCTTGTCGAGAGGAACTTTTTCCTCCGAATAATCCTTTGTTACTGCCCTATAAAGTCTGGATACGGTTTCCATGACAAGCTCTTTGTTATAGTCATTTGATTGGGCCCCGATCATTTCGATCACGGTATCGACATAATAGGCTGCATTCTTTTCATTCCATTCCGTGCTTGTATATGCATTTCTTACTCCGTTTAAACTGAAACGGGCATATGCATCATCGATCGTATGGGAGTTATTTTCAAACTCGCTACCTGAATGATCTCTTAAAAGTCTGCTTTGGTATTCCATTTTCAACCTTTGGATAAGATCATTGTCCATATTACTGTCGAAAACGAAAAAAGAAACAAGTCCCGTATATACCGCTGCAACGGTGTTTTTTGAGCTCATAAGAGCAAGCGTGCTTACGGTAAACTCTGCCTCCTCAAATATTTTTTTGACGATCAGTGGTGCAATTCTTTTTTCCTGCATTTAAAATCTCCCGAGATCCTACAACCAAGTGCATCTATTAATAGTCTCATCCCGGTTCTTTACCTTGGAAACTATTGCTTTAATAATATAAAAAAAGAACCCTTTAATCAAAGGGTTCTTCTCATATTTGCAATATGTTTTACACCAGCATTCCGCGGTTTATATTGTTAACGAGATTTTCGTTGATATCATTTTTTCCGTAGGTAAGACCTGCAATAACCGATTCCGAATTACCCATGACAGGGCCGGAGGTGTTGAGCTCCACCAGTCCGGAATATGATTCTCTCAAAGGCTTGATGATCTTTCTGATCTCATCTATGGGCTCGATGCTTCTTCTTACGCCTGCTGCCGCAAGCTTTCTCATGCAATATCTGTAAAGTGATAGAAGTGCAGCTGCAGGTTCATATTCCATGTGGAGAGAACACATAAGCTCGTTCACACAATTTCTCATTCTGGAGACGGATGCATAAAAATCATGATCCTTATCGTTTTTAAGCGCTTCCTCCGCATCATCGGAATAAGCAAGGACCATATCATAGAGGATCACGATAAGTTCGGTTGAATTGGCCATACTGATACGTCTGGTAAATTCCTGCTTAAGAGTATCCTGCATTAATTATCCTCCTTACTGAAGAAGCTGTAATACGGTTGAAGGTCTGTCGTTGGCCTGGGCAAGTACACTGGTTCCTGCCTGAGTCATTACGGTATAGGTTGAATATTTGGTCATTTCCTCAGCCATATCCACATCCATTATTCTGGAGTAGGCGCTGGTCATGTTCTCTTCCGTGATATCGAGTCTGGCATCGGTATTCTCAAGTCTGTTCTGATATGCACCGAGCTGACCTCTTACGGTATTCACAAAGGTCATGGCATTCTTGATCCTATCAATACCTTCCTTTGCAGTCTTCTCGGTTGAAAGATCAAGTCCGCTGAGTCCCATGTTGCTTAAGTTTACTGCAGGGATCTGCATCTCAAGTACCTGACCTTCGTTTGAGCCCACCTGAAGTCTCATTGCTCCGATTCCGGTGCACTCAACACTGAGATTAGTTACACTTCCGGTAGCATTAGCCTGATTTTCGGGAACGGTAAGTTTCATTTCGAATCCATGATCACCTGTTATAGTGATAACATTATCGAGCATGGATCCGTTATATTTAGTTGTTGATCCGGTGCTGTCCGTTACTTCAACGGTTTTATTTCCATCGGTATCAACAGTCCAGTCAATAGAACTAAAATCATATGTGGCAGCAGGGATCTCCTTGGAATAGGTAAGCACCTTAACATCGGTGTTATTGGTGTAACCCTTAAGATCGTAAAATCCGTCCAAAAGAGGCTGGGAGTTAAATTCGGTACTCTCTGATACTCTGTTTATTTCGTCCTTAAGCTGAGTGATCTCTTTCTGAATGATCTCCCTGTCGTCATCGTTCATGGTTCCGTTTGATGCCTGAACAGCAAGCTCGTTCATTCTCTGGAGCATAGCCGCAACTTCCGAAAGAGCTCCGTCAGCAGTCTCTATTACGGAAATTCCGTCCATGGTATTTTCATCGGCAGTTTTGGTGCCGACTATCTGTGCATTCATTCTTTTTGCCATGGCAAGTCCCGCAGGGTTGTCCTTGGCACCGTTGATCTTAAATCCTGAGGATAATCTCTGAAGCGAAGCAGAGAGAAGATCGTCGTTGTTCTTAAGGGAGTTATTGGCGATCATAGCCGATACGTTATAGTTAATTCTCATTATAGCTCTCCTTGACTGCCTTCAGGAAATCTCT
>JAEEXJ010000062.1 GCA_016291475.1 Lachnospiraceae bacterium | reverse complement strand
TTGATCTCATCGGACTTTTCCTCGTCCTCGAGCTTTCCTTCTTTTCTCAGACGCTTAGCTGCGATGGTTCCAAGATCCATAAGGCATGAGAACTTGTCAGGGCGGTCAGCGAAGAGGTCTTTTCTTGTATTCATGTACTCTTCGAAAGACTTCTCAAAAGCAGCCTTGTATGCACCATCATCAAACTTAACTCCGGTAAGTTCGGTGGAGAAAGTGGTGTGACGGCAGTGATCTGACCAATATGTATCAAGAACTCTGATCTCGGTTACGGTAGGATCACGATGCTCATCGTTCTTGAAATAATTCTGGATATGAAGGAAATCCTTGAAGGTCATTGCAAGTCCGAGTGAATCATAGAGCTTCTTAAGCTCAGCCTCGGGGCTGTCTGCAAAACCGTCAAAGGTCTTAACATCTTCGGGTTCGGGATAATTTACGACAAGAGTGTCAGGTTTATCCAATCCTGCTTCTCTTGAATCGACAGGGTTAATGAGATATCCCTTGATACGGTTAAACTCATCATCAGTGATATTTCCGATAACCGCATATACAACTGCGGTCTGGATAATAGGATCTTCGTTCTCATTTAGGAACTTTATACACTGAACGGCAGAGTCTGCTCTCTGGTCGAACTGTCCGGGAAGGAACTCCACTGAGAATGCTCTGGTTCCCTCATCAAGAGGAAGCTTTTCCTGATAGATGTCATCAACGGGAGGCTCCGAAAAAACCGTCTTGCAGGCAGTTTCGAAAGTTGCATCCGAAATATTCTCGGAATCGTATCTGATGAACACTCTCATGTCATCGATCTTAATGCCGAGGAAATTCCTGACATCATGTCTTAAGTGCTTTGCCTGTACGGCGTAGGGTTTTTTCTTTTCTACATAGACTCTTCTGACGCTCATTTTATATCCTTCTTTCTTAAAAAAGGCCTCAGAAAAGATTTTCCCTTCTGAAGCCTTCTTGTTTTCATATAGTGATCAGGTTCAAGCTTCGACTCCGAGTGACTCTAAGATATAAAGGATCTGTCTGTCATAGGAATCGGATGATATACCGAGTGTAAGTGCCGTGGTCTTCATTCCCTCGATCACATACAATATGTTGAAGGCAGCGGTGAGAGGATCCTCACAGGTAAACTCTCCGCTCTCAACTCCGATCTCGATAAGCTTTCCGATCATCTTCATATTCGAATCGAACTTCTTCTTAAGGACATTATCGGCCTTGGAAGGTTTCTCATCAAAATAGAACTCGTAATATGCACGGTTCAGATTGCCCTTTTTCTTGAAGAGCTCTTTCTTCTCCTCCTGAAGGAAAAGAAGAAGTATATCTGCGGCAGTGGCATCATCACTTATAAGGGAAGTAAAATCATTTCCTGCCTCTGCCTGAGATTTCATAACATCGATGAACAGCTGAGCGGTGCTCTCGTAGTAAAGATAGAGGCCGCCTCTTGAGATCTCACAGGCATCAACAACGTCCTTCATGGTGACGTTCTTGTAGCCCATTTCAGCGAAAACCTTAGCCGCTACATCGATAATATACTGCTTTTTCTGAATTGATTTGTCGCCCATCTGAACTCTCCCGTTCCTCTGCGAAGAAAATCCGCATTAGTTACTTGTATTACCGTCCCAGAAATCGGTGATCTCTCTCATCTTGCTGACCGTCAGATAAAAGATCTGCTCGGTGATTCCTTCTCTCCAGAAAGTAGATCTGGTCTGACCTCCGAGAACATACTTGCTTAGTATTCCGCACAGCACATCCCATTCTTTCCATGTGGCGCTGACTATCAGTCTGCGTTCCTGATCGTGAGTCTTAATGGCTCTTCTGGAATATACATAAGGATAATTGCGGTCCATCAGCCCGGATACCTTACAGGCTTTAATGAAAGCCATAAGTTCCGAAGAATACACGGGAAAAGAAATGCTGGCCTGTGTAACGCCGTTCCCGGAATAATTGCTTACGGCACTTTCCGTGGCCTGTCCGAGCCAGGGAAGGAACTCCGTAAGAGGACCTATTTTCATTTTGTAATCCTGCATCAGAGCCCGCAGGTATTCAGATGAATCAGTCGTATTCCCCATATTCGTATCCCCGCTTTTAGTCCGCCCGTTCAAAAGGGCAGGCACTTAATATCTTAACATATTTTTATTATGATACAAGTGTCAAAAATCACAAAAATCGGAAAACTAAAAAGTCTGTCACAGATCACACATCTTCCCTGTCAGTCCCCGATTCACCGTTTTCTCCGGTGATCTTGCGGAGTATCTCTTCGGAACCGTCACTGATGTCAAGTAGAGTCTCCAGGCTCTGCAGAAAAAGCCTCTCCCTGTGCCATCTGTTATTCTCTTCCCTGTCCATGTAAGCCTTGAAATGATCCACCTGCCAGGCTATGCAATCGGAAATAGAAATCCCCTTGGGACAGTATTCCCCGAGAAGATTTCCGTTCGTGCACCAATATTCGAGTTCCTTATACACTCCCTCACAGGAACTTATCCTGGTCCAGAGCTCTTCGCTTCCGCCAAGAGAGATAATGTAATCATGAAGTATATTGCGTTCCATAAGCGCCTCCAAACATAGGGAGATTATAACAAAAAAAGCGCTTCCCGAAAAGGAAACGCTCTTTAGCAGGGGAAGAGAGGATCGAACTCCCATTAACGGTTTTGGAGACCGCCGCACTACCATTGTACTATTCCCCTATTAGCCGTAAAACGACCGACTCACGTATTATACAACATGCATTTTTTCAAGGCAAGCAAAATTTACATTACTTTGTCGGAAGCTTCTCTGACGTTGGATACGCCTATGATCTCGGTATCCTTGCCCGCTGCCTTCTTAGCCTCGGAAAGTACGGATGCAGGCACTATTATAGTCTTAAATCCAAGCCTCACTGCCTCGGAAACCCTCTGAGAAACCTGGGACACGGTCCTGACCTCACCCGATAATCCCACTTCGCCGAAAGCCACCACATCGGGAGGAATGCAGACATTCTTAAAAGATGACACTATGGCAAGCACCATGGCAAGATCAAGGGCAGGCTCCGAAAGCTTCATTCCGCCGGTAAGATTGACATACGCGTCACAGTCACCCAAGTGAAGTCCGCATCTTTTCTCAAGTACGGCCATAAGCAGGTTCACCCTGTTATAATCAACGCCCGATGCCTGTCTTCTGGGAATTCCCAGATTGGATCTGCATACGAGACTCTGGATCTCTATAAGAATGGGCCTTGTACCCTCCATGCTGCAGGATACAACGGAACCGGATGCATCAATAGGTCTTCCGTCCAGCAGATATTCGGAAGGATTGGTAACCTCGGTAAGTCCTTCGCTTCTCATCTCGAAAACACCGATCTCGTTGGTGGAGCCGAAACGGTTTTTAACACCCCTTAAGATCCTGTAGGAAGCGTGCCTGTCCCCTTCAAAATAGAGAACCGTATCGACCATGTGCTCCAATACTCTGGGGCCCGCAACGGTTCCTTCCTTGGTGACATGACCGACTATAAATATGGATATTCCGAGAACCTTGGCAAGCTGCATCAGCACCTGAGTGGATTCCCTTACCTGAGAAACGGATCCGGGTGCGGATGATACTTCGGTGCTGTACATTGTCTGTATGGAATCTATGACACAAATGTCGGGTTTATCGGATCTGACCGCCTCCGATACTATACCGAGATCCGTCTCACACAAAAGCTTCATATCACCGGTAAATTTACCGATACGGTCCGCTCTCATCCTGATCTGGGCCTTGGATTCCTCACCCGAAACATACAACACTTTAAGGCCGGCTGCGGACATATTTCTACACACCTGAAGAAGAAGTGTGGATTTTCCTATTCCGGGATCACCGCCTATGAGAGTAAGTGAGCCCTTCATAACTCCTCCGCCCAATACTCTGTCCAGCTCTGCGATTCCGGATGAATCCCTCTTTCCCTCACTTAAAGACACATCATTAAGAGATGTGATCTCGGAAAGAGCCTTTGCGCTTCCGTTACCCTTTGCCGCAGATGATATGCGAAATGAGGCACTCCCGGGATCAGCCTTAACTACAGGCTCCTCCACGAATGTATTCCATTCGTGGCACCCCGGGCACTGCCCCATCCATTTTGCCGATTCATATCCGCAGCTTTGGCAGAAATATACACTTGTCTGCTTAGCCTTTGCCATTATCAAGCCTTCTTAACGCTTACGACTGCCTTGCGGTTATTTGAAAGATCAAGGGAAAGGGAAAGCTTTCCGCCGAGTCCGGTCTTAACTGTACCGGTCTCCTTATCGTCTTCTTTTACCTTATAAAGAGTATCATCGGCAAGTCCGAGAGTAATGGAAACCGAACCCTTGCCGCTTACAGTGAACTCCATGGAGTCCGCAGTCTCGGTAAAATCGGTTACGGTGGTTCCGGGCACGGACTCATAGACTACTAAACCGTTCTTCTCGAATCTGGTGATATCCTCATAGGTCTTAACCTTGAGAAGATCCCCTCCGAAAGGGAAGTCCTCTACTTTCGTCTTCTCCTTAAGATGATGATCTCCGAAAGCAAGCTTTCCTTTGTCGTCCGTGTAAATAATCTCAGCCATTTTTTTAACCTCCGTTATTTTGTTGTCTTTGGCTTAGCGGATTTAAATACAATGTTATCTCCGGAGCATGTGCATGTCACTCTGTCACCGGGTCTTATATTTTTCCTGAGGATCTCCTCTGCGAGTCTGTCCTCAACAACATTCTGAATTCCGCGTTTTAAAGGTCTTGCGCCCATCTTCCTGTCGGCATACTTGTCGATAAGATATTTCTTAACGGAAGGAGCAAGCTTAAGTTCGATGTCCATCTGCTCTTTACATCTTGCAGCAAGCTGCGATGCAAGCAGGTCAACGATATCTTTGAGATTCTGATCGCTGAGCTGACTGAATACCACGATGTCATCTATTCTGTTGATAAACTCGGGCTTGAAGGACTTCTTAACCTCCTCCATAACTCCCGCTTTCATCCTCTCATAATCGGCCTTTTCTCCGCCGCTTGATGCACCGAATCCGAGATTCTTCGGATCTACGATCCTCTGTGCACCGGCATTTGATGTCATGATTATGATGGTGTTCTTAAATGAAACCTTTCTGCCCTTAGAGTCTGTCAGATGTCCGTCATCAAGAACCTGAAGCAGTATATTGAATACGTCGGGATGAGCCTTCTCAATCTCATCGAAGAGAACTACGGAATAAGGATTATTCCTGATCTTATCGGTGAGCTGTCCGCCCTCGGAAAAGCCTACATATCCCGGAGGCGATCCGATCATCTTGGTAGTTGAGAAGCTCTCCATATATTCGGACATATCTATCCTGATAAGAGAATCTTCGGAACCGAACATTGCCTCCGCAAGCGCCTTGGAAAGCTCGGTCTTACCTACACCTGTAGGTCCGAGGAAAAGGAATGAACCCACGGGTCTCTTCGGATCTTTTAGTCCCACTCTTCCTCTTCTCATGGCCTTGGAAATGCCCTCAACAGCCTCTTCCTGACCGATGACTCTCTTGTGAAGGATGGATTCCAGTTTAAGCAGTCTGTCGCTTTCTTTTTCATTGAGCTTGGTAACGGGGATCTTGGTCCACATTGCAACAACCTTGGCAATGTCGTCCTCACCGATGCTGCCCTTGCGGACATTCTTGTCAGCCTCGCTCTTTTTAAGAGCTTTATCATATTTCTTGATAAGCTCGTCCTGTTTTAACTTGATCTCACGTGCCTGAAGGAATGCTTCCATTCTGATGGAAAGCTCGATCTGTCTGTCCATCTTGTTGATCTCATCAAGAATGGACTTATGCTTCTCGGGAACCTCAAGGCTCTTAAGATGTGCGGATGCGGCAGCTTCGTCGATAAGGTCAATGGCCTTGTCGGGAAGATTTCTGTCATTGATATATCTTGCGGACAGTCTTACGGCAGCTTCTATGGCGTCCGAAGTGATCTCGATATTGTGATGATCTTCGTATTTATGTTTGATGCCCTCCAGGATCCTTACGGTCTCTTCCTCTGTGGGTTCCTCCACCATAACGGGCTGGAAACGTCTCTCGAGAGCGGCATCTTTCTCGACATATTTATGATACTCATCGATGGTGGTAGCACCGATGAGCTGAAGCTCTCCTCTTGCAAGCGAAGGCTTCATGATATTGGATGCATCGATGGAACCTTCCGCTCCGCCGGCACCGATAAGGGTATGGATCTCGTCGAGGAAAAGAATGATGTTTCCGCTTTCCTCAACCTCTCTTATAACACGTTTAACTCTCTCCTCGAACTCGCCGCGGTATTTGCTTCCTGCGACCATTCCGGGAAGATCCAGTGTAAGTAGTCTCTTATTCCTGACAGTATCGGGAGCATCGCCTGATGCGATGAGCATGGCAAGCCCTTCAACAACCGCGGTCTTTCCTACGCCCGGCTCACCGATAAGACAGGGATTATTCTTGGTACGCCTTGAAAGGATCTGGATGATCCTCTTGATCTCATCCTTCCTGCCGATAACGGGATCTAGTTTTCCCTCTGCCGCAAGCTTGGTCAGATCTCTGGAATACTGTCCGAGAACAGACATCTTGTCCCCGTCGCCGTCACCCTTTTGCATCAGGTCTTCTCTGGCAAGTCTGGGATCCTGTCCCATTGCCGCAAGGGTATCCGCGTAGACCTTCATGGGATTGATGCCCATTGTTGCAAGAAGTCTTACCGCAACATTCTCGCCTTCTTTGATAAGAGACAACAGAATATGCTCGGTCCCGACAAGTTCGCGACCGAATCTTGCTGCAGTCCTTGCTGCTTCTTCCAATATGCCTCTTGCTCTGGGGGAATATGTTTCCTTGGATTCGATGGCAAGTGCTGTGTTAAAACTGATCATATCCCTGATCATGTTGGTAAGCTTATCGGGATCGGTTCCGTTTGCCGCAAGAACCTTGCCTGCCATACTGTCCGAATTAAGCACAAGTCCAAGAAGGATGTGCTCAGAACCTATATAACTCTGGTGAAGCTTACTTGCCCACTTCGATGCGATCTGAAGCGAGATCTTTGCTTTTTCGGAATAATTACCTTCCACCTTTTTCTCCTGACTGATCGGATCTGTATTCTTCGAAGATCTGATCTACTAATTTGTGTACATCCTCGCGCGAGATATTTCTGCAGGATGCACGTGCGATATCAACTCTCAGGCTCTCCTTAAGTTCGGCCAGTGCATTGACCTTACCGGGATCCACGCTGATAACCGCCCCGCGTCTTCTGTCCACTTTGACATATCCCTGCTGCCTGAGTACCGTATATGCCTTATTTACCGTATGCATATTTATACCGATATCATCAGCAAGCTGTCTTACGGAAGGAAGAGGATCGCCGTCGCATAACCTTGCTGCCGCTATTCCCATGATTATCTGGTCGCAAAGCTGGTTATATATGGCTTCGTCACTGTTGAAATCTATTTCTATATACATCTCTTCCTCCTTTCCGGTCACGGACGATCTTCAGATCCCCGATTCCTGCGGATAAAATACTGTTATATATAAGATATAACAAAGCGTGTACCGGGTCAACAATTACGCGGCTTTTTAAAGCTTTTTTAATAAAAGAAAACGGGAGGGTTTTTAAGCCCTCCCGATAAGTTTTTCAATTATTTGTCGTCATCGTCCCAGTTGAGGAATCCGAACTCAAATTCATCATCGTCATCATCGACGAGCTGCTTTCTGTGATGGTCCTTAACAACGGGATCCGACTGAGGTCTTGCACTTCTGTGAGGCTTTCTTTCGATGTACTCAACGGGTGCCTCATCTTCGGGCATGGGCTCTCTTGCGGCTTCACGTACGGGCTCGGCCGCTCTTCTGTCCTCGGCTCTTCTGTCCTCAGCTCTTCTGTCGGCCTCGGCACTTCTTCTTTCTCCGTCAGCAGGTCTTACGGTGTGTGAGCTCTGTCCTCTCTGTACGTCTACAGGTCTTCTCTCTCCGCCCTGTGCTCTTGCTGCTCTTTCGGCAGGCTGTCTCTCTGCCCTTGCAGCACCTTCAACAGGTCTTCTGCGTTCTCCGGCAGCTTCCCTGCGTGCACCTTCACGTGATGCGGGACGGGATGAACGCTCGCTTGAACGCTCGGGTCTTCTGCCTTCACCGTGTCCGGCTATTCTCTTGGCTCTTTCTTTCTCCGCTTCCGCAAATGCTGCCCTGTCGTCCAGATCCTTCCACTTCATGAAGAAGAACACTGCCGCAACAATGGTAGCTACAAGTACAAGAACAAGAATGATAAGGATGGTTCTGAGGGATTTGATCTTACCTTCCTGCTTTTCGAGAAGCTCGGTATTGTGAGCGTTGATCTCGAAGAGATTGTCGATATTGTACTGCTTACCCTGCTCATAATCTAGAAGGAACCATCCGTCGGTCTGCTCCTGAGTATCCCAGTGCTTCTGAACGGTAGTCTCTACAGTCTCGGTAGTAGTGGGAACCTGCTCCTCGGTAGGCTCCTCGGTTGAGGGCTCCTTAAGATCTCCGGAAAGCCTTACATAGTCGGATCTGATGTAACCGGTGGTGCTTACTCCGTCCTTGGTAAAAGAAAGATAATACCAGGTGTTTCCGTCGGTACCCTGCTTGGTTCCTGTTACGGTAAGGGTAAGTCCGTTGTTTGCCTTTGCTACGATCTCACTGTTGGTGGAAGCATCGGCTCTTACGTTAACGTCTGCGGTGGTTGTTCCGCTGACAGGCTCTACCTGAGTGATTCCCTCTGCATTTGCAACAGGAGGTGTGGTGGTAGTTGTCGTAGTAGTGGTTGTTGTAGTGGTCTCTGCTCCGCCCGAGGTGGTGGGAGTAGTTCCGTCGGTGATCTCTACCAGATCCGATCTGATGTAACCGGTGGTGGTTGCATTTACAACGATCTCATACCAAACTTTTCCGTCGGTTCCGGTAGTCTGGCTCTTGATCTCAACGGTATCGCCCTTTGCAAGAGAAGCCACCGCATCGGATGAAGTGGTTGCCTGCGCTCTTACATTGGCGGTGGTTGCGGTTACCTTACCGGTACTGGCAAATACGGTAAGTGCGAACTGCTTTCCGAATAATACGATAAGTACTGCTGCTACGATAAATATCGTCAGGGCCGCCTGTCTTATTTTCTTACTTAGATTATTGGTTTCCATTTTACCTTTTTCCTCCGAACTCATGCTTCATCGATAGCTTTGCCGATGTCATGTCTCATGTACTTATTTTCAAAAGATACCCACTCGGTAGCATCGTATGCATTCTTACGTGCGGTCTTAAGGTCGCTTCCGAGAGCAGTAACTCCGAGTACTCTTCCTCCGTTTGTTACGATCCTTCCGGCATCGTCGAACTTGGTTCCGGCATGGAAGCAGAATACATCGTCTCTGCCTTCGAATTTGTCGAGCCCCTCAATGGGGAATCCCTTCTCATATTTCACGGGATATCCGTCACTTGCAAGGACTACGCACACTGCAGCATTGTCGGAGAACTTAAGATCGATCTGATCGAGCTTTCCGTCAATGCAGGCTTCGAAGACATCTATAATATCATTCTCAAGCCTGGGAAGAACCACCTGAGCCTCGGGATCGCCGAATCTTGCATTATATTCGAGAACCCTGGGTCCCTTGGGAGTGAGCATAAGGCCGAAGAAGATCACACCGTGGAAAGGTCGTCCCTCAGCAGCCATCGCATCAACCGTAGGCTGGAAAATGTATTTATCGCAGAAATCCGAAACTTCTTTGGTATAGAAGGGGCTGGGTGAGAAATTGCCCATTCCTCCGGTATTGAGTCCGGTATCGCCGTCTCCCGCTCTCTTGTGGTCCTGAGCGGAGGACATGATCTTGACGGTCTTGCCGTCGACAAAAGAAAGAACGCTTACTTCTCTTCCGGTCATGAATTCTTCGATGACCATTCTGTTTCCGGCGCTTCCGAACTTCTTGTCCTCCATGATCTCCTTAACTCCGGCTTCAGCCTGGGCAAGGTCTTCACAGATGAGAACTCCCTTTCCGAGAGCAAGTCCGTCAGCCTTAAGAACAATGGGGAAGTCAGCTTTTGTTCTGAGATATTCGAGAGCCTTCTCGGCATCGTCGAAAGTTTCGTAAGCAGCGGTGGGAATGTTGTACTTTTTCATCAGATCCTTGGAAAAAGCCTTGCTGCCTTCAAGGATAGCTGCGTTCTTGCGGGGACCGAATGTTCTGAAGCCCGCATTTTCAAACTCATCAACAATTCCGCCTACAAGAGGATCGTCCGGTCCTATAACCACAAAATCGATCTCTTTTTCCTTGGCGAAAGCAACGAGCTTGTCAAATTCCATCACACCGATGGGAACACACTCCGCAATAGCTGCAATTCCTGCATTTCCGGGCGCGCAATAAAGCTTGGTACATTTGGGGCTCTTTGAGATTGCACAAGCAATCGCATGCTCTCTTCCGCCACCACCGACTAAAAGTATTTTCATATCATGCCTTTCTGACGGCGCGGCCGTTTTCCATGACCAGGCGTCCGTTCGCAATATCATCTATAGCCTTGGGAAGAAGCTTCCATTCCGCCTCCTCCATAACTCTCCTCTGAAGAACTTCGGGAGTATCACCGTCAAGTACCCTTACAGGTATCTGATCGATAATGGGGCCTTCGTCCATACCTTCGTTTACGAAATGAACAGTAGCTCCGGTGATCTTGACTCCTCTTTCCAGTGCCTTCTCATGAACTTTAAGTCCGTAGTAACCGACTCCGCAAAAAGAAGGAATAAGCGAAGGATGAATATTTATGATCTTACCGGGATAAACCTTGCACATCTCTTCGGGGATTCTTACAAGGAAGCCCGCAAGAACTATAAGGTCCGGCTTGAGTTCTGCCAGCTTATCCATAAATGCCTTGTGGAAATCATCCCTTACGGCAAAGTCCTTGGGTCTGACAACAAATGCGGGGATTCCTGCATTCTCAGCCCTTTCAAGGCTCTTTACTCCGGGGTTGTTACTGATAACTCCTACCAGCTCAGCTCCCGTGATGGTACCTTCCTTAACTCCGTCTATTATTGCCTGAAGGTTTGTTCCGCCTCCGCTTACACAGACGACAACTCTCAGCATAAGGTCACACCCTTTTCTCCGGCGATCACGCTTCCTACGATATAAGCCTTCTCTCCGGCACCCTTAAGGATCTCAACAGCCTTGTCCGCATCTGCGGGATCAAGAGCAAGCACCATTCCGAGTCCCATGTTGTAAGTGCTGTACATCATATTCTCTTCGATGGATCCGGTCTTCTGAATAAGTCCGAAGATGGGAGGAATATCATAGCTGTTCTTATCGATCTTCGCATTGGTACCGTCAGGAAGCATTCTGGGAATGTTCTCGAAGAATCCGCCGCCGGTGATATGGCTGCATCCCTTAACCTTAACTCCGCCGTTCTTAAGGGCCTTGAGAGCCTTTACGTAGATTCTGGTGGGAGTAAGAAGAGCTTCGCCGAGAGTCTCACCGAGCTCGTCGTAATACTTCTTAAGGGACTCCTCTGACATCTCGAATACTTTTCTGATAAGTGAAAATCCGTTGGAGTGGATTCCGCTTGATCCGATTCCGACAAGTACATCACCGGGCTTGATGCTCTCGCCTGTGATAAGGTCCTTCTTATCAACAACACCTACAGAGAATCCTGCGATGTCATACTCTTCATCGGGCATCATTCCGGGATGCTCTGCGGTCTCGCCGCCTACAAGTGAGCACTCTGCCATCTTACAGCCTTCGGCAACACCCTTTACGATCTCAGCGATTTTCTCGGGAATGTTCTTGCCGCAAGCAATATAATCAAGGAAAAAGAGAGGCTCGCCGCCTGCGCATGCTACATCGTTAACACACATTGCAACACAATCGATACCGATAGTGTCATGCTTATCAAGAATAAAAGCAGCCTTGAGTTTGGTTCCGACTCCGTCGGTTCCGGATAAAAGTACCGGCTCTTCCATTCCCTTAAATGCTGCCGCGGAGAATGCTCCGGAGAATCCTCCGAGGCCTCCCATAACTTCGGGTCTGTTAGTCTCACTAACACATTTTTTGATGAGTTCGACGGATCTGTAACCCGCTTCGATGTCTACGCCTGCTGACTTGTAATCAAGTGCCATTTTGTCCACCTTTATTTAAAAATTTATTTGTTCTCGAGGTATTTTTTGTATCCGATCTCCTGAAGCTTGGCATCCTTGGCCTGAACCTGCTTCTTGAGATCAGCTGAATACTTCTTAAGCTTGGTAAGGAGCGCCTTATCCGATGTCGCAAGGATCTTGGCTGCAAGAAGTCCGGCATTTGCTCCACCGTTAATAGCTACGGTTGCAACGGGAATTCCGCTGGGCATCTGTACAATCGAATAAAGTGAATCCCTTCCGCCGAGGGATGTGGTATGCATGGGGATACCGATTACGGGCATAGGGAAGATTGCCGCACACATTCCGGGAAGATGTGCCGCCATTCCTGCTCCCGCGATGATAACCTTGAATCCCTTCTTCTCTGCGGATGAAGCATATTCAAAAAAGACGTCCGGCTCTCTGTGAGCTGAGATAATGGTCATCTCATAGCCTATCCCGAGCTTATCGAGGATTTCCGCCGCCTTAGCCATTACGGGCATATCGGAATCACTGCCCATGACTATGCCAACCTTTGCTGCGGGCTTTTTCTTAGCTGTACTCATCACATTCCTCCTAAGTCTTTTCCTTATAAATGTAAAACCATTGGTATTTTACTAAAAATAGGGTATCTGTGCAAGTTTGTTAATCTACATTTAGTAATATCTTAAAGAAATAATAACAATATTTGGTACTAAAACACTTTACTTACATGATTAAAGCTCCGAACCTTTGTCCGAAGCTTTTGCTTACGTTTATGTGGGTATCCAGAGCAAAAATCCCGAAATGATCAGTGTTAAGGTATTGAGTATTATGCCTGTCACGCCGGTTATCCTAAAACAATCGGGAAGCCTGACGGCCATAACTCCCATAAACCATCCCACAAGAGAATAAAGAGTGGCCAAAAGGGCAGCCGCTCCGAATCTCATGGAAACCTCCCCGCCCAGCAGATAACTGCTTCCGATCCCGTATAAAAGAGAGATCAGGGCGATGACTCCCAATATTGCAGACATTATCCCGATATAGGGATGACGTCTGTTTGTAAACATGTAAGATCTGCGCATTTTTTAAAACATTATCTTGGATCTGGATGAAAGCAGCTTAGCTCCGCTGACAACAAGCATGATGCCTGCACCGAGTCCGAGAATGATGGTGGCAATGCCGATGGCAAGGTCCCATGCGCCTGTTGCTCTGACTACTTTGTAGATCTTTTCTTCTTCCATTTGTAACTCCTTAAGACTTGATTCTTATTTAGCTCCGTAAAGTGAGTAATACTCGTCGATTGCCTTCTTGAGCTCATCGTCGATCCAGACCTTACCCTGTCTTTCGGTATTGTACAGGTATTCGGTAACTTCTGCCATGGTTACGATAGCGGCCGCATCGAATCCGTAGGTAGCCTTGATCTCATCCAGTGCGCTTCCGTCCGAGTGAAGACCCTTTTCCATACGGTTAAGCGATACGATGAGTCCCTTAATCTCCACATCGGCCTGAGCCTTAATGATGGGATAGGTCTCTTCGATGGACTTACCGGAAGTGGTAACATCCTCGATCATAATGACCTTATCACCGTCGTTTAACTTGGATCCGAGGAGGATTCCGGTATCTCCGTGATCCTTGACCTCTTTTCTGTTTGAACAGTATCTTACGTCCTTGCCGTAAAGCTTGGAATAAGCAATGGCGGTAGCGACTCCGAGAGGGATTCCCTTATATGCGGGTCCGAAAAGGACATCGAAATCATCCCCGAAATTATCATGTATTGCCTTAGCATAATACTCTCCGAGCCTTGAAAGCTGGCTTCCGGTGACATATGCACCCGCATTCATGAAAAAGGGTGATTTTCTTCCGCTCTTGAGAGTAAAATCTCCGAATTTGAGAACCTGACTCTCGATCATAAAATCGATAAATTCCTGCTTATACTGTTCCATGGCTTCCTCACTTAGTGACTTTTGTTTTTTGCGTGTTACATTTTAGCAATTAAAGCCATCCTTTTCAACCGAATATAATTACGAAAAATCCGCTTTACAGCTTCAGGTATCTAATAAGCCGTTTTTATGGTAAAATTAGTTGTTGCCTTAGGGCAAAAATAAGCCGGAGGTTTTAAAATGATCAAATCGGAATTAAGCGAGATCAAGAAGCTCTATACACCTAAAAACTGCTCCGTAACCAGAATAGCCGGATGTTACGTTGACGGAGAAAAAAATAAGAAAGCTGCATTTGTAAAGACATTCCACTCTCTTCCCGAAGAAGAGACCTATAAATACTTCGATATATTCAGAAAGGCCCTTTCCGGAACCGTGGGTAAAAATTCCCTGACTCTGGATATCACAAATGAAGCGGAAAAAGAAGGAGGCCAGCAGGATTTCCTGTTAAAGCTCAGAGACAGTGCTCTTCAGGACGAAGAACTTCTGGACGATTACTATAACCGGATCATCTCCTCCTTCGAATATGTGGGGAATTACCTGATACTGGTAGCACATGATGTGTATGACATCCCCCAGAAGACAAGGGACGGCTCGGTCAACGAGGATGCATCCGAAGATATATACAACTATATCCTCACCGTCATCTGCCCCGTAGATCTGACTGACGCAGGTCTTTCATACGATCCCAAGACCAACGAATTCCACGACAGGAAAAGGGACTGGATCGTAAAACTGCCCCAGATCGGATACCTGTTCCCGGCTTTCAACGACCGTAATGCCGACATTCACTCGGTAATGTACTATTCCAAGGATTCCGAGAACTTAAACGAGCAGTTCATCGAACTCATGCTCGGCGCCCGAGAACCCATGACCGCAATGTCCCAGAAGGAAACCTTCGAAGCGATCGTCGAAGAGACTCTCGGCGATGAATGCAGGTTCAGCAGTGTCAAGAACATTCACGAAGAAATGTCGAGAATGATCGCCGATAACAAAGAGCAGCTTCTTCCTCTCACAATGGAAAAGCACGATATAAGAAATCTCCTTGAAGCCGGCGGAACAAGCAACGAGAAGATGGACACCTTCAACGACAAGTACGAAAAGATCTCTCCGGAAGACAAGCCTCTCATGATGAGCAATGTCTTCAACTCAAGATCCTTCGACGTAAAAACACCCGACGTCGTAGTAAAGGTAAAGCCCGACAGAACAGACCTTGTTAACGAAAAGTCAGTTGATGGAAAAGACTGCCTCGTTATCGAATTGAACGGGGAAGTCGTAGTCAACGGCATCAACGTAAGATCGGATTCGGAGGCATGATATGAATAAAATAGCGATTTTCCTGGCAGACGGTTTTGAAGAGATAGAGGGCCTTACCGTAGTTGATATAGTAAGACGTGCCGGAATAGAGATAGACACGGTTTCCATAAACGGAAGACTCGAAATAAACGGATCCCACGGAATAAATGTAAAGGCAGACAGGATTTTAGCCGATATAAACAGAGATGAATATACCATGCTCGTACTCCCCGGCGGTAAAGTCGGAACGGAAAATCTCGAGAAATGCGACGAGCTTATGGATCTCATCGGAAATTTCTACGGTGCCGGAAAATATATCGCTGCCATATGTGCAGCACCCAGCATCTTTGCCCACAGAGGATTCCTTACGGGCAGAAAGGCAACCAGCCATCCTTCATTTGAATCACATCTTGAAGAAGGAGGCGCTACCGTGACCCACTCTCCCGTCGAAATCGACTCCGGTATCATCACCGGTCAGGGAATGGGAGCATCAATCGAATTTGCACTGACCATTGTTGAAATATGTGCAGGAAGGGAAGAAGCCGTAAAGATCGCTAAGGCAATCGTTCATCATTCGCCTGCGTTCGAATAAGGCAGAAATACTATATGGAAATAGAAAGAAAGTTTTTAATAGATAAATTACCGGATGACATCGAAAGTTATCCGTTTCACCTGATAGAACAGGCTTATCTGTGCACCAATCCCGTAGTAAGGATAAGACGTGAGGATGATGATTTCATTCTCACCTACAAGGGTTCCGGACTCATGCAGAGAGAAGAAGCAAATCTTTCCCTCACATCCGAAGGTTATTATCACCTTCTTACCAAAGCTGACGGAAACGTGATCACCAAAAAAAGATATCTCATCCCCTTAGAGCATCCTCAGGTAGTCGAGGGAACGCCTAAGCCCCCCGATGAGTATACGCTCCTTATAGAGCTCGACGTATTTGAAAAGCCCTTTGCACCTCTCATGATCGCAGAGGTTGAGTTCGGAAGTATCGAAGCCGCACAGAACTTCCTTCCTCCCGAATGGTTCGGACGTGACGTTACATATGAGCCCAAATATCACAACTCTCATATGGCCATGACCGAGAATTTCACTTTGGACGATACCGAAGAAGAAACATAATGGTACCCCCGCAACATCTTCTTGTTGCGGGGGTTATTTCTTGGAACAAGGGGGAACAGGGGAACGGCAGAACCGTCCCCCTGTTCCACACTGTTTTATCTGGGTGCTGTCATATTGTCTCTTCCGTAGAGCTTAACGAGTTTGTTCATTCTCTTCGAAAGTTTCTCACTCCAATCGGAGTATACACATCTCCACTTCCAGTTGTCTCCGAGTGTAGAAGGAGTATTGATCCTTGCCTCATTATCAAGCTCAAGGAAATCCTGGATCGGTATGATACAGGTATCCGCACAGCTTGCATAACATTCTCTGATAATTGCGGCAGGAAGATCCGTTCTCTTTTTGACACCGGTATATTTCATCGCATACTTTGCGGTCTTCTTATCACAGTTAAGAGCCCAGTGAAGTATGGTATCGTTGTCATGGGTTCCGGTATATACTACGAAATTTCTGTCGTAGTTATGAGGCGCATGCTCACTGTTAGCGCCGGGGTCAAATCCGAACTGCGCTATCTTCATTCCGGGGAATCCGGTTCTTTCCACCATCTTGATAACGCCGTCAGTCAAAAAGCCCAGATCCTCGGCAATAACGGGTCTTTCACCAAGCTGCTTTTTCATCTCGGCAAACAGATCAAATCCGGGTCCTTTGATCCATTTTCCTCCGCGTGCATTCTTATCTCCGTAGGGAATTGACCAATAAGAATAAAAACCTCTGAAGTGATCGATACGGACTATATCATACATGTCAAAACATGCTTTAAGTCTTCTCATCCACCACTTGTAGCCTGTCTTTTTGTGATAATCCCAATCATAGAGCGGATTGCCCCAGAGCTGTCCGTCCTCCGTAAAACAGTCGGGAGGGCATCCCGCAACCGCAATAGGATATCCTTTTTCATCCAGCTGGAAAAGCCTGGGTTCGGACCATGTATCCGCTCCGTCGGGTGCAACATAGATGGGAATATCTCCGATTATCATGATGCCGTTTTCATTGGCATACTTCTTAAGCTTCTTCCACTGAACATCAAATTCAAACTGCTGGAACATATAGAATCCGATGTCGGAAGCAAGGAGCTTGGTATACTTCTCCATTGCTTTCTTATCGCGAAGTCTTATATCGTCATCCCAGAGAAGATAACTCTTTCCTCCGAAATGATTCTTAAGTGCCATGTAAAGTGCATAATCATTCAGCCATGATTTATTTTTCTTACAGAAGGACATGAAATCCTTATCCTGTAAAAGACCTGCCTTTACGGCTCTTGTATATGCCTTCCTGAGGATTGCAAAACGGGAAGCGAACACCTTCTCGTAATCGACATATCTGACACTTCCGCCCCAGTCCAGGGCATCACATTCAGCCTTCCTGATAAGTCCTTCCTCGATCAGGATATTAAGGTCGATAAAATAGGGATTGCCTGCGAAAGTAGAGAAACTCTGATAAGGAGAATCTCCGTAACCGGTAGGGCCCAGTGGCAGGATCTGCCAATATGACTGACCGGATGCTTTGAGATAATCGATCCAGTCGTAAGCCGCTTTACCGAATGTTCCGATGCCGTATTCCGAAGGAAGTGACGAAACCGGAAGAAGTATACCTGCTCTTCTGATATGTTCCTGTTTTGCCATAATTATTCTCCCAAAAAGGAAACCGTTTTCCACTTGCTATTGTAGTCTACGCCCGTTAATTAGGCAAGATTTTTTTCTTATTTTTCGCCGGATTTTTCAAAGATGATTACGGACATAAGGACAGGCAGAGACAAGATGATGGGATACATATATCTCAGGTAGACCAAAGGTCCGAAGAAAAGCGTAGCCATATAAAACATGGGATAGGTAAGAAGAAGCCATCCCTTGCGGTTCTTTTTGCGAAGCGCTTCAAACACCGTGAAGATCAAAAGCCAAAAATAAAACGCAGGTCTGAAAAGCAGGTTAAGTACAGGCCATTTAAAAAATCCATTCTCATTGATAACCTGCTCAAAAAATCTTCTTACACCGGGAGCATAGCAGGTTTCAGTAACTCCACCTTCAAGTCCCGCAGTACAGTTATAGGTGTGAAGAAGACCTTTGCCGTTCTCTGCACCTACACCAAAAACCTCCGCATACATTCTGTCCGGAAGATACCAATAACCTTTATTCAGAAACAGGAAAGCATCAATATACTCATTGGGATATGCCAGTCCTATACTCTTCCACTCATTGAAGAAACCGCTGACACCGCCACTCCATATCTCAGTTCTGCTTCCCGAATAATTCTTTACACAATCAGAGCAATAAGGATAATAACTGATACCGTCAATCTCAATAGGTAGTACTTTGTATATCATGGCATACTGTTCATCGGTAAGATTATCTTTTTGATGCTCATATGTTCTCATAAGCTGCATCATGGGAACACTGTACATCTCGGAATTGTCTCCTTTGATACAGTTAAATCCGACAACCATTGCATTATGTGCACCGAGTCCCGATGCAATGCAGATTACCATTAAGATAACGGAGAAAACCTTCTCTTTTATTTTCTTCTCATAGATCAGAAAACCAATGATCAAAAAGACCATGGCGTAAACAGAATTCTTCCTGAATGTGATGTTAAGGACTGCAGTAATGATTATGGCGATATCAAGAAGGATTGACTTCTTCTGCGCTCTCTCGTAAAGAAGACATATAAAAAGCACGAAGAATGCAGAAAAGAAAACATCCTTGGTCATGATAACGGAAATGATCTCATGCATGGGAAGAAGCGCATAAAGAATAGTAAATACCGGAAACAAAAACGTTTTGCCGGTAACTCTGACCATAAAGGAAACAGTGTAAGCAAGTATCGCAGAAGTTACCAGAATCTGGAAAAGACAAAGAAGTGCCATTCCGACTTCAACACTTCCGAGCTTAAGACCTATCAGGTAAAAGATCCTGATAAGTTCGGTATGGATAAGAGGCTGATAATCATAGAACCATATATGTCCCTTCATAGCCTCAATATACTGTCTTCCGAAATCGTAAGACATGGCAGCGGGATAATATGCCAGAAATACGGGAATACGGCAGATAAGGATTATGATAAAACTAATGAAAAATACTTTTAAAGATCCGGCGCGGCGTTTCTCTTTTCCCGAAGCGGAATAAAACTTATCCAGGAACATAAATGCTAAATAAGCAAGGACCCCGACAGGAATCATGATTAAAAGCGCAAGAATAAAGATCTTAAACTTACCCGATACTCCGGGAAGAGTCATGCCCATTTTTTCAAGCTGATATCCGAATACATAAGAAAGTCCGACCAGAAAACCGTAGATCAGCGAAAAGATTAAAGTACTGCCTTTGAAGTGCTTTTTATTTTTGTCGAAATCTTTGTCTTTATTCATGGTGACTCTTTCCTAATCCATTCTATAAACAACTTAGTACATAATACCATAAAAAAAGGAAGTCCGAATTACCAGACTTCCTTATCGATATTAAAGTGAGACACGAGGGAATCGAACCCTCGACAACTTGATTAAAAGTCAAGTGC
The DNA here is from genome assembly GCA_016291475.1 of Lachnospiraceae bacterium. The sequence continues at coordinate 48 of JAEEXJ010000062.1, read as the reverse complement.
TCTACCGACTGAGCTAGTGTCGCATATACAGGGCTAGCGGGATTCGAA
>JAEEXJ010000061.1 GCA_016291475.1 Lachnospiraceae bacterium | reverse complement strand
CCCGATTTCTTCTCCGATTCTTTGATTCTATAGTAATCCTCCGCATCAATTCCAATTTGAATATAATCTTTCGGCTTCGAAAAATTTTTGCTCAAGCAAACTACTGTCTCAACATGGCTGGAATGAGGGAACATATCTACAGGTGTTGCCTTGACAAATTCGTATCCTCCTTCGCGGAAGATCTTGATATCACGGGCAAGAGTTGCGGGGTCGCAGCTTACGTATACCACTCTCTTCGGTGAAAGAGTAAGTATCGCATCGATACAACTCCTTGCACATCCCTTTCTGGGAGGATCCACTACAACAACATCGGGAGTTCTTCTGTTTCCCTCACCGGGAAGCATAGTCTGTATAACATCTTCCGCAGCGCCTGTTATAAACTCCGAATTGCCGATTGCATTTATCTTGGCATTTTCTTTCGCATCTTTAATGGCTCTGTCTACGATCTCAACTCCTGTAACATGTCCTGCTTTTTTAGACAGCATAAGAGAGATGGTTCCGATTCCGCAGTACAGATCAAGCACTTCCTCTTCACCGGTAAGGCAGGCATAATCTCTTGCAAGACCATATAGTTTTTCCGTTTGAACAGGATTAACCTGATAGAAAGAAAGAGGTGAAATCTTGAACGTGATTCCGACAAGTGTGTCAGTTATATATCCTTCCCCGTAAATGCTTCTGTATGAATCGCCGAGAATTACATTATCTCTTCTGGTATTCGGGCATACGGTTACAGATTTAAGATCGTTCGGCATTATATCCGTAAGAGATTTTATAAGTCCTGCTTCATCCGGTATCTTACTTCCGTTAATTACAAGATTTACCTGACATTCTTTGGAAGTAAATCCGTGTCTTATGAGCACATGTCTTACCAGACCTTTTCCGGTCTCCTCGTCATACGCTTTGACATGATTTTTATTCATCCAGTTAAGAACTGCATCGAGAAGTTTCGAATTAATCTCCGGTTCGATCAGGCAATCATCGGTTTCAATCACAGAATGAGTATGACCGGCAAAAAAACCTGCATGAGGTTTTCCATCCTTTCCCATACGCACGGGATACTGAGCCTTATTACGATATCTGTAAGGATCATCCATACCGACTATTGGAAGAAGCTTTTGTTCTACCTCTTCTGCGGATATTCCTCCGATCCTTATCAGGTCATTTTTTACTTTATTAAATTTGTACTCAAGCTGTTTTTCATATCTGTAATTCTGAAGAGAACAGCCTCCGCACTTTTCAAATGCGCTGCAACGAGCTTTGCATCTGCCGTTTGAAGACTCGAGGATCTCCATGCATCTTGCAAAGCCGTAGCTTTTGGTGACCTTCATCACCTTAGCTTTGATGCGGTCTCCGGGTAATGTGTTTTTTACAAAAAAAATGAATCCGTCACTCCTTCCTATCCCGGATCCGTCGTCCGAGATATCATCAATGGTCAGAATGATTTCATCATTTTTCTTAAAAGAGTATTCTTTCATTTTCTTATTCCGTTGTTATGGTTGACCTTACGTTAGAGTCATTCAGGAATTTTCTGGGTCCGAGCCACTGTCCCTTCTTTTCCGCATTTGCTTCAAAGAGTTCTGTGTATATCTCTATCTTTGAATCACACTCATCCGCAAGATTAAGTGCCATTGCTTCAACAAGTTCGGGAAGCTTGGGGGATCCGAATTCATACTTTCCGTGATGAGCAAGTATACAATGCTGAAGCTGAGTGAGTTTTATATTAGGAAATCCTTCGATTTCTTTTGCGGCAGCTCCCACCATCTCCGATCCCATTACTATATGTCCGAGTAACTGACCTTCATCGGAATAATCATTCTCAGGGAATGGAGTAAGTTCCTTGGTCTTGGCAATATCATGACAAAGAGCAGCGGTTACAAGAAGATCTCTGTTAAGAACAGGATAGGACTTGCTTAGAAAATCACACACCGAAGCTACTCCCAAAGTATGCTGCATGAGTCCGCCCACAAATCCGTGATGAACTGTTTTGGCAGCAGAGCATGTTCTGAATCTCTTAACAAGCTCGGTATCTTCCACGAAAAACTTTTTGAGAAGAGCGTTGTAATGCTTATCTTCTATACTGTCTATAACGGACAGAAGCTCTTTGTACATCTCATCGTTGTTTCTGGAACTTACGGGAAGATATTCCGCGGGATCGTATTCTCCCTCACCGGCTATACGGATCCTTTTGATGTTGAGCTGTTTAGCATTATTCCAGACATTAACATCAGCATTTACTTCTACATAATCATACTTATCGAAGTCGTCTATTCCGGGATCTCCGGGATCCCAGATCTTACCATCCACGGTTCCTGTTCTGTCCATCAGCTGGACATTGAGGTATTCTTTTCCGTTTTTGGTGACTGCATGAGAGATTCCTTTACACAAAAAAACTTCTCTTATATGATCGCCTTCATTAAATTCAGAGATATGTTTCATTTCTATCCTTTCAAAACTGTTTTAGTTTATTCATATATGGTTCCTGATGAACGGGCTGTCATAATATATTCGAGCTCGACGTATTCCTGCTGTGATTTTCTCATTACAACCGCAGTAACCTTATCACCGACTTCATATTTCTGCAGGGCCGTAATATAGTCGGAATAATTCGTGATCTGAGTATCTCCGAGTCTTACTATTACATCTCCTGTTCTGATACCTGCAAGCATCGCAGGAGAATCCATATCTGTCCTGAGTACGTATGCTCCAAACGGAACACCCAGTTCGGAATTGGCTTCGTTTGTGACGTATGTTCCGATTATTCCCAGATATATTGTAGGATCTCCGTTTGCCATTGCGGCAATTCTGCTCTTAAGCTCACTTATTCCGTAAGCCCATATCAGTCCATCCACATCGCTTTTATCCTGATCGGGTGCTATGACCCCGATTACCTGACCGGTAAAGTTAAAAAGAAAACCTCCGGCATTGCTTGCTCCGTATATGTCGGTCTGAAGCATTGTATCTGCGGTATCCGCGTATTCTATGGTACTTCTGGAGGCACTGATCATTCCGTAACCGATGGATCCGACGGTTCCCATGGGACTTCCGAGTGCAACCACAGGTGTTCCGATCGTAGCATATGTGCTTCCCAGACTTGCTACGGGAGGATTTGTTGCCAGATCCGAGCTCAGATTTGTGTACTTGACGGAAAACATGGCTAGTCCCGTTGCCGCATCAACCGCCCTGAGTTTACATTCGGTGGTATAGTTATTGCTGAATCTCACCTTAAAAGAATCTGCATCTGCCAGAGGGGTGTAATCCGCCAGAATATATATATCAAGATTTCCCGTTGCAACGATCAGACCGGAAGACTGGTTGCTGCGCTGTTCTATCATTCCTGTCCAATCAGTGTCGGAGGAGATTGCCGTGATCGTAACAACCGACTTGTTTATCTCCATGGCATACAAAGCCATAGACTGATACAGAAGTCTGTAGTCTTTCTGATCGAGGATCATTTTGGAAAAAAGTGCCTGAATCTGCTCATCCGTAAGAGGAATCTCTGTCAGTGAAGTATCATCCGTAGTCTCGGTTCCGAGAATAGCTTCCTGATCCATGTAATCTACCAGTACTTCCTGAGGAGTGATCTCATCACCCGCATCAATGAAATGGACTTCATCCCTTACCGGTGCCACATCGTTTTTAGAAACCCATTTACTCAAGACAGGTTCCAAAAGCCATATTGTAACGGATGCCACAATACCGAATAATATGGCAAGAAGCGCAGTTATCGCGGTTTTTCTCAGAAGACGGTATTTATTGATGGGCCTTTTCCTGATCTGCTCGGTAATAATACTCTGTTGAAAAGCCCCCGGTTTATCCGTCTTAGACTTATTGGATTTTTCCGTATTTTTAACATCTTCCATGGTTATTTCAGTATATCTTTACGGTCCAAAAAAGTAAAGAAATACGGGATTTCCTGTGATATACTTAAGATACTATGAATAGCAGAGTTTTAAAGACATTAGAATACGACAAGATACTCTCTCTTTTATCGGAAGAAGCTGATTCGGCTCCCGGAAAAGAGCTGATAAAAACACTTAGTCCCGTATGTGATCTTAAACAGATCGATGAATGGCAGACCCAGACCGCTGATGCTCTGTCCAGACTTATAAAAAGCGGAAGAACAAGCTTTGGCGGTAATGCCGACTTACGATACATCGTTAAATCGCTTGATTCGGGTGCTTCCCTTTCTGCATCCGAACTATTACAGATAGCGGCACAGCTTGAGAACGCCGCAAGGCTCGTTAAATACGGGGAGGAATCCGGAGGCGGGATTGCCTCCGCTCTTTCTGCGCTTAATACAGGCACCAGGCATTCCGTAGATCAGGAAGAAGGGGCTAAGGCCGTAAGAGAGGATGATTCGGAGTTTACCGATTCACTTTCAGATTTCTTCGCTTCTCTTTCTCCGCTCCCTCTTATATCGGGTGAGATCAGAAAATGTATTCTTTCCGAAGAAGAGATTGCTGACGATGCTTCGCCGGAGCTTAGGAAAATACGCAGACAGATCCTTCAGACCGGAGATAAGATCCATTCATCCCTTACCTCCATGATAAACGGTTCCATGAGAACCTATCTTCAGGAAGCTGTCATCACCATGAGAGACGGCAGATACTGCGTGCCCGTTAAATCCGAGTACAAGTCCCAGGTTCCCGGCATGATCCACGATCAGTCCTCCACCGGTTCTACTTATTTTATAGAGCCCGCATCCGTAGTAAATCTCAATAACGAGATCAGGACACTTATGCGTGAGGAGGAAAAAGAAATCGAGAGGATCCTGGCGGACTTAAGCGCAAAGTGCGGACTTCATACCGAAGAGATCTCTCTGAATCAGAAAACTCAGACCACACTTGATGTGATCTTCGCAAGAGGCAGACTGGCTCTGAATATGGATGCCACCAGGCCCTCGTACAACAAAAAGCACTACCTTGTCCTCAAAAAGGCCAGACATCCGCTTATTGATAAGAAAAAAGTTGTTCCTATAGATATTTCACTCGGAAGGGATTTTGATCTTCTTGTTATCACCGGACCCAATACCGGAGGTAAGACTGTTTCTATTAAAACTGTAGGACTCTTATGTCTTATGGGACAGTCCGGACTCCATATTCCCGCAGCTTCTCATTCCGAGCTTTGCGTGTTTAATGATATATTTGCCGATATCGGTGATGAGCAGAGCATAGAGCAGTCATTGTCCACATTCTCATCCCATATGGTCAACATTGTCGACATTCTCAAAAAAGCCGACAGGCATTCCCTTTGCCTTTTTGACGAACTTGGAGCGGGAACGGATCCTTCCGAAGGTGCCGCTCTTGCAGTTTCAATACTTGAACACATGCACAATCTCGGTATCAGAACCATAGCTACAACTCACTATACCGAGATCAAGATCTTCGCACTAAAAACCGATGGTGTTGAAAACGGATGCTGTGAGTTTAATGTTGAAACCTTAAGTCCTACCTACAGACTTCTTATCGGCGTTCCAGGTAAGAGTAATGCCTTTGCGATTTCGCAAAAGCTCGGACTTCCCGAAGATATCATCCTGGAAGCCAAAAAGCACATTGATGCGGATGCCGAAAGTTTCGAAGATGTGATACAGAATCTTCAGCAGGCGCGTATCGAATCCGAGAATGACCGTAAAGAAATCGCCGAATATAAGGCCAAGATCCGTACCCTTCAGGATCAGCTTCACAATAAGAACGTTAAGATTGATGAGCAAAAAGCAGGTATCATGAGACGTGCCAACGATGAAGCTGTAAAGATTCTGGAAGAGGCTAAAGAGTTTGCTGACAAAACCATCCGTGATATGCAAAAGGCCGGAATCACATCCGGAATGGCAGATCTGGAAAAAGAAAGAACAGCTCTTAGGGAAAAGATCAAAGAATTAAATGATAAAGAAGATACTCCCAAAAAATCTTCCGGCAAAAAGGCTGCCGCTACAGACCCTTCCAAACTTACAAAAGATACTCATGTCATTGTACATTCTCTCGGAATGAAAGGTATTGTACAGAGTGAACCCGATTCTAAAGGTGATCTTTTTGTAATGTGCGGGTCCATGCGGATGGCCGTTAATGTTAAAGATCTGAAGATCGATTATAATGCCGTTCCCGAAGAAAAGCCCGGTACATCCGGAACATTCTCCGGTTCACTGAAGATGGAGAAATCCCTCAGCATTTCTCCCGAGATCAATCTTCTCGGTATGACCACCGACGAAGCTGTCTCGGCTGTATCCAAATATCTCGACGATGCTTATGTTGCACATATGTCCCCCGTACGTATCGTTCACGGTAAAGGAACGGGAGCTCTCAGAAATGCTGTCCATGCTTATCTCAGAAAACAGAAAAACATCGCAGAATTCAGACTCGGCGAATACGGTGAGGGTGACGCCGGAGTCACGATAGTAAAGTTCAAATAGAGGGAGAATGATTATGGCTGATAAACAAAAGATTATGATCGTCGACGATGACAATAACATTGCCGAACTTATATCTCTTTATCTCGTTAAGGAATGTTATGACACTCTCATCGTTAATGATGGTGAATCGGCTCTTGATAAAATACCTGAATTCAAACCGGATCTGATGCTTCTCGATATCATGCTTCCCGGAATAGACGGATACGAAGTGTGCAGAAGAGTACGTACCAACTCCGAACTGCCTATCATCATGCTTTCCGCAAAGGGTGAAACCTTTGACAAAGTTCTGGGACTTCAGCTCGGTGCTGATGATTATATCGAAAAACCTTTTGATTCAAAAGAGATGGTAGCAAGAGTCAAAGCAGTTCTGAGAAGATCCGCTTCCAAAACTGCCGAAGTCAAAGAAACTGTCGACTCCGATATAGATGCTGTTGCATATCCGGATCTTCTGATCAATCTTACAAACTATTCCGTAACCTATAAAGGAAATACCATCGATATGCCACCCAAGGAACTGGAACTTCTGTATTTCCTTGCTTCATCACCCAATCGAGTATTTACCAGAGAACAGCTCCTGGATCGTATATGGGGTTACGAATACAGCGGTGATACCAGAACTGTTGACGTTCATATCAAAAGAATTCGAGAGAAGATTGGTGAAGGTGATTCCTGGCGGATCTCCACCATTTGGGGTAAAGGATATAAGTTCGAAACAGTATGAGACACACACTCTATCTGAAATTTATCATCGGATATGTTATATTCGGTCTGTTTTCTTTTCTGGCCGTCTCTCTTTTCGTGCCTCGTATAACCAGAGATTACATCATTAATCAAAAAGCCCAGAACCTGTATTCCGAGGCATCCCTTATCGCAGATACTTACGCGAAGGGATTATATTCATCCCGAACCTCACTGGAAACGGTTACTCTTCAGCTCGATTCACTGAGTGTATATATGGATGCGGATATCCGGATCATTTCTCCCGACGGTATCATTATTCTGGATACCGCAAGTTCCGATCCGGATACAGCCGTAGTTATTCCGAATTTTGATCCTTCATCGGGAGGCAGTTCTTATTATTTTGTTGGTAATTTCTTCGGTTCATTTGATGAGGAGGTTCTCTCCGTAATATGTCCCATCATCACCAAATACAGAACCAAAGGATATGTCACTATTCATATCTCAATGGATGAGATTGAAGCAGAATGTAATTCTCTTCTTAATATTTCATACATTACTCTTATCATTATGTTCCTTCTGTCTCTCATCATATTGATATTTTTCACCACGCTTGTATATGTGCCTCTCCGGAAGATCACAAAAGGTGCCGAAAGTTTTGCCGACGGTAATTATCATTATGAAGTAAATGTAGACAGCAGAGATGAGATGGGTTATCTTGCCGCGGCGCTTAATTATATGTCAGGTAAGATTGCGGATTCGGAAGATGATCAGAAGAAGTTTATCGCAAACGTATCACATGATTTCCGCTCACCTCTTACTTCCATAAAGGGCTATCTCGAAGCAATGCTGGACGGAACCATTCCTCCTGAGATGCACGAAAAATATCTTGGAATCGTTCTTAATGAAACCGAGCGTCTTACCAAACTTACCAACGGACTGCTTGCTCTCAACAATCTGAACACAAAAGGCATGCATCTTGATATAACCGACTTTGATATCAATGATACTGTCAGAAAAGTGGCGGAAACATTCGAAGGAACCTGCAGAAAAAAATCCATCGCCATCGAACTTGTACTTACCGGTGATGAATTATTCGTTCATGCTGACAAAGGAAGAATTGAACAGATCATATATAATCTTACGGATAATGCGGTTAAGTTCTCAAATCATGATTCCGTAATAAAGATCGAAACTGCGGAAAAGAAAAATAAGATCTACGTATCTGTCAAAGATAACGGTATAGGAATTCCTCCCGAAGACATCTCGATGATATTTAATCGTTTCTATAAATCAGATTCTTCCAGAGGAAAGGACAAGAAGGGAACAGGTCTTGGTCTTTCAATTGTAAAAGAGATACTTATGGCACACAGTGAAAATATAAATGTAATCTCAACTCCCGGTGAGGGAAGTGAATTTATCTTCTCACTTCAGCCCTCCGATCCGGATGAAATCTAAAGATGGAACAGGGGGACGGTTCTGCCGTTCCACATGACTCATGTGGAACGACAGAACCGTCCCCCTGTTCCATCTATTTAATACTTTAACCTATACAGATAGGATCTTCCTTTGTTTCCTATCTTTTCGATCACACCGACTTTATATAAGAATGCGATTATAAGGCTTGCCTCATCTCTTTTCATACCAAGCTCTGCAGCATCATTTACGGTAAACTCTTCAGGTATTTCCGGAGGAAGAAGCTGAAGATAATCTTCAGCACATTCAAATGTGATATCTTCGATCAGGTCCGTTGGAACTTTATCAAGCCACGTTCCGTATTTTTTATTATCTTTTCCGTAGCCGTCTTTTATCCTGAATTCATCCGCATCTATTACAACAAATCGAACGCTCAGATTAGGATCATTTATATATTCTCTTATTCCGTATACTTCCCTGACTGCGGATTCAATACTTCCGATCTTAGGTGATGTGCGCCTTGGATTAGTCATCTCTCCCGTATCCGGATCGATCCAGTATATTTTTCTTTTTCTTATGACCGGATGAACTACCGTTACCTTATACATCGGAAGAAAGTCCGTCAGTTTCTCACACAGTCTCTTAAGGTTTCTTGTTTGTATCTCACATATATGATCACCGGTATATATATCCGCTACATGGGTACCGATAGGGATCTCCTGTTTATCTTCATCTGGTTCTATATAATTTTTTATGACGGCGTGAATTGTTTTTTCGGAAAGCGTTCCTATTGTAGGTCTGTCTCTGTCCGAAGTAACACTTATAATTGCATTATGAAAACGCTCCCGCATTTCCTTGTTTACGGAAGTGGGAGCGTTTACTGTTTCTTGTACTTTTACTTTTTTATTTCGCATGTACCTGACTCGGATGTTTTTCATCCGCAGCATATAAAGCTTTGAGTATGATAGGTGTTGAAATACTTGATACAACTATAAGCAAGATTACTGCGGTAAAATATTCGGAACCGATCATTCCTACGCTGAGACCTTTCTGAGATACGATCAGCGCTACCTCACCTCTTGTCATCATGCCGACACCGATCTTAAGAGAATCTTTCCACGAGAATCTGCAAAGTTTTCCCACAAGTCCGCATCCGATTATCTTACAGATAAGTCCTACCAGTACGAAGCAGATACAGAAGAGTATCAGACTTCCGTCTATTGCGGTAAGGTTTGTCTTAAGTCCGATGGAAGCAAAGAATACGGGACCGAAGAGCATGTAGGAATTGGTATCCATCTTCTCTGCAATATAACTTGAGTCTTTAATGGAACAAAGAACTACGCCCGCAACATAAGCTCCTGTGATATCCGCAATTCCGAAATATGTCTCTGCAACGTATGCAAGGCAGAAGCAAAGTGCAAGTCCCATAATGGGAATTCTTCTGGTATGAGGATATTTCATATCCGCAAGTTTAAATATCTTGTAGATGACCCATCCTATACCGAGAGCTGCTACAAAGAACAATGCGGTATTGATGATTACTTTACCGGGATTTGAATCGGGATTCTTAAATCCGATAACGAAAGTGAGAACTATGATACCGATGACATCATCGATAATAGCTGCACTCATTATCGTCTGTCCGATCTCTCCCTTCAGTTTACCCATCTCACGAAGAGTCGAAACCGTGATACTTACACTGGTAGCGGTCAGGATTACTCCCACAAAGAGTGCTGTGTAGAATTCGGAAGATCCTACTTCCGAGAATCCATAAAAGCACATATAGAGAATTGTTCCGCCTATAAGAGGTACCGTTACTCCGGCAACCGCTATAAGAAATGCTTTAAATCCTGTCTTGAGAAGATCCTTAAGATTAGTCTCAAGTCCTGCGGAGAACATGAGCAGGATAACACCTATCTCCGCCATCTGTGTTATAAAATCGCTTTGATCAACAAAGTGAAGAACGCTGGGACCGATCAAAAGACCTGCAATGATCTCACCTACTACCTGCGGCGCCTTTACTCTTCTGGCAAGAAGTCCGAAAACCTTAGCAAATACGATAATGATCGCAAGATCTCTTAATATTGTGTAATCCATTTTTTATCAACCGTCCTCTTCACTGTCGTCCTGAACGGGAATGATCACCTCGTCATCGTCATCATCCTCTTCAAAGGAACCGGCCATATTCTCGCTTTCTTTATCCATAGCCTCTTCACCCTCTTCGAGTGAGGCGAATTCTTTTTCTCCGTTGGAAAGTCTGTCGCGGACCTTAGCAACGTTGGCTATCTTCTCACCACCGGAAAGATTCATGAGTTTAACTCCGGAAGTGATTCTGGAAAGAACGCTTATATCGTCTATACGTATTCTGATCATCTGACCGCCATCGGTGATCATGATAAGTTCTTCATCACCGTTAACGGCTTTTGCAGCAAGCAAATCACCTGTCTTATCGGTTATCTTGTAACACTTAACACCTTTACCTGCTCTGTGCTGTCCGTTGAATTCATCTATGTCGGTACGCTTACCCATTCCCTTCTCGGAAATGAAGGTCATGTACTTACCCTGAGAAGCAAGCTGCATTGCAACCACTTCATCACCGCCCGCAAGATTCATTCCGATAACACCGATACTTCCTCTTCCGGTGGTACGCACTTCTTCTTCTCTGAATCTGATGCACATACCCTGCTTGGTAGCAAGAAGGATTTCGGAATCCGCATCAGTGATCTTAACATCTATCAGTTCATTACCGTCTACAAGTGTAATGGCTCTGAGTCCGCTCTTTCTGACATTCATGAGCTCGTCCATCTTCATCTTCTTAACGGTTCCGTTTTTGGTTGCAATGAAGAGATTCTTTCCTTCTTCAAATCCCCAGATGGGAATGATCGCACTTACTTTCTCACCGGGTTCAAGCTGAAGCAGATTAACAATTGCAACACCTCTTGAAGTACGTGAGCACTCGGGAATATCATAAGCCTTCATTCTGTAAACTCTTCCCGCCGTGGTGAAGAAGTTCAGTGAATGATGGGTAGTAGTCATGAGGAGATCTTCAACGTAATCATCCTCAATTGTGGCCATACCCTTGATTCCCTTACCGCCTCTGTTCTGAGCTTTGAAATTATCAACGCTCATTCTCTTGATATAACCGAGTCTGGTCATTGCAATAACGGTATTCTCGTGAGGAATCATATCTTCATCGGGAATATCGAAAATGTCATTGCTGAAATGAGTATGTCTCTCATCACCGTATTTATCCGCGGTTTCGGAGATTTCTTTTTTTATAACTCCGAGAAGGAGTTTTTCATCAGCAAGTATCGCTCTGAGTTCTTCAATCTTGGCAAGAAGATCATTGTGCTCTGCAAGAAGTCTGTCTCTCTCAAGTCCGGTGAGTGCTCTCAGTCTCATGTCTACGATAGCCTGAGCCTGAACATCATCAAGTCCGAATCTTGCTATGAGTTTTTCTTTTGCTTCGGCGGGAGTAGCGGATCCTCTTATTATGCTGATGACTTCATCGATGAAATCAAGAGCTTTAAGGAGTCCCTGGAGAATATGATCTCTTTCCTCCGCTTTGCCCAGATCGAATTTGGTACGTCTGGTAACTACTTCTTCCTGATGCTTCAGATACTGCTGAAGTACTTCGAGAAGAGTTAATACCTTGGGTTCGTTGTTTACAAGCGCCAGCATGATGACACCGAAAGTATCCTGAAGCTGTGTGTGCTTGTAGAGCTGGTTCAGGATGACATTTGCATTTGCATCTTTACGAAGCTCGATTACAACTCTGACACCTTCTCTGTTACTCTCATCTCTGATATCGGTAATGCCGTCTATCTTCTTGAGCTTAACAAGTTCGGCAATCTTGATCTGAAGATTTGCCTTGTTTACCATATATGGAAGTTCGGTAACAATGATCTGGCTCTTTCCGTTGGGTAGCTGCTCAATCTCGGTTACCGCTCTTACTCTGATCTTACCTCTTCCGGTTCTGTAAGCTTCTTCCACGCCGCGGTGTCCGAGGATAAGTCCGCCGGTAGGAAAATCGGGACCCTGGATGATTTCCATTACGTCCTCGATAGTGGTTTCTTTTCCTTCGATACGATCATCGATGATCTTGATGACACCGTTAACCGCTTCTCTTAAATTGTGAGGTGGAATGTTGGTAGCCATACCTACCGCTATTCCGGTTGCTCCGTTTACCAGAAGATTGGGATAACGGCTGGGAAGTACTACAGGTTCAGACTCCGTTCCGTCGAAGTTAGGGATAAAGTCTACGGTATTCTTATTGATATCGGCAAGAAGTTCCATACTGATCTTGGAAAGTCTTGCCTCGGTATATCTCATTGCCGCAGCACCGTCACCGTCCATGGAACCGAAGTTTCCGTGACCGTCTACAAGAGGATATCTCATGGACCATGGCTGAGCCATAAATACAAGTGATCCGTAAATGGAGCTGTCACCGTGAGGATGGTATTTACCCATCGTATCACCGACGATACGTGCACTCTTTCTGTGAGGCTTATCAGGTCCGTTATTGAGCTCTACCATGGAATAGAGAACTCTTCTCTGAACAGGCTTCAGTCCGTCCCTTACATCGGGAAGAGCTCTTGCCGCGATTACACTCATAGCATAATCGATGTAGAAGGTCTCCATTTTTTCTTTGAGATCTACTTCCTGTATTTTGTCAAAAATAGTATCTTCCATAATTCCTCTTTCGAACGAAAGTCTTTAACTATTATCAGATATCAAGATTCTGAACAAATTTAGCGTTTTCTTCGATGAATTCTCTTCTGGGTTCTACTTTATCTCCCATGAGAGTTGTGAAAGTAAGATCAATCTCACTTGTCATTTCTTCATCAAATCCGACTCTGAGAAGGATTCTTCTCTCAGGATCCATTGTTGTCTCCCAAAGCTGCTCGGCATCCATTTCTCCGAGACCTTTGTAACGCTGGATCTTATTGTTCTGATCTCTTCCTACTTCATCCAGGATCTTATTAAGTTCCTCATCGGAATATGCATACCATTCTTTCTTATTCTTCTCCAGTTTATAGAGAGGAGGCTTAGCAAGATATACATGTCCTGTCTTGATAAGCTCAGGCATAAATCTGTAAATAAAGGTAAGCATAAGTGTAGCTATATGAGCTCCGTCTACATCGGCATCGGTCATGATGATGATCTTGTCATAGCGAAGCTTTGAAATATCAAAGTCATCATGGATACCGGTTCCGAATGCGGTAATCATCGCTTTGATCTCGGCATTTGCATATATCTTGTCGAGTCTTGCCTTTTCAACGTTAAGGATTTTTCCTCTAAGGGGAAGAATAGCCTGAGTTGCTCTGTTACGGGCTTCCTTAGCACTTCCTCCTGCGGAGTCTCCCTCAACAATATAAATCTCACAATGTGAAGGATCTTTATCTGAACAGTCTGCAAGTTTTCCGGGAAGAGCCATTCCCTCAAGAGCTGTTTTTCTTCTGGTAAGATCTCTTGCTTTTCTCGCTGCTTCTCTTGCACGCTGTGCAAGTATTGATTTATCGCATATTGCTCTTCCTACGTCAGGATTCTGCTCGAGATAAATGGTAAGTTTTTCACTTACGATATTATCAACCGCTCCTCTGGCTTCGGAATTTCCAAGCTTCTGCTTGGTCTGTCCTTCAAACTGAGGATCCGCTATCTTTACACTTACGATTGCGGTAAGACCTTCTCTGATATCCTCACCGGAAAGATTAGGTTCGGAATCCTTGAGCATTTTCTTATTACGCGCATAGTCGTTGAAAGTTTTTGTTATTGCATTTCTGAATCCCTGAAGATGGGTTCCGCCTTCGGGAGTGTTGATGTTATTAACAAACGCAAATACAGATTCGTTATAAGAATCATTGTGCTGGAAAGCAACTTCAACATAGACTCCGTTCTTCTCACCCTCAAAATAGAGAATGTCTTCATAGATGGGAGTCTTACTCTTATTCAAATGCTGAACATATTCTTTGATACCGCCTTCGTAGTAGAATTCAAGAACTTTACCTGCGGTACTCTTTATCTGGTTTTCTTTTTCGGAATGGGATTCTTTTTTGACAGTAGTGTCAAAATTAGCATCCTCTCCTCTTTCCTCGGCATCTTTCTTAGCTCTGTTTAAAAGCTCATTTATCTGCTCTTCGGAATCCTCTTTACCTTCAGCAGCTTCCTTGGCTTCTTCAATCTGGCTGTCGGTAAGTATTGCGGCAGCAGCTTCTGCGGATCTGTCATCTTTAAGAATGATCCTGAGTCCTTTGGTAAGAAAGGCCATCTCACGAAGTCTGAGTTTCAAAATATTGAAATCATAGATCGTAGTCTCGGTAAAGATCTCTTTATCAGGAAGAAATGTTACTGTCGTTCCTGTATCATCCTTTTCACAATCTCCTATGATGTGGAGCTTTTCTACAACATGACCTCTTTCGAATTTTTGTCTGTAGATATGTCCTTCCTGTCTTATATCGGCAACAAGCCACTCGGAAAGTGCATTAACAACGGATGCACCTACACCGTGAAGACCGCCGGACACTTTATATCCTCCACCGCCGAACTTTCCGCCTGCATGGAGAATGGTAAATACAACTTCCGCTGCGGGAAGTCCTGATTTATGGTTGATACCTACGGGAATTCCTCTTCCGTTATCTTTAACCGTTACGGAATTATCCTCGTTGATCGTTACTTCAATCCGAGTACAATAACCGGCAAGTGCTTCATCAACCGAATTATCAACTATCTCATAAACAAGGTGATGAAGTCCTCTGCTTGCGGTTGTACCTATATACATACCGGGACGCTTTCTTACTGCCTCGAGTCCTTCGAGAATCTGAATCTGGTCTCCGCCGTATTCCTGTGTAACTTTGGTATTTTCCAAACTGCCGTCCATGTTACCTCTTTCTCTTAAAAGCCAAAGGTTAATAATTTAAGACATCTGTCTTACATTTCCGTTTTCAACATAAAACACTCTGTTCATGACAAATCTGTCATTAACAAAGTCGTCTATTCCGGTACAGGTTATGAAAGTTTGAATATCACCTATACTGTCCAGCAAAAATCCCTGTCTCTTTCTGTCAAGCTCCGATAAAACATCATCAAGCATAAGTACCGGACTTTCACCAGAAATTTTTTTCATCATATCTATCTCTGATAATTTGAGAGACAATGCTGCAGTTCTTTGCTGTCCCTGAGATCCGAATTTTCTGATGTCTATATCACCGGCCATAAATGCAAAATCATCTCTGTGGGGACCAATCGAAGTCATCTTTGATTTCAGGTCTCTGGCTCTTGATGCCTTCAGATTTTTTTCAAAGTCATCAACAGTGGTGCTGGGTTCATAGATAATACTTATATTTTCACGTCCTCCGGATAGTTTATAATGAACTTCCTTTATCTCTTCTTCGAGCTCGGACGCAAATTTATCTCTTCTTTCTACGATCTTTGTTCCGTAAGATATAAGCTGATCATCCCAGATGTTTAAAGATTCTTCTAAGGATCTGTCAAAGTAAATATCTTTCAGAACCTGATTTCTTCTGTTTAAAACTTTATTGTAATTGTTGAGATTATAGAGATAAAACTGATCTAACTGACACAGCTCCATATCTATAAATCTACGTCTGTATGTAGGACCGTTTTTTACAATATTGAGATCTTCCGGAGAAAAAAAGACTACTTTGCAGATACCCATAAGATCTGCAGCTTTTTTTATCCTGTTTCCGTCAATCGCAATTCCTTTTGACTTGGAACTTCTAAGATGCATATCCACTCTCGTGGGTATTCCATCATTCTCAACCACGGTCCTTATGTGAGATTCTTCTTTACCGAATTTTACTATCTCACTGTCGCGGCTTCCCTTATGTGACTTGGTCGTAGCCGCTATATATAAAGCTTCGAGGATGTTTGTCTTACCCTGGGCATTATCCCCGTAGAAAATATTGGTACCTTTATCAAATTCTATGTTCAGTCTGTCATAGTTACGGTAATCCGTAAGTTCCAATGATTTTATGATCACATCAGTTTTCCTTTTTCTTTACGATCAGACTGTTTCCCTTGTACTCTATAACATCTCCGGCAACAATCTTCTTACCTCTTTGGATTTCAGTATTGCCGTTTAATTTAACTTCACCGTTAACGATGTCATATTTAGCATCAACTCCGGAAGCACATAATCCGGCTGCTTTCAGAAGCTGACCCAATTTTATAAAATCATCTTTAAGATAAAATTCTCTCATCTCTTATACCGCACTTATGGTTACGGGAAGCACTACATAGACATAGGACATGTCATCTTTCTTGATAAAGCAGGGTGCTTTTGAATTGACAAAATCAAGCTCTATCTCTTCGTCGTCTATTACATTGAGTGCATCTATAACAAATCTGGGATTAAATCCTATTATCATATCTTTTCCGGACTTTGAAGCGGGAACATTTTCATTCATGTTACCGGTTGCCGAATTTATCTTGATAGAGATACTGTCATCTTTAATATCAAGAACAATAGGCTTCTTGTCGCCTTCTTTTACGTAAATGGTGGATCTGTCAAGACATTCCGTTAATCTCTTTTTATTGATCTTAACCTTTGTCTCATAATCTCCTACGAGCATCTTATTTACATCAAAGAAATTGCCTTCGATTATTCTGGATACAACCTTTGTAGATCCGAATTCAAAGCTTATATGATTGGGATTAAAAATGATCTCGATATCATCTTCGGCACCGCCGTTAATGATCCTTGAAAGTTCCTTTAAGCTCTTTCCGGGAATAATAACCTTTTTGTCAGAATAGTTTTCCCTGAGTTCCATCGTGCACATTGAAATACGATGTCCGTCAAGACTGCACATTCTTACTTTGTTTTCTTTTATCTCCATGAGTTCACCCCTCATAGTCTGCTGACCGGGAGTATCCTCACTTATCTCTGCAATCGAGAAAATAGTCTTTCTTATAAGCTCTCTGAGAGAAAGCTGACTCATGACTATATTGTCATTCTTATCAAGATCCGGAAGATATGTGAATTCATCATCACTTCTTCCGGGCATGTTGTGGACAACCTGCTCACATCTTATAACAGTCTGATAATTTGAATCGGTAATGATCTCAATATCTGATGCTGAATCAGGCATTTTTCTGATGATCTCAAAAATATGCTTTGCATCCAGTGCAACCACACCTGCTTCTTCTATATTTCCGTCTATAACAGTTTCTATTCCAAGATCAAGATTATTAACAGTAAGAGTAATCTTTCCTCCGGTGGTATTAAAAAGAATGCACTCCATAATGGACATTGTGCTTTTTGCGGGAAGAGCTCTGAGCACTGTCTGAATACCCGCAAGTAATGATGATTTGGAAGAGGATATCTTCATTGTGAAAAACTCCTTTTGGTGAATGAGGGTCTCTTTTTATGTTATATATAAATCTTTATCAGTATAATAAGTAATAGGGGGTGTGAACTATGTGCATAACCTTATTTATTATACTATTTTCAAGGCTAAAATGGAATGAATAAGTATGTGAAATAGTGCCGGTTATTAAATAAGTTACAAACCTTGATTCACATTTATAAAGTTATGTAAATCAGTGATTTATGACCCTGAAAGTATCTTTTTTATTCTATCCACTTTCTCCCGGGTATTTTTTCCACTTTTATTTGAATTAATATCGGCTTCTATCTTCTTACATCCGCTTATTACGGTAGTATGATCGCTTCTGTGAAGATTGTGGGCTATCTGCTGGTATGTTATTCCAAGCATATCGTAAGCCAGATACATGATTATATGTCTAGGATAGACGATATCGGCATTTCTTTTATTGGACATTATTGCGTCCTTGCTTGCATTACACTCCTGACATACAACATCAACTATACGGTCAAAGGTGATCATGTTTGATTCTGCGGGATAAATGAAGTCTTTAAGGGCTTCCTTTGCAAAATCCATATCAGGTTCACTGTTATTATTGAGCTTTGAAAAGGCTATTATCTTATTAAGTGCACCTTCCAGCTCTCTTATATTTGATTTGATATTTGAAGCGATATAGTCGATTATCTCTTCACTGATCTTAATATTGTACTTTTCGGCATCATTTTTAAGGATGGCAGATCTTGTTTCATAGTCGGGAGGAGTGATGTCTACGGTCATTCCCCATGCAAATCTTGATATATATCTGTCATCAAGGGACTTAAATTCCTTAAAATTCTTATCAGATGAAAGAATTATCTGCTTTCCGGCATCATGAAGGGTATTAAATGTGTGGAAAAACTCTTCCTGGGTAGCTTCTTTTCCTATAATAAACTGTATATCGTCGATCATAAGGACATCAACGGTACGGTACTTATCACGGAGTTTACTCATTGAATCGGCACTGTTACCGCTTCTGAGTGACTCAATAACGTCATTTGTGAATTGTTCACTGGTAACATATATGACTTTTTTAGAAGGATCCTTCTTTAATATAAAATGACCTATTGATTGCATAAGATGGGTCTTACCGAGTCCGGGACCTCCGTATATATACAGGGGATTCCATGTTTTACCGGGATCTTCGGCAACCGCAACAGATACCTGATGAGCCATTTTATTGTTATTTCCAACGACAAAAGACTCAAAAGTGTAGTCAGGATTGAGAGTATCGTTATCAACCTTGGTTTCTTCGGGTTCTATAACGGTATTACTGTTATTAAGAATAAACTTAACCGATATGATCTGGCCAAGTTCTTCGCCTATGACTGTCTCAAAATAGAGCTTGAACTTATTATTTAAGTAGCCAAGCGCTCTTTCGTCTTCTTTTTCGGATCTGATATATACTGTATTTCCTGATACTTCACAGAATTCCAGGTTTTCAAACCAGAGATGATATGTAATATCGGAAACTGCAGCTTCCCTTTGTATCTTTCTCTTGATCTCTTCCCAGTATTCTTCGTTGGTAAACTTCTCAGCATTCATAGGTTATTTACGTATTTCTCCTGATAAAATATGCAGCTTAATAGGTCCCAAAAGGCGACTGCCGTACCATTTTATAATGGATGGATTTTTAATTCAAATCGGGTTATTCTCAATTGTGCGTTTGCGGGTTTTCCACAATTGTGGATTAAGTACTGAAAATAGGTAAAACAGTTTTTTTGAAGATTATAATGTAAATTATGTGGAAAACAGGTCACTAATTTATAAATTCATAAAATATAGAATTTTACTGGATTTTTTAGCTGTTTGACATAAAAAAGTTTATAATTTGGAACACATATCCACAACTTTTACACTAAATGGGGATAAGATTTTAGGTGATATTTAAAGTGGATAACTCTGTGGAAAAGAAAATTTATTAACATTTTTTTGATTTTTTAAAATCCTGATTTTTCCCTAAAATTAAATAAAAACCGCTATTTTTGCTTGACACTCTTTCTTTAATTAATTAAAATCTGTTTTGTGTCGTTTCTGACTGATCTCAGGTAGTGAGATCCTGTTGATATTCATATGAATATCACTAAGCGAAGAGATTGATTAAAAGGAGGTGTTTCCTTATGAAGATGACATTTCAGCCTAAGAAAAAGTCTCATGCCAAGGTTCACGGTTTCAGAGCAAGAATGTCTTCAGCCGGTGGAC
>JAEEXJ010000157.1 GCA_016291475.1 Lachnospiraceae bacterium | reverse complement strand
GGTATATGCCGTTCGATAAAAATGCAAAAGCTCCGGTGTTTAAGGAATGTGCAAAACATCCGCATATAGAAGAGAAGGGATATGTTCTGTACTATACGAATCAGTGCCCGTTCAATGCAAAATATGTCCCGGTTTTGGAGCAGACGGCAAAAGAAAATGGTATTGCATTCAAGGCAATACATCTTGAAAGCAAAGAAGAAGCACAGAATGCACCGACACCGATCACGAATTATGCGTTATTCCATGATGGGGAGTATGTTACAAACGAGCAAATGAACGATAAGAAATTCTTAAAACTTACAGGAAAGTGATAGTCGTTTATATCAGTATTATTGATGATAGGATGGCACAAAATAACTCGGTTGAAAAAACGAAAAAAAGGGAAGAAGGAGATTTTCCATGCTGCTTGATGAATTTGATAAAGAAACTAACGCCGTGCTCAATCCTGATATGGTCACAGAGAAAATTGAGAATTTTCCTGAAGTAACGATATCCTGTTTTTCAAGGAAACTGTTTAACAACGTTCTTGAGACCTTTGATGCAAAAAAAATCACAGAAATTCATTCGGCTGTGGACCTTAATCCGGTATATGAAGTTGAGTACAAAGGAAAGAGTTTCGCTCTTTTTCAATCATATGTCGGCGAACCGCTTTGTGTTGCACAGTATGAGGATTTGATGGCAATCGGAAGTAAACGACTTATATTGCTTGGTAACTGCGGCGTTCTGGATAAAACCATAGAGGATTGCGGTATTATTATTCCGACAGCGGCACTCAGGGATGAAGGAACGAGTTTTCACTATGCCGAGCCGAGCGATGTGATAGAAGTAAACAAAAAATATAGGGATACATTCAAGAAGGTTTTAACGGATTGCGGGTATCCTTATGTTGAAGGTATGACTTGGACAACAGATGCTTGCTATCGTGAAACAAGAGAAAAAGTAAATCGTAGGAAAGAACAAGGTGCGATCTGTGTTGAAATGGAGTGCGCAGGTATGCAGGCGGTATGTGATTTCAGAGGGACAGAATTCTTTCAATTCTTCTATGCCGGAGACAATCTTGACCATTCATCATGGGATCCGAGAAGTCTCTCGGGGGGCTCACGTCTTGATGATAAGACCAAAATAATGTTTTTGGCATTCGAACTCGGACTGAGAATTATGCCCGATTAAATGGAGGACAAGATGTTTATTCATGAAGTTGATTTAGGCAAGTTAGGAGCTGATTTTATTATGATAAAGGTTCTTTTCGTCTGCCATGGCAGGATACACAGATAGTGCCTCAAACCCTTATGAATACTGGATTGAGCGCGTGAAAGTTTTTCTGTAAATAAGATATCATAAGATAATTGATACATGGAGATAAGGAAAATATGAAGAAGTGGTATGACGAAGAATATGAATTTACGATAGAAGTAACAGGTTTTTTGCATGGAGATCATACAGAAAGATATTGTCGTAATGGCGAAGAGATTGGTGATGTATATAAATGTACATATGGATGTCCTATTAATGAGGAAGGTTACGGAATCTGTTCAAAGACGATGATGATGTTGTATCCCTTGATGGAAGCAGTAAGAAGTGGCGGCGATCTAACCAAAGTTGGTGGAGATGGGAAATACTCCAAAACAGTTGTGTGCCCGGATGGATGTGTTATCTTCAAACTGACAGCAAAACCATTGGGTAATGAAAACTTTCATACAGGTGGTTTCTGGGATTATCCGGATGAAACGCAGAAACAATGAAAAGGAATAAATGGATGATAGTAGAGATTAAGGATCCAAAAGAAAAACGGACTATCTCAAGAAAAGTGCTGGAAGCTCTCACAGACTGGTTTGGAATAGAAGAGAGCAGAGAAGAATACATTTCGGGTAGCGCCGATTGGACGTTTTTTGCCGCGAAAGAAGAAGATGAGACTGTCGGATTCCTCTGTTTAAAAGAAACGGGAAAGGCTACTGTTGAACTGGCTGTCATGGGAGTTTTGAAAGAACATCACAGAAATGGTGTTGGCCGGCAACTGGTAGAAAGGGCGAAAGAAACGGCCAGATCGCAGGGATATGAGTTCATGCAGGTCAAGACTGTAAAGATGGGCGTGTATGAGGATTATGACAGGACAAATCTATTTTACATAAGCTGCGGGTTCAAGGAGTTTGAAGTTTTACCGCTCCTTTGGGATGAGGCAAATCCCTGTCAGATCTATGTGATGTCACTGAAATGATATCTTTGAATTTATAGGGCTATGTGTAATGAAAAAAATACTTTGTAATAAACGATATAGCGGGTTTGTTTGGCATTTGATATTTGCTTTGCCTTTTGTCGGTCTGTCATTGTTGTTTTTGCAGTTTACACAAGGTGTTACCTGGTTTCTTATCAGTTCTGTATTAAGGATTGTGTTTGGAGTGGGGATACTGATTGCGGCAGGCAGATTGTTTGAACTGGCACCTGCTGATATCATATCGAATAAGAATTTAAGATCGGCACTCATAGCAGGGGCGGGATTTCTGTTGTTCTTCCTGTATTTTATAGTTCAAGTTGTGTCGGGCTTTGGCCGGCTGACAGGTCTTACTATTGGAATTTTTCTTACCAAAGTGCTTCTTCAGCAACTGACGACAGGGTTTTATGAAGAATTGAATTATCGTTTCCTATTGTTGGAAGGATTAAAATACACGGCAAATACCACAAGATATAAGCTGATTTATGTGTTTGCAAGTACCGTGCTGTTTGGACTTGTCCACTGCATCCCCTCGTGGGATACATACAGATTCTTAACCACCGGTGCAATCGGATTTGCTTTCGCAGTAATCTATGTTAAGTCCGGAAATATTGTACTCCCGATGGTGCTTCATTTTGTATATGATTTTCTGATCAAAATGGCTGCATTCGTACAGTGGCGGCCCAATCCTGTATACTACGGTTTCTGTGATTGCTCTGATACAGCGTATGTGGTCATGTTTATGATTTCGCTTGGGTTCCTTATATATACTCCGCGACGAGCAAAGAACAAAACGAAATAATGATGTGATCGGATAGCAAGTTATATTCCAGGTTTTATAGACGATGACAAATCGCAATTTATCTTAGAGATAATTGATGGACGAGAATTACCAGAATATATGACAATGAATAAGGGGAAGATATGTGGCTGATCATGGCGGCTTTGTCCGCGCTCTTTGCCGGACTTACGGCGATACTTGCGAAATGTGGGATCAAAAAGACTGATTCAGACGTGGCGACTGCTCTGCGGACGGTCGTTGTACTCCTTTTTGCCTGGATCATGGTGTTTATCGTTGGCTCTGCCGGAACGATCACGGAAATATCGGCAAAATCTATCATCTTCTTAATTCTGTCCGGCCTTGCGACAGGAGCCTCGTGGATCTGCTATTTTAAAGCCCTGTCCGTCGGCGATGTGAACAAGGTCGTACCCGTCGATAAATCCAGCACGGTTCTGACAGTGCTTCTCGCAATCATCCTTTTCAGTGAGACAGAACATCTGGCGGTCAAGCTGATCGGTACTGCACTTCTTGCGGCAGGCGTGTTTCTGATGATCGAAAAGAAGAAAACTGAAGCAAAGGACACAAAGCGCACGTGGCTGCCCTACGCGATCGGTTCCGCTGTTTTTGCTGCCCTGACCTCTATTCTGGGAAAGATCGGCATAACGGATGTAGAATCAAATCTCGGGACGGCGATCCGTACAGGTGTTGTTCTTGTTATGGCTTGGCTGATCGTCTTCGTTAAAGGCAAAGGTGCTGAACTGAAAAATACTGATTCCAAAGAACTTGTATTCATAGCTCTGTCCGGGATTGCCACAGGCGCATCATGGCTCTGTTACTATTACTCCATACAGAACGGCGTCGTCAGCGTTGTCGTACCGATCGATAAGCTCAGCATTATCGTTTCCGTCGCTTTTTCCTATTTCGTATTCAAAGAAAAGTTGAGCAGAAAGGCGCTTGCCGGGTTGATTCTGAT
>JAEEXJ010000060.1 GCA_016291475.1 Lachnospiraceae bacterium | reverse complement strand
TTTCCCCCGGCTTCATATGCATAAAGTTTAGCTTCGGTATTTGATGCAGCAGATCCGGGACTTGTTCGCCAATGATACAGGATCTGGGGAACATGGCTGAAGGTCGCTCCCTCTCTTACCGCCCTTAATAGCAGATCAAAATCCTGTGCTCCGTCAAGCTCCGGCCTGAAGGCAAGTTTCTTTAACAGCTCCGCCTTCATTACAGTTAAATGACATATGTAATTATTATTCAGTAACAGTTCAGGATCGAAATCAGGCTTGGAATTACGCTCTGTAAAGGTCTTTCCGTCCCATCCCGTTTTATCCTCGTCGGAATAAATAACATCAGGTTCTTTTGCGCATCTCTTTTTATAACTTATGATATTTTCAACGATCCTGAGGAATGCATCCGGAGTCAGCAAGTCGTCATGATCCAGAAGAGCTATATAGTCTCCTGTAGCTTCTTTAAGTGCTGCATTGGTATTATCGGATATGCCTTTATTTTCAGATAACTCCAGATATTTAATTCTCTTATCGGATTTCGAGTCGCAGATTGCTCTGAGAACTGCCTTATCATCCGACGCATCCGCAATGATAAGTTCAAGACTGTCGTAAGCCTGGGTGAGGACGGAATCCACCATCCCCTCGAATCCGAAAGGATCCGTATTGTATGCCGGAACCACTACCGAAATTTTCGGTCTGATACTCAGGTCACCCGCCAGCTTTTTAAAAACTTCGATATCACGCTCCGTAGGCAGTACATAATCAGACCCCCTGAGCTTTCTGATGGAAAAGCTCTCGGAGATCTCGTTGATACCTGCCCTTATTCCGTTCCTTTTCATGAAGCCAAGGCTTCTCTTAACAACCGACGTGATATCCATACCGTTATCTGTTCTTGTGAGTCAGGGGGAGATTTCTTCCCGGCTCACATTCTTAGTAAAAAAGTGCGGGTGACGCAAATATATAATTTGTCGAGACTCAGATGTCTGCGAGAAAAAGCGGCCGCCCGGCCCGAACGATGATGCGTTTCGCTTTTTCGAAAGGCATTTTCGTGAGTGGCCACGCGTCATGAGCTAAAACATGCTTTGGGAAGCTTTTCCGCCTGACATCTGAAAGCGAGACAAATTATATATAGCGGCAGGACCCGCTGATATGACTACAAAGTGAGCCGGGAAGAAATCTCTCCCCGACTCACATCATGTTTATGCGAATGCTTTAACCGCTTCCGTGAGCTTCTTGCTCAGGTTTTCCGCATCTTCGATGCTCTTGCCCTTTACGCCCATGTAGAACTTGATCTTGGGCTCGGTACCGGAAGGTCTTACGCAGCACCAGTTGTCATCGGGAAGCTCGAAATATAGTACATTTGAGGAAGGAAGTCCGGTTGTGGTCTTCTCTCCCGACTTCATATCGAGGATAACATCCTTCTTGTAATCTCTGAATTTAAGAACCTCAAAGTCACCGAATGCCTTGGGAGGATCGTTCCTGAGCTTGTCCATTAAAGCAGCGATCTGCTCGGCTCCCTCAGCACCCTTCATGGTAATGGTAAACTGAGTCTCTTTGAAATATCCGTACTTTTCGTAAACTTCGATCATGAAGTCCCAGAGAGTCTTGCCCTGCTTTTTGAGCCAGGAAGCAACCTCACAGAGCATCTCGACAGCTACGATAGCGTCCTTGTCGCGTGCATGGGTTCCGACCAGACATCCGTAAG
This sequence comes from Lachnospiraceae bacterium, assembly GCA_016291475.1. The sequence continues at coordinate 18,714 of JAEEXJ010000060.1, read as the reverse complement.
ACTCCTCTAGTCCGAATACGTAATTATTGTCTTTGTTTCCGTTCTGCTCGAAGATCTTGATCTGCTCTCCGATATACTTAAATCCGGTAAGAACCTCTATGAGTTTAACACCGTATGCCTTAGTCATGGGGAAGGTCATATTGGTGGTTACGATGGTGGTTACCAGAGTAGGATTTGAAGGCATTGTGTTCATCGCGGTGCGCTCTCTTAAGATATACTCCGCAATGAGCATTCCCGACATATTACCGGTAAATGCCACATACTCACCGGTCTTTGAATCCTTGGCATAAACGCCGAGACGATCGGCATCGGGATCCGTTGCAAGAACGATATCCGCATCCTTTTCCTTAGCCAGCTTAAGAGCATACTCGAAAGCTGCGGGATCCTCGGGATTGGGATACGCAAGGGTAGTGAACTCGGGATCGGGTCCTACCTGCTCGGGAACCACATATACATTCTTATAACCGAGTTCCTCAAGGATCCTTCTTACGGGCTTGTTACCGGTTCCGCAGAAAGGTGTATAGACGATCTTGATATCGCCTGCAACTTCCTTAATGATCTCGGGGTGAAGACTCTGCTTCTTAAGCTCGACCATGTACTTGTCATCGATCTCTTTTCCGATGGAGACATAAAGACCTGCCTTAACGGCCTCATCCTTATCCATGGTTTTGCAATCGGAATATTCCTTGATTGCGAATACTTCGCCGATGATTCCTGTGTCGTGAGGAGGGGTTACCTGTGCGCCGTCTTCCCAGTAAACCTTATATCCGTTGTACTCGGGGGGATTGTGGCTTGCGGTGATGTTTATTCCCGCGGTGCAGCCCAGTTCACGGAGCGCAAAAGAAAGCTCGGGAGTGGGTCTGAGTTCATCGAATACATAAGCCTTGATTCCGTTGGCAGCAAGGCAAAGAGCCGCAACATCGGCAAACTCAGGGCTCATACGTCTGCAGTCGAATGAAATTGCAACGCCTTTAGCCTGAGTTCCTGCCTTAATGATGTAATTGGCAAGTCCCTGGGTTGCCTTTCTTACGGTATATACGTTCATACGGTTGCTTCCTGCGCCTATTACGCCGCGAAGACCGCCGGTACCGAATTCGAGTTCTCTGTAGAAACGATCCTCGATCTCTTTTTCATCATTTGCAATGGCACGAAGTTCCTCTTTGGTGGCTTCGTCGAAATACGCATCTCCAAGCCACTTTTCATATTCTTCTCTGTAACCCATGCTATCCTCCTATCTATTAAAGTGCATTCATCAGCACTTAAGTTCAAAACTGTTTTCATGATACAACTTTTAAATTCTATTTTCTACTTACGCTGATCTTATAATCGCTGTCGAAAAATCCTACGGTATCCGAGTCCGAGATGACATTGATGCTTAAGATATCGTAGAGTCTGTGGTATACGGTAAATTCACCGTTTTCAAATCCGGTGCATCCGAGGGATACCAGATATTCACCGCCCTGAAGCATCATCTTCTGCTTAAATTCAAGTTCGATGACATCACCCTTTTTAACACTCTCATCAAAGGTCTTGCTCACCAGAGTATTGGTTCCTGTGATCTCCACGCCTCTTACGTTCTTAAGTGAGCATGCAAAAATGGGAGCATCGATGTCTTCGTTAACAGTTACTTTCATACGGACACTGTACTCTGTTCCCTTTTCAACCGCGTTGGTAACCCGGCCGTCTTTATCGACTACGCTATACTCGCTTATGGTTGCCTTGCCGTTTCCGTACTCGAGAACATCATTATCCCTTGTTTCGACAATATGAACATCACGTCCGCCCGCAAGTATCTGCTTATATTTATCGATCATCTCTTTGGGAGAACCGTTTCCGATCATCTCTCCCTGATTGAGGAGATAGACTCTGTCGCAGTATCTGGAGATCGAACTTAAGTCATGGCTTACGAAGAGAATGGTCTTACCCTTCTTCTTAAACTCTTCGAATTTCCTGTAGCACTTTGCCTGGAAAAATACATCTCCTACGCTGAGCGCTTCATCAACGATAAGGATCTCGGGATCGATGTTGATGGAGACAGCAAAAGCAAGACGCACGAACATTCCGCTGGAATAGGTCTTGCAGGGCTGATATACGTAATCTCCGATATCCGCAAAAGCAAGGATGTCATCCAGCTTTTTATCTATCTCCTCTTTGGAAAATCCCATCATGGTTCCGTTGAGATAGATGTTCTCGATACCGTTGTAGTCCATGTTAAAGCCGGCACCGAGCTCCAGAAGCGCAGAGATCCTTCCGTTAACGGATACTTCTCCGGATGTGGGAGTAAGTACTCCCGTAAGGATCTTAAGAAGCGTGGACTTGCCGGATCCGTTTGTTCCGATGATTCCGACGGTCTCGCCCTTCTTTACTTCAAAATCTACTCCCTTAAGGGCATAGTGATATTTGAAGCGCTGCTTTTTACCCGCAAGCCCGAACGCGTCGAGAACGCGGTCACGGTTACGGTCGTAGAGCTTGTACTTTTTTTCGATTTTCGAAGCACTGATGGCAAATTCTTCGGACATTTACGCTCCTACAATACATCCGCAAAGTGCGGTTTAAGTCTCTTGTAAACTATTGCACCAAATCCAAAAAGGATTGCAGTTATAACCCAGAAATAAACTGTTGAGAAGAATCTTTCGAAGAACCAGACTCTTCCGTAAATCGCATCTCTGTATCCCGTTACGATATAGATCACGGGATTTAATTTCATGATCGATACAAGCATGGGATGGTTCTGAAGCTGGTCGATACTCCACATGATGGGAGTAGCCCAGACAAGTATCTGAAGTAACACCGCAATGAGCTGACCAAGGTCTCTGATAAAAACGATGACGCTGCAGGTGGTATAGCAAAGTGCCAGTACCAGCACGAATGTGCAGAAAGTATAATAGATCATCTGGGTCCAGTAAATATTGGGGTAATATCCGCTTATGATCGCGGTTGCCATCAGGAGCACGATGAAAAAGACGTGAGTCATAAATGCTGCAACCACTTTGATGATGGGAAGAATACTTATTTTGAACACGACCTTCTTTACGAGATAAGAGTATTCGAGAAGTGCACTTGTTCCTGTCGAAAGCGCTTCGCTGAAGAAGAACCAGGGAACCATTCCGCAAGTAAGGAACAGTACGAAAGGAACATCGGAGCCGCTGCTTCTTGCGCCCTTCATGATGGTTCCGAATACGAAATTATAAAGTGCTATGGTAACGAGGGGCTGGATGAATGCCCAGATGGCGCCCATGTACGAACCCGCATAGCGTCTCTTGAAATCATTACCCGCAAGCTTTATGATCAGCCTTCTGTTCTGCCAGATCTCTACAGGTAATGTTACGATCTTGTCGAACTTAAGTGCAAAAAAGATAGCGGCGCAGACGATCACTCCCACAGATATGGACTTCTTAACGTTCTCGTAATGTCTCTCCGCTTCCGGATTTGTATGTAGAACAACCACCGCGGCAAGTGCTGCAAGGATTAGCACTACCACGGTGATGATGATCTTTTTCTTTTTTAATACAGCTTCAAGCATATTATTTATTCAGAAATGTTTCTTTGAAGGGAGGCCATACTTTATCGCGCTCCGAGAAGATCAGCTCCATATCATCGGGGATGGGCCACTCGACTGCGATATCGGGATCGTTGTACATGATTCCGCCCTCGTCTCCGGGAGTATAGAAATCGCTTACCTTATAGCAAAACTCCGCATAATCGGACAGTACTACAAATCCGTGAGCAAATCCCTTGGGTACAAAGAACTGCTTTTTATTCTCTTCGGAAAGGAGAACCCCGAACCATTTGCCGAAAGTTTTGGAACCCTTTCTGAGATCTACCGCTACGTCAAATACCTCTCCCTTGATCACTCTTACAAGCTTGTCCTGAGGATGATTTATCTGATAGTGTAGTCCTCTTAAAACGCCCTTGGTTGAAGCTGACTGATTGTCCTGTACGAAAGTTACGTCAACTCCTGCTTCTGTAAAATCCTTCTGCTGATAGGTCTCCATGAAATATCCGCGATTGTCGCCGTGAACTTCGGGAGTAAGGACGATGAGTCCCTCTATGTCACATTTTTCAACGGTAAGTTTTCCCATTTCCAAAACCTCTCTTTAGTAATAAAGAATATCAAAATCCACATTTCCTTCGATGCCGTCTATGCGGCCTCTGGAAGTGTACTGCCACATTGAATAATATCCACTATAGAGCGGTGTGCTTCTGTATTCAGCAAGCCAGATATTATATCTGTCGAGACGAGCCGCATCGATATTGTTGTTAAGCCAGTACCTGCATGCATATACGCCGCCCTGCGCTCCCGCATTTTCGAGAGTCCTGCAGAATGCTTCACACACAAGAGTTCTTGTCTCTGCATCGATCTGATCGCCTCTTCCGCCGTTTGAACCTTCAACATCCAGATAGATGGGAAGATCAAGATCGTATCCTTCACACATCTCCATTACAGCAGATGCCTCTTCAACTGCTTCGGTTTCATTTACCGCCTGAGTCACAAAATATACTCCGACGGATAGTCCGGCATTTAATGCACCGGAAACATTGGCATCAAAATTTTTATCCTTAACTATGGCGCCGGTTACAGAACCTCTGTATCCGGCTCTTACTATTACAAATTCGATTCCCGATTCCCTGACCTTATCCCAGTCGATATCGCCCTGCCAGCTTGACACATCGATTCCGGCTTTGTGGTCGTTACCACCGGGCTGAAGAGTGATGATCTCGGAATTATCCGAATCCTCTCTGGCATCCTCTCTGTCCGCAGTATCTTCAAGGGACGCATTGATCTCGTCCTCTGTCTTGATCAGGACGGAGATGTCCTGTATCGGGATATATTCTATCTTTTCCTTGACGGTAACTCTGGTGGAATGAAGAGGAACCCTGTATCCTTCTATCGGATCGAGAGTCACATCATAATCACCTGCGGCAAGTGTTCCCGCATAAATGATACCGTCCTGATCCAGATCCTTGTATCTGGTGGTCACATCCGAAGAGTCGGTGAGTTTGATGTTAAACGGAACTCCCGTTACAAGCTCCCCCGCATCGTTTAAGATAAGAACCCTTAAATCCTTCTCAATGCTGGTGACCATAAGGGACAGGTTACCTGATGTATCCATTGCCGCATCAAGAATGGCATTGGGCTCCGGATCAAAAAAGGAAGGATCATTTAAAAATCCGCGGGGATTTCCCCCGATCAGATGTCCTTCAAGAGGTGACCTTGCATCAGTGCCTGCCGCCTGCGGCTGCGGAACGGAAGCTGTCTGCCCCTGCGATGCGGCAGGACCGGAATTCCACCCGTCATAAGTGCACAAAAGAACTATCAGTACTATTAAAAGTACTGCTCCCATACTTCCCAGGATTGTAAGTATCCGGGATCTAGAGTCCATTTGCCACCTCTACTAAGTATTTACCGTAAGCAGTTTTGATAAGAGGCTCGGAGAGCTTAAGGAGCTGCTCTTTATCGATGAAGCCTCTCTTATATGCGATCTCCTCAATGCAGGAGATGTAAAGTCCCTGGCGCTTCTGGAATGCAGCCACGAAATCGGCGGCATCAAGAAGACTGTCGTGATTGCCTGTATCGAGCCATGCAAATCCTCTTCCGAGAGTCTCTACATGGAGATTACCTCTGCTTAAATATTCATTATTCACGGAAGTGATCTCAATCTCACCTCTGGCTGAAGGCTTGACATTAGCTGCGATATTAACGACATCATTGTCATAAAAGTAAAGTCCGGGCACTGCGTAGTTGCTCTTGGGATTTGCAGGCTTTTCCTCAATGGAGATAGCCTTTCCGTTTGCATCAAATTCAACAACACCGTACTCTCTTGGATCTCTTACATAGTATCCGAAGATGGTTGCTCCGGGCTCTGCTTCGGTTCTTTCTGCCGCAGCCTTAAGAACCCTGGAGAAGCTCTGTCCGTAGAAGATGTTGTCTCCGAGCACAAGTGCAACTGCATCGTTTCCGATGAACTCTTTTCCTACGATAAATGCATCTGCAAGTCCTCTGGGAGTCTCCTGAACAGCATATGAGAAATTCATTCCAAGCTGCTCACCGGTTCCGAAGAGTTCCTCGAATACGGGAAGATCTCTGGGTGTGGAGATGATGAGCACTTCTCTTATCCCTGCAAGCATAAGTGTTGAAAGAGGGTAATAGATCATGGGCTTGTCGTAAACAGGCATGATCTGTTTTGATATGGCTTTGGTGAGAGGATAAAGTCTGGTGCCGCTTCCTCCCGCTAAGATAATTCCCTTCATATCAGATCTCCTTCCTTGATCCGTACATGTTCTCGTAATATTTCTGATAGTCTCCGCTGGTTACATTCTCCATCCAGTCCTGATTCTCGAAATACCACTTGATGGTCTTTCTGATACCTTCTTTGAACATGGTCTCGGGCTCCCAGCCTACCTCAGCCTTGATCTTGTCGGGAGCGATGGCATATCTTCTGTCATGTCCCTTTCTGTCCTCTACATAAGTGATGAGGTCTTCGTTAATATGTGCTTTTCTCTCATCGGAATCGGGAAGTTCTTCTCTGAGAACGTCAAGGATGGTGTGGATGATCTCGATGTTCTGCTTCTCGTTATGTCCGCCGATGTTATAGGTCTCGAAAAGTCTTCCCTTTTCCTGAACCATATCAATCGCCTTGGCGTGATCTTCAACATAGAGCCAGTCACGGACGTTCTTACCGTCACCGTATACGGGAAGCTTCTTTCCCTTAAGAGCATTGTTGATCATAAGAGGAATGAGCTTTTCGGGGAACTGGTAAGGGCCGTAGTTATTGGAGCAGTTGGTGATGTTTGCGGGGAAATGATATGTATCCATATATGCCCTTACAAGCATGTCAGAGCTTGCCTTACTTGCGGAGTAGGGGCTGTGAGGGCTGTAAGGAGTGGTCTCATAGAAGAATGCGTTCTCATCCTCGGGAAGAGATCCGTATACTTCGTCGGTGGATACGTGAAGGAATTTCTTTCCCTCGGGATAGGTTCCGTCTTCCTTCTCCCATGCATCTCTTGCACATGCGAGCATGATGCCGGTTCCCAGAACATTTGTCCTGATGAAAGTCTCGGGATCCTTGATGCTTCTGTCTACGTGAGACTCAGCAGCAAAGTGTACAACGCGGTCGATATCGTTCTCGTCAAAGATCTTCTTGATGGCGTCCTTATCGGTGATATCGGCTCTGATGAAGGTATAATTGCTCTTTCCTTCAAGGTCCTTGAGGTTCTCAAGGTTTCCCGCATAGGTAAGTACGTCAACGTTGATGATACGGATATCATCGCCGTACTTTTTAAACATGTAGTGAATGTAGTTGGAGCCGATGAATCCGGCGCCTCCGGTTACAAGATAAGTTTTCATTTTTTTCTCCTTAATCATGAATACCACAGGTTCAGGTCTACACTTCCGTTTACTCCGGGAAGCGTTCCTTTGTCAGTGTATTGCCAACATGTGTATCTGCCGGTGTATCCGCAGACCGATGAATAATGTGCGACCCAGATGACGTAATTGCCGAATGCAGAAGCATCCATCTTGGTACCGAGCCATGTCTTATTGGCATAGATGCCTGCGGTGTATCCCGCACTCCTTATGGTCTCGCAGAAAGCGGTAATAACCGCCGTTCTGGTCGCTTTATCTATCATATCTCCTCGTCCGCCGCTTGCCTCCACATCGAGGAAGACCGGCATATCGAGGGAATATCCTTTTATACGGTCGAGGACCATTGATGCTTCGTAAACCGCTTCAACATCATTTATGGCCTGTGTTACGAAGTAGACTCCCACTTTGAGTCCCGCAGCCTTTGCTCCCTGGATGTTTGTGGTAAACATCGCATCGTCTATAAGAGCTCCGGCGCTCGATCCTCTGTATCCTACTCTTATTATTACAAACTCGACGCCTGCTGCCTTGACCGCATTCCAGTCAACTACGCCGTTCCACTTTGATACATCTATTCCCAAAACTCCCGACGCAGATGTCAGTTTACCGTCCGCCGCGAACTGGTATGTGACTCCGCCGATGACCTGGGTTCCGGTTACGGGCTTTCCGTCCTTATCGTAGTAATATGTGGCCCCGCCTATTGTCTGCCATCCGGTGTATTTCGTCCCGCTTACTATGTAGAACTTATCGAACTTGGCATAATCCGCGTTGGTAGCTTTCCTGTAAGCGTTGTTATCAAGGACGTACACATCGTTACCGGATTTATCCTTCAGCTGTGCATTCGGATCCGCGGAGCTTCCGTTACCCGACACATCCGTAACACCCGGATCCGCTATTGTATCCTTGGCGATTTCCGTGTAATCCGTGGATTCGGACGATGCAACGTTTTCGGTCGTATCAGTCATGTTCTGCTGATCGGTATTACCGCGGCTTGCAGTATCCTCGGCATTTTCGTTGACCTGGTTTGCTTCTTTTACTTCACCCTGTACGTCAACGACTGCATATTCGATGGTACTCTTGACCGTTACACTCTTATCCGAAGGCCATGAAAATCCCTGATAAGAATCTCCTTCGATCTGCTCCACATGGACCGTGTACTTGCCCTCGGAGATCGAAGATTTATATATGATACCGTCCTTGTCGTCGTCGGACCATGAAAGAGCCTTGCCGCTGGGATCGGTTACGGTAACTTTGAATGCCACATTGGGTATCAGCTTACCCGTTTCGTTATTGATAAATCTGATCTTAAGATCGGACTTTACGGTGATCAGTTCTATCGAAACACTGGTGCGGGTTATGATATCGGACTCTCCGTAATCGTGTGACTCAGAAGGCGCCGGCGAAGGTGCCGCATCCGCAAGCTGTGTCTTTCTCGCATTAAGTGCCGAGTTCAAACCACCCTGTCCTATCATCTCGATCCCGGCTATCTCAGATCCGGAGCCGATCATCTGCTCGGAATACGGAAGGGTTACACCGCTCGGTGTCGTGATGTATTCCACATCCGCTACGGAATTATTCTTAAAGAGCTTATCTTTCAGGGCAAATACCCCGACCGCGGCAAGGAGAAGTACTGCCGCCGCGATGATGGCGATCTTTATGATATTTCCCTTCTTGCGGGGCTTATCAAAGTCGCGGTCATAGGACTTATCCAGATCCACGTATTCGTCTTCTTCAAGCTTGTCGCTCTTTTCACGTAAGCCGGGCTCGTCATAGTAGTCATCGCAGGAATCTTCGTACGATTCGTTTTCCGCATCGTCATACGAGTCTTCGTAGTCGTAGTCGGATCTGTAGTCGCGGTCATATTCAAGACCGTCTTCTATATCCCTTGTATCAAAGGCCGAGGTATCATAACCGATTTCTTCAGTATACTGTCCGATTTTTTCGGTGTACTCACCTATTTCTTCGGTATACTGTCCGAGTTCTTCGGTGTATCGACCTATCTCCTCGGTATACTCTCCCGGCTCTTCTTCGTCGTAATACTCCTGCTCCTCAATCGTCTCTCTGACGGATTCGTAATCTATGGAAGCAGTGTCATAATCCACATGACTTAAAGTCTCGAGAGAAGCCGTATCGAAGGATGCGGTATTATATTCGGAATCATAATCCTCATCCGCATCAAAATAATCCCTGTCGTCATCATATTCGGAAAAACCGTCTTCCGAATAATCATCCTCGTAATACTCTTCCTCCTCGTAGTACTCATCTTCCTCATAGTACTCTTCGGAGTAGGGCTCATCTTTAAACGCAGAAAATTCGGAGTCGGCAGACTCCGCCCTGTGTCTTTTATTTCTGTTCTTGAACATAAAACCCATAATCTGTAAAATTATACCACTTTTACGCACATTTCACAACAAAACCGCAATTTTTGAGGCATATTTGACAAAACTCCTACACAGATGTGCTCACAACGGTATTTTTATAGATGGTAAAGCCGTCAATTATGGCATATTCCTCGTAATTTACGGGAATCTCTTCAAATTCCTCCCCGGGCCTTACGATTATGTAATGGACTTCCCTGACGGTACCGAGAGTTCCTATAAGTTCCGGATCCCTTGCGATCATGGCATCCCTGAAATCATTCTCCGCGGCATATATCCCCATGAGATACTGTCTTCCGTAAGCAAGGCATACGCAGGGGTCATACTGTCTCACAAACTGCATGAGCTCTTCCGGCATGGCGGCCCTTACCTCCCTGCCTTCCACATGAATGGTATCGCATATATCAACAACTACCTGAGGCATGTGATAGATATTCTCGGCCTTAACCATATGAACGCTTGTGTACATCAGTTTCCCCGCAAACGCAAGGAAAAAAGTAAGGACTAAAGCGGCTGCTGTTTTCTTTTTACTTGATTTAATTGAAGTAAGATATGAAACCGAAGCATACGTGATCACGGGAGTTACCGGGATCAGCCAGAGGAGCCTGTAATATGTCACCGCCTCCGAAACCTTTCCGTAGAAAAGATATGTAAGGGGACACAGGAAAACTAAGATAACCACCAAAGGCATGTATATAAAGACGCACCTCTTGACGCGGTCCTTCTCGGTGAGCGCAAGGTAAGCTAGGCACAGCAAAAAGATCACTGTGACAAAGCCGCTGCCCATATAGCTTTTTATGTCAGACATGATGGTTTCGAGCATTTCTTACCTCATTACAAAATAAAGAACCGGGAAGATCAGGCAGGGCACGCTGCACACCGCCATGATAAAAGGGTATTTAAACTTCCTGTAGGTCAAGAGCATGCAAAGGCTTCCCGTAAGTACCAGGCTTACGCACAAAACTCCGCCGAGAGTCGAGCACAGCGCTCCCGCAAGTCCGGTGAGCATTACCATGATGAGTCTGACGGGGTGAACTTTTTTTCTGTCGTTATATTCCCTTATGATTCCGTATATGAGCAGGAACATAAAGGGAAGTATGAATGATGCAAGTGCCGCTTTTCCCTGCCTTGATCTCGCAAGGAGGAAATTCTCCGGTGTATGGATGGAGTAATCTCCGAACATGATAAGCACAAAAGCAAAGAACATGAACATTCCGCGCTTTTTGGATTCATCCTTGAACATAGAGCCGGAGAGCATATACAGTACGGCTGCCGTAAAGAGGATCATGCACCAGGGCATAAAAGAATGAGCCACTGCAGCAACCTTGATCCCTGAAAGCTTTGATATAAATGCGATCCACATGGGAAAGGGCGCAAAAAGATACCTGTAGGGAGACAGGATCGGATCTCCTGTGTAGGGCTCTTTCTTATACATGGAATCGGAATTAATCCCCTCCGCCGCCGCGGCAACGTAATAAGAATCGTCCCCGTCGTAATAGGCTCTTACGAAACTCATGACGATAAGGACAGCCAGAAGAGCGAGGGCAAGCATTCCCCATATACCGGGATTGACAGACTTAAGTTTAAAGTTTTTGATCAGGTCTTTTCTGTATTTGGTGAAGACGATAAGCGTAAGTAAGATGACAGTGATCGCAAGAAGAATTCCAAAGAGCATTGCCGCCTTACTGAATCTGTAGTCCTTCAGTATCGAGAATACGAATACAGGCTGGAACAGTGCGTAGATTATTATCTGTCCGTACACAAAAGACTGCGCGGCAAGATCAAGTTTTGACCTTACTTCGCCCAGTGATAATGTCACCGCAAGTCCGGTTAATACCGGAAGCAGCAATTCTATGCAGATTGTGATGAGGATTCCTGATATCATAAGTAACCGTGATGACATTGAGTCTTTGGGTGAGTCAATGAGAACCGTCCCCAAAGACTCATCCACAAACAAGTGGTAAACAGGGCTTTCCTGTGGTCAAACACGCTGCAGCCGAGAAAGCTGTAATGCACAGCGCACATTAATACTATGAGCAGTGCCGGAAGTATAAGAGTAAGTGCTTTCTTATATCTCTTAGCATTCGTAAACGCTTCAGTAAGTACAAGCAGCACTGCAAAGACAATATACAGTACGCTGAAATATCTTAAATAGACTTTGGTAAGTTTCGGATCATGCTGTTTCATCACATCGTAATTGCCCGCAGCAAATCCCCCGTCACCGTGTCCAGAAAGTGCCCTCTCGGTTTTAAAGGGTGCGAAGATATATCCGAAGATATCCGACAAAGTATCTTTAACGATCTGTTTTTTATTCCCCGCAAAAGAAAGCTTTGCCCAGGTGTAGAACTTATCGGAAGTTTCCTTGCTTCCGTAGATGTCCGTCACATACTCTGTGAACTCTTCCCTTACAAGTCCGGGGTCGTTCATGAAATGAGTCATCATCCCGTCGTCAACAAACTCGGTAAGATATTCGGGCCAGTGATACCTGTCGCGGAAGTTCTCACTCCACGCAACTCTGTAATAGAGATTTCTTTTTATCATATCTGCCGCAGATAATCTCTCAGTATCTCTGAAAAGAGAATCCGTCATGCAGATGATCCCGGTAAAGCTCAGCGCAACGATAAGGGGCCACGCAATATGAGATACTTTCGCCTTAGTCTTCGCAAAACGCCGCACTATTGTGATCAAAAGTGCGATCACGGGAATTGCACCGAGAATAATGAATTCTTTTCTCGTAAGACCCGCAAGAAGCCAGAAAAGTGAGGTCACGCTCACATCTCTCAAAGCTCTTTCAAGTCCGAGGGTTTCTTCCGGATTCTTCCATTCACGCATGAATCTTATCTGGAACGAAACCAGAAGCGCCAGGAACGAAGATATAAAAGAATATTCCAATACAGCCAGATGAACCTGCATCGCATACGGATTGGTGATCAGAGCCAGCGCAAAGAACGCTTTCTTTTTGCGCGAAAAAGGTGAGAAAACATTTCCCGCGAAAACAAACCAGGAAGCAAATGCAAGCACGATCTGAAGCAGGTACATCACATGGTAGAACTTTAAGGGACCGTTTACCGTAAGTGCACGGACTACGATCAAAAGTGCGGGATAAAAAATGCCTGTATCACCTGTCAGGTTCAAAGTCCCGGACAGTTCTACAAGCTCTGCGGTGCCCGGGAAATTCTGAAGTACGCCGCAGTTAAGAAATCCCCACACCATTCCCGTAAGGATCTGTGCGGAAACAAGTACCAAAACCGCAATACGAAAAATGCGGTTTAATGTTTCGCCTGCTCTTTTAAGCATAAAACTCCGTAATCTTATCGCATATCAGATCGACCTGCTCGGGCTTTAAGCCGTAGAACATGGGCAGTCTGAGAAGTCTTTCGCTTTCCCTGGTCGTAAACTCATCGGTTCCGTGGAATCTTCCGAGGGATTTTCCCGCAGGAGCCGAATGAAGAGGAATGTAGTGGAATACGGCAAGGATGTCGTTAGCCGCAAGATGCTTGATGAGTGCCTGTCTCTCATCGATGTCCTTACACTTGATGTAGAACATGTGAGCATTATGTGTGCACTCTTCGGGCACATAGGGAAGAGAGATCTTCTCATCGTTTGCAAGCTTTGTCAGTCTCTCGTAGTAATGATCCCAGCTTGCTCTTCTGTCCTCGTTGATCTTGTCGGCAACTTCCAGCTGTGAATACAGATATGCGGCATTCATGTCACTGGGAAGGTACGAAGATCCCATATCGACCCATGTGTACTTATCAATCTGTCCGCGGAAAAACTTTGCTCTGTTGGTTCCCTTCTCACGGATGATCTCAGCACGCTCAGCATCCTCGGGATTCTTTATAAGGATCGCACCGCCTTCACCTGATGAGTAATTCTTAGTCTCGTGAAAAGAGTACGCACCGAAGTCTCCGATTGCGCCGAGTGCTCTACCTTTGTAAGTAGCCATAACGCCCTGTGCCGCATCCTCCACCACTTTAAGGTTATGACGCTTTGCGATGTCCATGATGGTATCCATCTCACATCCAACGCCTGCATAGTGAACGGGAGCTATGACTCTGGTCTTGTCCGTAATGGCATCTTCGATCTTCTTTTCATCGATGTTCATGGTATCGGGTCTGATATCTACAAACACCGGAACCGCACCTCGAAGTACAAATGCATTTGCGGTTGATACAAAGGTGTATGAAGGCATGATGACTTCATCGCCGGGTTTGATATCACAAAGGATCGCAGCAAGCTCCGTTGCATGAGTGCAGCTTGTTGCAAGAAGGCACTTTGCGGTACCGGTCTTTTTTTCGATCCATTCGTTACACTTCTTGGTATAGGGTCCGTCTCCGCAGATTTTCTGGTTACGGACGCATTCTGCGATGTAATCCATTGCGGTATCGATATAGGGAGGAACGTTAAAATTGATCTTCATTTATTTCCACTGTCCTTTCAAATTTCCGAAAAGGTCACCCGTAGTATCTCTGATGATAAACCTGGGTCTTCCTTTAACTTCTTCGTAGATCCTTGCTATATAATGACCGGCTATTCCGATGCTGAGCATCATGAATCCGCCGACTATTAACTGTAACAATATTACCGTAGTAAATCCGTTATCCGCAGTTCCGGTGAAGAATCTGAACAAGGTTTGGATTCCAAGCACCACTGCGAAAAGAATGAATATCCATCCCATCCAGGTAACAAGCTTTAAGGGAAGTGTTGAGAAGGATGTTGCATTTCTGATGGCGTATCTTATAAGTCCGCCGAGAGACCACTTGCTCTTTCCGCTTCTTCTTTCCTCAACATCGTAATAAACCTTCTCCGATTTAAATCCGATCCAGAAAGAAAGTGCTCTGAAGAATGTATTACTCTCGGGAAGTTCCAAAAGTGCATCCACGGCTTTTCTGTCCAGGAGCTTGAAGTCGGATGATGATGACATATCGATCTTGATAAGACTGCTCATTATTCCGTAGAACACCCCTGCGCAGATCTTATGGAAGAATCCTTCCTTGCCTCTGCTGTTTTTGATGCCCTCTACGACTTCAGCTCCGCCCTTCCACTTTGCGATCATTTCAGGGATAGCGCTTACGGGATGCTGAAGGTCACAGTCCATTACGATCACCGCATCACCGGAAGCCATGGATAGTCCTGCAAAGATTGCTGCTTCTTTACCGAAATTTCTGGAAAATTCCGCACCCTTTACATGAGTATCCTTCGCAGACTGCTCCCTGATCACATCATATGTTCCGTCAGAAGATCCGTCGCTTATAAAAAGCAGTTCATAATCTTCGCCTGCGGTTTCGATCACCTTGGATATTTCGGTGATCGCGGGGATTATATTATCTTTTTCATTGTATGCGGGAAGTACTACGGATATCATGGTATTCCTTTCTTCGCACTGTTAATCTCTTAAGGCATCCTCTGTTTTAACGTAGATGATACCGTCAACCATCCGGACACTTGTCTCGCCGGGAAAGCTTTCCATTTCGATGTATTCGTCGGAATAATAAATCTCGGCTTCTTTTTCCTCGGATACAAAATTAAGAGTTGCACCCATATAGTATTTTATGAATGCTTCGTAATTATCCGCAGAGTAGATGAGATACTCGTATTCTCCGCCAAGGCCTATCATTTCGTCGGTGACGGGAGCTGTGATGTCGGTACGGGGATATTCATCGTCACCTATGACTCCCATTATTGCAACGGGAACTCCCTGATAATATCCGGGGGTCTGCTCTATGCGGTCAAGAAGTCTTAATGCATATGCATAAGTCTTCTCATATTTTCTCTGAAGATTGGTATAGCCGATATTGTCGGTCACGGCATAAGCGATGATGACGACAATCGCAGAAAAAGTTCCTATCCAGGAAAGAAGCGTCCTGCTTTTTTCTTTATCAAGTTTTCCGACACATTTGTCACAAAGAACTATGCACACTATCATGAAGAGTACATACTGATATCTCATGATCAGATGATACTTGACATCCGGTGTGATCATAAGGACCACATTCGCAGAGAAGGGAACAAGTACCGCTGTGATAAGTGCCACAAAATAAAACCACGCTTTCTTATACAGCGCATTCTTAACGATAAGGTAAAGTGCGCTGACCGCAGCGCATACAGCAAGCACTCCGCCTGCTACGGCACAAGCATTTCCCGTAAGAAATCCCTTTGAAAAAGTAAAGCTTACAAAATCTTTATAGAGATGCGGAAGAGATGAGATCCTGCCGGAAAGTCCGGCATTCTCCAGATTGTCGATACCCTGATATGTATCGAGAACCTTACCTTCTATCGCAAGGAGAATCTTAAGAAGCACAAGATAAAGCACGGCTCCTGTCATTCCCATATAAACATATTCAAGGCATTTCCTGATGCCATTCTTTTCACCTGATGCCATCTTCTCCCATACAAGATAGACGGAAAGGAGCATCGCAAAGGGAAGATACGCCTGATATGTTCCCAAGCTGAATGCAAGTGCGATACCGCCGAGGATGAAGTGATCTTTCTTAGCAAGGTATACGGCAAGTACCGACAGGAAAAGCCCCGCCATATATCCGTCCAGAGTAAAGACATATGCAAAGGTCGATGCAAGGGACGGAAATGCTACCAGAAGTGCGGAGATTACAAAGATCGTTATTCCGTTTTCAATCTCAAAGATCCTCTTTAATAAAACTGCAGTGAGTGCAAGTTCGAACAGCCCGATAAGCCCTATGATCCAGGGCACGGTATAAAATGATGAAACAGCGCATGCGGCCGCAAGGAACCATCTTCCCGATGTGATCATATTCTGGGAGAAATACATGCTGGATAATCCGTCATGATTGGGAACATCCATCAGCATTGCGGGCATGTGTATCAAAAGTCCGCAGATAAATGCGGATACAAAAGCGATCCTGTCGGATGCGCTGATCTTATCTGAAATTTTCTTAAGGCATTCGTTTACTGTCATAATCTTCTCTCAGCCGGCGTTTAAATATTCCGCTATTGTCTTTGCGATAAGGTCTCTGCCGTAAATATTCGGATGAGTCCCGTCCACGGTATATCCCGCGCCGCTTATCTCATTTCCTTCGTAATCCGTACCTGCAATGTCGTATATATCGTACAGATATATGTATTCGACACCCAGCTCTTCCGCGGCTTCCCTCTGGGCTCTCACATAATCATCCAGAACGCCTCCGCCGTAGTCGTACTCACTTCCGCTTGTTCCGTCGGGAGTCCACTTGGAGGTGGGGGATACGATGATGATCCGAATATTCGGATTGATGCTTCGTATCTTTTCAACAGAAGTCCTGAGCGCGCCAAGATATGTATATACCGAATCGGAATTCAGATCCCCTATTGGCACACCGCAGTGATAATCATTCAAACAATGCTCGATTATCACGATATCGGTTTTCTTAAGGTCAAGAGCTTCAAGCTCCCGCTCCCTTTCTTCGAAATATTCGGTAGCGGGAGCCTTTGTGTCGTAATTTCTCGGAAGTGCAAAATCATCTGCGGCATAGGCAAGTGCTATGGACGCCATGCTGAGGAAATTCCTGTCGGAAGCCAGAGTTGAATCTTCGACCGTATATGCCATCGTCGTTCCGCCAAATGACAGATCTGTCACTTTTAATCCGGTATAATCTTCCAGCCTGTCCGCCACACAATAGTCATCCTGAGCATAGGCCATCACACTGTCACCGAAGATTGCGATGCTTGTTGCTTCTGCACTTACAGTGCCTCTTTTATCAGCCCATATTTCGAGAAGGACCATCATCACCTCGAAGGCAACCGCACAGATCCCGTATATGATTTTGGCGATGGTATCTTTTTTCATCTTTCTCTTACTATATGTCCGTCACCGACTCTGAATAC
This sequence comes from Lachnospiraceae bacterium, assembly GCA_016291475.1. Next base: position 1,134 of record JAEEXJ010000060.1, on the reverse strand, counting down.
CATGTCGCACTTTTCAATGGTCTGGAGTCTGTGGGCTATTATTACGAGAGTCTTTCTTCCCATGAATCTGTTAATAGATTCCATTATCAGATTCTCGGTTTCGTTATCGAGAGCTGAGGTAGCTTCATCAAGGATAAGAACCTCGGGGTCCGAATAGAGGGCTCTTGCGATTCCGATTCTCTGACGCTGTCCTCCGGAGATCCTGATGCCGCGCTCTCCTATTCCCGTATCAAGTCCTTCGGGAAGTCCTTTAACGAATTCATCGAGAGCAGCTTCTTTGAGTGCTTCCCAGATTCTTTCTTCGCTCTGTTCTTCCGCAGGGATACCGAATGCTACGTTATTTCTGATGGTATCGTCCAGCATGAAGATCATCTGGGGAATGTATCCCACGTTCTTAAGGAATCCTCTATAGTTATCCTTAATGTCTGTTCCGTCTGCCTTGATGATTCCTTCGGAGGGTTTAAGGAGTCCCAGGAGGATATCAACAAGTGTACTCTTACCTGCGCCTGTTGTTCCTACGATACCGATGCTGGATCCGATGGGAATCTCGAAGTCCGCCTTATCAAGTATCTTTACATCGGAATTCGGATAGGAATAAGTGATTCCTTCGAAGGTTATGTTCTTTGATATGGCCAGCTTCTCTGCATCTTCCGCAAAGGTCATATCCGTATTCTTATCATCTATTGTCTCCTGAAGATTGTCGCTTACATTCATCAGGAAAGGCTCAAAATAAGCCATTGCATTTATCTGGTTGTTGATGCGGTTTACCGCGGGAAGAAGTACAAGTGCCGCCGCAGCAAGTGTTGCAAAATCCGTCATCAGCGATTCGGGGTCTTTTCCGATGGCGATCATTACGATCATGTAGATCATCATCACGGCAACACACACAGCTTCGATAAGGAGCTTGGGAATGCTGTTGTAGAGCGAATATTTCTGTACAGCATTTACATATCCGTTGCCGCATTCGTTATAGCTGTCAACGAAATATTTTTCACGTCCGAATATCTTAACTTCCTTGATGCCCAGAACGCTCTGCGATATCCATTTGAAAAGTCCGCTGTAATAATCCTGATTATCCTTGCCGGCTTTATACATGACGGGCTTGAGTTTTCTTTTGATCACCCAGAGAAGAAG
>JAEEXJ010000059.1 GCA_016291475.1 Lachnospiraceae bacterium | reverse complement strand
TGATCCTGATCTGCTCACTGTGGGGAATGCACTTTGCACAGTCGTGTAACAATCCTGCTATCCTTGCATTTGTAACATCACATCCATGTACAAAAGCAAGACAGGCAGAGGTATACTCTACACCGAGTGAATGCTCAAACCTGTTCTGATCAAGATCTTTCTCAAGTGTTTTTCTGTATTCGATGATATCTTTGTTCATTATTTCTTATTTGCCTTGGGAAGCTCGATCTTAGGCTTGTCCTTATTGGGCTTATAAAGAACGATCTTACGTCCGATTACCTGAACAACTGTAGATCTTGTTCTTCCGGCGATGATCTCCGCAAGAGACTTAGCATCATCTTCGCAATTCTTAAGAACAGAGATCTTGAGAAGCTCGTTCTTGGCAAAGAACTCATCAAGTGCAGCAATGGTCTCCGGTGTTACGGATGATTTGCCGAGATTGAATGCGGCATCGATATCCATAGCAAGACCTTTTAAATATGCTCTTTGTTTACTGGTTAATTCCATAACTCACCTATTTATAATATTCAAATGAATGACCGTACAATCTTACGGTATCTCCGTCTTTAATACCGAGAGCTTCAAGCTGATCCAGCATACCGTTATCTTTAAGAAATCTCTGGAAGAATGCGAATCCCTTCTCGGAATCAAGATTGGTATATCCTAGCATCTTCTCAATCCTGGGTCCTTCGATAACATATTCATCTTCTTCGTCATCAAAGTAAACGGTATAAGGATCTTCGTTATTCTTAAGACTGATCTCAGGATCGTACTCCTGCTCGAAAGTCTTAACTTCATCGGGAAGAGTTTTGATAAGATCGTGAGCCGCTCTCAAAAGTTCTTTGATACCGTCTCCGGTTGCTGCAGAAATGGTAAATACTTTGATGCCCTGAGGTTCAAATTCATCCTTCAGTGCCTGAACATTACTTTCCGCTTCTTCATATGATGTAAAGAGGTCGGACTTATTGGCAGCAATGATCTGAGGCTTCTTTAAAAGCTCGGGATCGTATTTCTCAAGTTCAAGATTGATCTGCTTTACATCCTCAAGAGGATTTCTTCCTTCGGTGCCTGCAGCATCAACAACATGAATTAGAACCTTGGTTCTTTCTACGTGTCTTAAGAACTCATGTCCGAGTCCGAGACCATCTGAAGCTCCTTCAATAAGACCGGGGATATCGGAAATAACAAATCCGTCTCCGCCAAGATCTACAACTCCGAGATTAGGCATAAGGGTTGTAAACTGATATCCGGCGATCTTAGGCTTTGCATTGGTGCATGCGGCAAGAAGTGATGACTTTCCTGCATTGGGGAAACCTACAAGTCCCACATCCGCAACAACCTTAAGCTCAAAAATAGTCTCAAGTTCAAGTGCGGGCTGACCGGGCTGTGCATACTTGGGAGCCTGCATCGTGGATGTTGCAAAGTGCTGATTTCCGAGTCCGCCTTTTCCGCCTTTAAGTATAGTATATTCTTTGCAATCTCCGGACATATCGATGATTACTTTTCCGGATTCCGCTTCTCTTACAACCGTTCCGACGGGAACCTTGAGAATAATATCATTACCGTCCTTACCGCGGCAGTTCTTCTTACCGCCGTTTTCTCCGTTACCTGCCGCATATTTACGCACATTACGGAAATCGATAAGAGTATTGAGTCCCTCGTCTACTTTGAGTATGACGTCTCCGCCCTTACCGCCGTCTCCGCCGTCAGGGCCACCATTGGTTACGTATTTTTCTCTTCTGAAGGAAACGTGTCCGTCCCCTCCCTTACCGCTCTTAAGAATAACGCGGGCTTTATCGCAATACATAATTTTTCCTCATATCAAAACAAAACAATTCTTTTAATAACGGGGAAACGTCAGCCAATCCGTTATTAAAAGAAAGGACTCTGGCCGGTAGGGTCAGAGTCCTTGAAAATTACTGCTCTTCTCTGGGATAAACAGAAGCCTGTGTTCTGTCCTTACCTTTTCTCTCGAATCTGAGAACGCCGTCAACCAGCGCATAAAGAGTATCATCTCCGCCGATACCAACATTATTACCGGGGTGGATCTTGGTTCCGCGCTGTCTGTAAAGAATGTTTCCGGCAGTTACAAACTGACCGTCTGCACGCTTTGCGCCAAGTCTCTTGGATTCGGAATCTCTGCCGTTCTTGGTAGAACCGACACCCTTTTTATGAGCAAAGAACTGAAGATTCATTCTAAGCATTGTCGTTAACCTCCTGAATTTTTACCTGCAGGAATTTCTCTCCGTATTCATCCGAAAGATCTCTGACCGAATTAACAAATGCATCCATAAGTGTAACGGTTCCGTTATTGGGAATTCCGTTTATGATACATCTCATAAAACCGGTCGATTCATCGGTACTGACAGAGATATCCTGCCCTGCCACCTTCTCTAATCCATTGATCGTATGGATCGAAAGTGCAGAAACAGCTGAACATAAAATATCGGGTTTGCCCTTCTTGGCAAAACCAGCATGTCCCATACAAGTGAATCCTTTATAGGTTCCTTCATGAGACTTTTCGATCACGATAGTAGTCATGATCAGCCTTCGATGGAATCGATCTTAACAGCCGTAAAGGGCTGTCTGTGTCCGTTCTTCTTGTGATATCCGGACTTTCTCTTGTAGCGATATACGACTACCTTCTTGGCACGATCCTGCTTTACAACAGTACCGGTAACCTTTGCAGAAGCTACATCCTTACCAGCCTTAAGAGAACCGTCGTTAACAGCAATGACGTCGAAAGTAACTTTATCACCTTCAGCTGCATCAAGCTTCTCGACTCTGATCTCATCTCCCTCGGAAACTTTATACTGCTTTCCTCCGGTTGCGATAATTGCGTACATAAATAGGCACCTCCTTTTCATGAACCATCATGAAGTATGCGTCATGGTCCTTTTCAACGCTGATTCGGCGTCGTATGCGTTATTGCATACAAACTTAAAGCCTATTCAAGCGGCATACTCCATAATATTAATAGGAAGTGCCTAAAATGTCAATATAATTTTAATATATATAGAAAAAACGTCTGTCAGTCCTTTTTCTTTTCCCTTTTTGCATCATCGGATACATATTTAAAACCGCATAATCCGAGAAAAACAAATATAAGACCGGTAAGGGAAAGTGCCCATCCGAAAAGGCCTGATATCAAAATAGGTCCAAGGATCAGGAATACGGCACCTGCTACAGTAAAAATAATAGCCTGAGTCTTATCCGATATACTGCGTATCTCCTGCTTGGTAACCTCAAGAACTTCATTCTCGTTTTCCATTGATCTTCTCCTGACTATTAAAAATTTCGAACCAATTATATATTAAAAGGATGGAGGGAATCAATCCCTCCATCCCGTAAAATATTATGAATTTGATTCAAAATCCTCTACAAACTGTTTGATCAGTTTCACGGAGCCGTCTATACCGAGAACTGCGGAATTGATACACAGATCGTAAGTGTCTGCCTTGCCCCATTTCCTGTTGGTATAATAATTGTAATAACTCTGTCTCTGCTTATCTTTCTTATTGATCATGTCACGGGCTTTGCTCTCGTCGAGATCATAGATGTCCATGACTCTTTTGATCTTGAAATCCTCATCGGCATAGATGAAAAGATTGATCACATTATCACGGCCTTCAAGAGCATAGTCGGCGCATCTTCCTACAATAACGCAGGGACCTTCTTCAGCCAACTTTTTGATGGTATCGAACTGAGCCAGAAAAACTTTCTGGGAAATAGGCATATCTACAAAAGACGATGAATTATAACCGAAGCTGTAAGTATCGATTACCAGATTATACAGGAAAGAATTGGTGGGACGTTCATCATGGTTCTGAAGGATCTCTTCACAAAAACCGCTTTCTTTGGCTGCTCTTGTTAAAAGCTCCCGGTCATAATAGTTGATTCCGTAAGCCTTGGAAAGCTTCTCGCCGATCTCTCTTCCCCCGGATCCGAATTGTCTTCCGATAGTAATTACGGTCTTCATAGGCACCACCTTCCCGAATACATTTTCACTTTGAAGATCAGTACTTTTGTACTACTTATATTATAAAACCGTTTTCCATAAAAAACAACGCAAATACTACTGTCTGAGCACGTCCAGAAGATGTGAAAAATAATCCGGAAGCGGTGCTTTGACCTCCACATACTCCCCCGATACCGGATGGATAAAGCCAAGGACTTCTGCGTGCAGAGTCTGACCGCTCACCTTAAATCTTTTATTCAGATTGGAAGTAATATTCCCGTATACCGCATCTCCCAAAAGAGGATGCCCGATATGAGCCATATGAACCCTTATCTGATGAGTTCTTCCTGTTTCCAGTCTGAATTCCAGATAAGTATAATCATTAAATCTTTCGAGAACCCTATAATGGGTCACAGCCCTTTTGCCTCCGGGAACTATTCCCATTTTTTTACGATCATTTGCCATTCTGGCTATGGGGGCATCAATGACTCCCTCGTCATCCCCGATCACTCCCAGGCATATACCCTTGTAGACTCTGGTGATGGAATGTTCTTTAAACTGTTCGGAAAGCTTCATATGAGCCTGATCGTTCTTACAGGCAATAATTGAACCTGTGGTATCTTTATCTATCCTATGGACAATACCGGGTCGCATAACGCCGTTAATACCGCTTAAAGAATCCCCGCAATGATACATAAGAGCATTTACAACGGTACCGGTGTAATGCCCTGCTGCAGGATGTACAACCATATTTTTAGGTTTATTTACAATGATCACATCCGAGTCTTCATACAAGATATCAAGAGGAATGTTTTCAGCAGGGATATCGGGGCTTTCCGCTTCGGGAAGATCGAGTTCAAGAACATCATTATCCTTAACTTTTAATGACGGCTTGGCACTTTTTCCGTTAACGGTAAGTCCACCGTCCTTGATAACCTTCTGAAGGTATGATCTTGATACCCCTTCAAGTAAAGAAGGGAGAAGTCTGTCGACTCTCTCCCCTTCATTAATCTCTTCAACATTAAACAGGTAATGTCTCACTAGTTCATCTCCCTGAATTTCTTCTGGTTGAATTTCATGAAATACAGATCCTTCTCTTTATATTTGAACAGAATAAGAAGGATAAAAAGGACCGCTCCGCATGTAACGAAGATATCCGCTACGTTAAAGACAGGAAAATTGATAGCTTTGAAATATATAAAGTCTATAACATAGGAATAACGGATCCTGTCGATACCGTTACCGATACCGCCTGCGATTATCATGGAAAGAGACACATTAAAAGGAATGAACTTTACATCTTCGGGACTTTTGATGATCATAAAAATACAAAGTGCTATGATCACAACGGAGATAAAAAGAATAAGAGCCTTTTGTCCCGCAAGCATTCCCCAGCTGGATCCGGTATTAACTATATAATATAGTTCGAGTACCTTATCTATGAGTACAATACCGGAATTATCCTTGAGATGTGAAACTGCAAGATATTTACTGTACTGATCGAAAAAGACGGCAAGTATCACCAGAAAAACACAAAGTGCGATCATTTTTCCTTTTGCCAGTTTTTTCCTCTCATGCATACTGACCAATTCTTTATTTTCTGAATCCAACTTTAGTCTCCTTCGGCAAAGTTAAGTTCATCAAGAGCCGCAGACATTTCTTCGTCCGTTACCTCTTCATTGATGAAAGCTTTGCCAATCTTTTTAAGAAGAATGAATTTTATATGTCCGGAATCCATCTTCTTATCGTTTTTGGTAAGTTCAATGATCTTGGGAATATCCGCAAGATCCATTGATATGGGAAGTCCGAACAAAACGAACATATCCCTGATCTCATAAAACTCCTCTTTGGAAAGAAATTCTTTTTTCCAGGAGATAAATGCAGCGGCTACGCAGCCTAGAGATACGCATTCACCGTGAAGGAATTTAAAATCATAATACTTCTCGATAGCGTGACCCAGAGTATGTCCGAGATTAAGAAGTGCTCTCTCTTTTTTCTCAAAAGGATCCTTCTCTACAATGTATCTCTTGATATCATCACAACGGTAAACCATTTCCGCAAGAACATCCACATCCCTGTCTCTGATCTCATAAGAATTGTCTATGAGCCAGGTATAGAATTTCTCATCTTTGAGAAGAGCGGATTTCATAACTTCGGCAAATCCGGAACAAAACTGCTTACCTGAAAGCGTAGAAAGCGTCGAAAGGTTTGTATAAACCAGAGCAGGCATCTTAAATGCCCCAACCATGTTTTTATATCCGTCGAAATCCACACCGGTCTTTCCGCCGATGGATGAATCAGCCTGTGCCAGAAGCGTTGTGGGGATCTGGATAAAATCAACGCCTCTTAAGAACGTTGCGGCTATAAAACCGGTCATATCACCGATAACTCCGCCTCCCAAAGCTACAAGGACGGATTTTCTGTCCATCTTGTTATCAATAAGGAATGCATATACTTTCCTTATCTCATCAAGATTCTTGTTCTCCTCACCGGCAGGAATGACATATTTGATAACAGCTTTTGAAACAGGCTCCAGTTTCTTAATAACCTCTTCAGAATAGAGAGGATCAACATTGGAATCCGTAATAACGCATATTGAAGGTTTGTCCGGATAAAGCTCACCAACCTCTGCGGTAAGCGCCTCAAAAGATGTTTTATAGACAATATCATAGGATGTCTTGTTTCCGGTTTTGACCGCAAGCCTTGACATGTCTACAGCTTCAGTTTCTTTCATAATAAACCTCAAAAAATAACGGACCGATAGCCTTAAGCTAAACGGTCCGAAATGATCAATTCAGTGAAATCAGAAAATTCCGTTTCCTTCAGGACCCTGTGCAGACAAAAGATCTCCGGAAAGAGTAACACTCTCGGGAGTGATTACATATACATAGTCAGATACTTTCTCCATGCGGCATCCGAGTGCATAACAAGCACCGCAAAGGAAATCATAAATGCTCTGAGCAAGTGAAGAATCAAGTCCCTGAAGATTAAGGACAACGCTGTTCATGGACTTAAGATCATCGACAACTTCAGCAGCATCATTGAGTTCCTTGGGAAATCTCATGCTGACACCGGCATTAATTCCTGCGCTCATAGTCTTCCTCCGAGAATCCTGATTTTTAAATACTCCTTTGACCGATTTCTTAGGCTTATCCTGAGAATCATCTTCAGTGCTCTGATATTTAGCGGGCTGTTCGGTATCGTCATCACCGAAGCCGTAATCTTCATCGTCTTCTTCGTCTTTATTGTCAAGTTTCATGAAATTGATAAACTTATCTACAGTACTTCCCATCTTAGCCCTCTCTTAATTTTTCTTGGAATAATCTCTTTCTCCGAAAATAGCGGTTCCCACTCTTACAAAAGTTGATCCTTCACTGAGAGCGGTCTCATAATCTCCACTCATTCCCATTGAAAGAAAATCCATACTAACATTATCAATATTTTGCTTTTTTATGTCAATGGATAATTGTTTCAGTTTTCTAAAATATACCCTGTTTTCCTCGGAATCCGTGCAAATCGGAGCACTTGTCATAAGGCCTTTTATGCATACACCGGGTATCTGAGCAATCTCCTTGACACCATCTGTTATATTATCAGCGGTGAATCCGAATTTTGACTCTTCTTCGGCTACATTCACTTCAAGAAGTACATCTGTAACAATGCCGGCTTTTACAGACTTTTTTCCTATCTCTTTGGCCAGTTTAACGGTATCAACGCTATGGATCAGATATGTTTTACCGATAAGATATTTGACCTTATTTGTCTGAAGATGTCCGATCATATGCCATCTTACGTCATCCGGCATATTGGGAATCTTATCTACAAGCTCCTGAACGTAATTTTCGCCGAAATCCCTGCATCCGGCTTCATATGCTTCCTTCAGAAGTTCAAGAGGTTTCGTCTTGCTTACGGCAACAAGCGTACATTCGGAAGTGTCTCTTCCTGCTTTCTTCAGATCTGTTTTAACCTTATCAAGCACTTCAAGATAATTGTCTTTACAACTCATTTTTACAACCTTTTATTCATTTATAAACTGATCGTCCGAAATAGTATCGGCTCTGAGAGCGATGTAATCATAAACTCTGAGACCATATGTAGAGTTCGGTTTAACGATCGCATATTCATCGTTTTGTGAAAGAATGGTTATTTCTTTGAAATCCGCATAGCCTTTGTTGATGTTATAAACACCTGTCAGTGTTCCTTTATCCTTGATAACAAAGACTTGCTGGGAATTCTCCATATGCAATGTATCCCCGGCAGTCAGGAACGTCTCATCCACATAATAGACATGTGCCTCCTCATCATGGCTGTATACGGATATCTCTTTTCTGATGGTAATAGGCTGACCGGTATCATCGTATCCGGACAGGATCACATAATAAATATTATTAACGGTATCATAGATCACATAGTTTTCATTGATAAGGTAAAACTCCTTCTCAATGATGGATGAATTGGGAACCTTAAGACCGGTCTCCTCATTCAATATCAGCTCAACATCCAGAAATCTTTCATTTACAAAAGAAGACATGGAATTATTAAAATCGAGTCTGCAGAATACTTCTTTATCGGTTCTTATAATGGATACGGCTCCCCAGGATTCATACTGATTTCGGAGAAATCTGGTGAGAATATAGCCCTGTTTTTCAAAGCTCTCGGCATCGGCTTCTTTGATCGGAAAGATAATGCACCAATCTTCACTTTCGGAAAGCTTATAAACGGCATCGCCTTCCGCACGAAGCTGGTTTGCGGAAATATTATTTTTCTCATACTTGCGTTCGTCAAAAGTATCCATGGATATATTGGCAGGATCGAAATTTTCAAATCCGTCAACCCAATAAGATACAACGCCGGCTTCAGAACTGGTGCAGTACTTAACCGCTGTGGAAAGACCTCCCTCATCCTGTGCCTGTCTCAAAGATTCAAGGAAGTTTGAATTAGCAAGTTTAAGAACCGAATTTTGAAGTGAATATTTAAATGAATAGACCTCGGTATAGGATACCGGATCATATGAATGAGAGAAATCAACGAGTTCATTCTTAAAATCGTCAAGCTCTTTGTCAGTCAGAGTGTTTTCCAGAAGTGACTGAGACTCAAGATATTCGTTTAACTTACCCGTCTCATCAACCGTATAAACGATATCTCCCACGGCAACTTTCTGACCTTCTCTTGCAAGGAAATTAACATATCCCGAATAAGGACTCTGTATGACATGCTCATCCCTGAGAGCAATAGCCCTGTAGATATTCTGAGATGACAGAGAACCCTCGACAACTTCATATCTGACAATGGGATCGGATGAAAAATAGATAAACAATACGATTACAACGTAAATAAAGATCCCGAGAAAAAGGACCGTACCGAATCCAAAGTTATGCTCTCTGGTGAACTTTCTGATATTGTTCTCGTTATTATTACTCATATAAATACACCCCGGATGAGGCTTATTCAGTCAAATCCGGGGTTATCAGTCAAATAGAAATTAAAGGAAATTGATTGCAATCTTCTCGTCAGCCTGAAGACCTGCGGGGAACTTGCTTCTTTCAATTGATACGGAAAGAACCATATCTACTTTGTATTTATCGGAAAGAGCGGCAAGTTTTTCAACGTTCTCTGTTATATCCTTGTCGACCTGCTGAGAGATCTTAGCATATGAATCGATGAAAACTTCCTGAATATCGTGATTCTGGGAGATGATACCTGCAACGAAGCCATAGAACTGATCTGAATTGGAAATATCGAACTCGCTTACATTGATAAGTCGGATCTTGTTGTTCAACTCATACATATGAGCTGTGTCCTTATCAAGATAAACAATATTTCCGGAGACGTTCTTTACATCGGCATTAACCCTGTCCAAAAGCTCCTTAGTCTTACCTTTGCCCTTCTGACCAACTATCAATGAAACCACTAATTTGCCCTCCGATGCTGTTATTTTAGTGTATCAACTCTTCCCGGAAAATCGTTTTCGGTTCTCGAAGATCACTAATAAGATTATAGTTTAAAAAGCTCATTATTTCAATCGCTTTTTAACCGTTTAATATAAGATTCATGAGCATTTTTTGATGCTCATAAAGCGTATCGGTATCCGCAGTACCCATGACACACGAGATATACGGATTGCCCGCAGAATCCTTGCATAAAACAATAAGACAGTGTCCCGCTTTTCCGGTTGTTCCCGTTTTTCCTCCGATAACCGTAATTCCCGCGGGCGCACTAACATCTTTGTCGGTTCTTATAAAAAGATCGGTGCTTCTTACGGTCTTATCGACATTCTTACCCTGAGAATTCGTGTAAACCGTGGAATATTCGGAACTGGACACTATCTCAACAAACTTTTCGTATTTGATGCATTCGCTGAGGATAAGATAAAGATCATATGCGGTGGTCAGATGATCGTCCGCATCAAGTCCGTGAGGATTGGAAAAATGAGTGTTTGTAGCACCGATCTCCGCAGCCTTCTCATTCATCATATTGCAGAAATTACCGATACTACCGCCAACATGTACAGCAATGGAATTGGCGATATCATTGGCCGAATACATAAGCATGAAATGAAGAGCCTGATCCATGGTCATGGTATCTCCGACTTTGCCGGGGAGGACAGTCTCATCATATGCAAACCCGGTAACTTCCTCACCGAGTACGATCTTTTCATCCATTGAACAGTTCTCGAGAGCTACCAAAGCAGTCATAAGTTTTGTAGTGGATGCGGGATGGATCTGTCTGTTGACATCGTAAGCTGCAAGAGCCTGCCTGTTATTGATATCGATCAGGAGATAAGATTCGACCTGTGTCGATAATTCAAGCCCTTCTACGGGAATATTATCGGTGATAACGCAAAGATCCGAAGCAAAAGATTCAGCCTTAAGGTCGGCAGTAAAGCCCCTCCCGGCCATTTCGGAGGCCAGAACGGACGCAGAATAAGGGGATGCAAAATCGGATCCGCACCCCGTTAAGATAAGCGAAACTAATGTAAAAAGCGATAATAATCTAAATTTGGATTTGCCGAAAAGACGGATCATTTATACATCTCTCTCCATTCAAGATCGCCTCTGTCGAGGGATTTTATAAGGAGCTCCGCACTTGCAAGATTGGTAGCAAGCGGAATATTGTGAAGATCACAGTCCCTGAACACGTTCTCGACATTGGGTTCATGAACGGTAGTATTTACGGGATCTCTTAAGAAAATAACAAGATCGATGAGATTCTGTTCAATCTGAGCTGCGAGCTGCTGCTCTCCTCCCAAGTGTCCTGCAAGAAATTTGTGAATTGAGAGGTTTGTAACCTCCTCGATGAGTCTTCCTGTTGTTCCTGTGGCGTATAGATCGTGCTTTGTCAAGATTCCGCGGTATGCCACGCAGAAATTCTGCATGAGCTTTTTCTTGGAATCATGAGCTATAAGTGCAATGTTCATTATCCCCTAATACGGCCCCTTTCCATTAAAATTTAGTGTGAATTCATCCAGCGGATTCACCGGACGCTTCACCTGAAGCCTAACATTCAGAACTACCCCAAGTCCCAAATATAGCGTAACAAGTGATGTAAGACCATAACTGACAAATGGCAACGGAATACCGGTATTAGGCATCAAGAACGTGGCAACTGCGATGTTCATAAAGCCCTGTATACCGATAAATGTACCCATTCCGGCGCAAATGACGGCCCCGGCAGTATCTTTTGCCCGTATCCCCACACTGAGACAGCTCAGGGATACCAAAAACAGTAATATTATCGTGACCGAAGCTCCCCTGAATCCGAATTCCTCACCTATTACGGCAAATATGAAATCGGTTTCGGCCTCCGAAAGAAAATTGCTGTTCTTGACCGAAGTGATCTGATTATTCTTATAGCCCTTACCCTCGAGCATTCCGGAACCGATGGCGGTTACGGAATTATTCTGCTGATATGCAATGTCCGGATATTCTTCGGGATAAAGAAAACCATATATCCTCTTAAGCTGATATCCTTCCAATACATCGTTATCCGGGTTGAGCATATAACTGACAAACGCTACACCAACGGGAATAACTATCAGCATGACGATCAATATAACTCTTTTCTTGATACCGCTGGAAAACATAACAGCGGCAAAGATAAAAACAAGTACGATACTGGTCGAAAGATCGGGCTGTTTGAATATCAGAAAAAACGGCACCAAAAACAGCGCAGAACATACCAAAAGCAAATGAAAACTGCTTATTTTATCCTTGTATTTCATAATAAACGAAGCCAAAAATAAAATCAACAAAAGCTTGGCAAGTTCGGACGGCTGGAAGGTAAAAGCCCCGATATTAAGCCATCTCTGAGCGTTGTGGGATGAATGGCCGCCCACCATGACCAAAACAAGGATAAAAATGGTAAAAATATATATCGGGATCCTGAATTTCATGATGAAATGATAATCGATCAAAGAAGTTATTATCATCATGACCGTTCCGAAGATAATTCCTCCGATCTGCTTTTTAACATTCTCATGACCAGCAACTGTATCACCCATGGCGGAAGAAATGGCAAATACTCCGACAACGGATAAAAGAACGGCAAACAATATTATTTTGAAATCATAATCACGAATGTGATAATTTCTTAGACTCATAAATCTTCTCCATCACGACCCTGTTAAGAGGTCCTATGGTCAATTCTCCGTCCGAAACTCTGGCGACCTTCGGTGCCGGTTTAAGCATTGCAGACCAAATGGGCTTACTGTCCGGAATATATTCTTTATCGCCGATAATAAGGCTTTCGGGCTCCATCTCGATCGCACATACAAATGAGGATTCGTCCCCGTTTGATCCCGCATAGGCGGAACCGTATAATCCGCCGAGAACTATGATATTCCCCCCGCTTTTGATCTGGCTGCCCGGATTAACATCCCCCAATACCAAAACACTGTCCTCAACGTCAATAACCTGTTTGTTCATGACAGAGGTCTGAAGAATGATGCATTTATCGAGAGAATTGATCTTATCGTTTAGTATCTCTCCCACTTTTCTGATATGTTCCTGATCGTTTTCATTTTTACCGACGATGCAGGAAACGTCAACATCAGAACTGGCATTAATCGCATCAACAATAAGTGATTCTTCGATATCCGAAAGTTTTCTTCCTTCGATATCAAGAATAATGGATGAAGAACCAAGAAAGTTCCTGGCAGCATAGAATTTATCCCGGACATGCCCGAGAAGCTCGTTAAAGTTCATCTCGGGATCAAGTATAAGTTTTATGGCACCATTATAACTTTTTAAAGTTACTCCCCGGCTCATTAAATCCTCCCTCAAAAATATCAGTCTCTTCTTTCATCCGTAGCATACGCCGATTGATCCACTTCAGGTTCAACTTCGTAATAAGCCTGAAGGCATTCATGGGCAAGCTGCGCCGCGTAATCCGAGTAGAAACCGAAAGGAATTCTGACACACAACGCAACCTCAGGATCGCCTACGGCAGGTGCAAACGCTATATACAAAGCGTGGTCGGGTTTAGACCTTGACTGCTGAGCGGTTCCGGTCTTACCTGCTACCTGAACGGGTATATCCGCAAAATACGGTTTATTGTTAACACCATCGATCATACCGTTGACGATGGCACTCCACTGATAATCTTCCATTTCAACGGTATTATATATTACCGGAGCATGCTCCCAAACCGTTCGTCCGTATGAATCTTCGATATGATCAAGCAGTGTCAGATCATAAGTCGTACCACCGTTTGCAATACTGGAAACATACCTTGCCAGCTGAGTCGTGGTATAAGCATTAGTACCCTGACCGATATAGGATCTGACAGAGTCCTTATCCGACACATCCGGCTCATATTCTGTGATCTCCACTCCGGATCTTGCCGTAAGGCCGTACATATCTGCATATTTATAGAGATATTCAAGACCGGAAGCATCATCATAATAACCGTTTAGTGTAGCAAGCCTGTATCCGACATTAAAGAAATACAGGTTACACGAGTCCCTGATCGCGGTTCTTACGGTTTCATTACCATGTACCGCAGTACACTTGGCAGGAGGTTCAATATCCGTAAATATACCGTTACAATTGATCAGTGTCGATGTATTGATAACGCCCTCACGCAGGCCTGCAGTTGCAGCTACAATCTTAAATGTGGATCCGGGTGCCGCCTTATACTGAGTAGCAAAATTCAAAAGCGGTGATGAATCATCATTAAGAAGTCTGTTCCAATAATCGTTATCAACGGTATTAGCAAGCATATTGTTGTCATATCCGGGATAAGAAACAAGGGCAATTACCTGTCCGTTATTGGGATTGGTCATGACAACGGAACCGTTACAGGGTTCGAGAGCAAGCTGCGCCGGAGTAATATCAAGATTCGAGATACGGTTGACCATGAAGCTGTATGCGCTAATTGCTCCGGCATTAAGTCTGTTGATCTCACTTTCAGGTGCAAATATGGCTTCCTGCTCGATGAGAAGTTTGCATACGTTATAACCTGTGATCTTATCATTTAAGATCATGTATTTATAAAATCTTGTCTGATATTCAGCATCCGCATCACAGAGTTTAAATATTTTCAGGATTATCGCATCAAATATCTCAGACGAGCTTGCATATTTAGATTCCAGTTCAAGCTTGGAAATATCAACCCAGCCCATGGCTATGGCATGATCAAGCAGATCTCCGAGGGATACACTTCCTCCCTGGTCCCATGCTTTATACATGCTGTCTTCGGTATCAACCTCGGAAGTCATGATTATTCCATTGTTCATAAGAAGTTTAAAGGCATAGTACTGATATATCTTATACTCATCAGACAGCTTATCATAAGGAGTTCTTGTGGTTCTGATACCGGTTTCAAGAGTCGAATATACATTTTCCTTATAGCTGAGAAACCTCTCATAAACAAGCTGCTCGGTAGGCTGTGCATCCTCTGCCGAAAAATGTGAAATATCAAGAACGCTGTTTCTGAAGACAGCATAATAAACATCCGCTATAGGGATGGTCTTAACGGAATCCGTCGTTCTTACGGCCAGCTTGGCATTCTGAAGCTTCTGAACAAGTATATAAGCGATCTTTCTTTCTGTAATATCATAGAGTTCCATGGTCAGATCCATGTCTATGGATAAATATACATCCTGTCCTCTGACAGCATCTTTGTGATCCAAAATAGACAAAACCTTACCGGTATTATCAACCATAACCCTCTCATATCCTTTTGTTCCCTGGAGAGTGGTTTCAAGATAATTTTCTATACCGCTTTTTCCGACGACATCTTCGGAAGTATATGTTCCTTCGGTGGCGCCTTCATCGATCATTCTTTGATTAAGAGCATCTATCTCTTCGGCTGAAATCCTTCCGGTATATCCGAGAATGTGAGCAAAATATACTGAATTGACATATCTTCTTACTGTATCTTCCTGAATGGTAACACCGGGCAAAATATCAGAATTTTCCATGATAAGAGCAACGGTCTCCGGCTTTACATCAGTTGAGATCGTTGTTCCGATATATTTTCTGAAAGAAGTGAGGCTCATTGCATATCGTATTTCAACGATCTCAAGCCATTCACGGTTGGTATATCCTTTTCCTTCGATAAATTCGGATTTTGTATCTTCGGGATTAAGATAATCGCCTACGGCAAAATGAAAGCCTTTCCCGCTTTTTCTGCTCAGATAGATCATGACCTCTACAGGGGTTGAAGCCTTCTCGTCTTCAGTAAGATCCTTTACATCCGCATGATCGTATACATCCGCAAGGAATCTGGTAAGATTCGCCCCGGTTACGGTATAAACAAATTCACCGTCATCATTGATCGCAATCTTAAAATCGGAATCGATGGTATCCCCGTTTCTCTCAATAAGCTTGATCAGATTATAAACAAGTTCATTTAAATTCTTATCTTTGCTTGATGAAGTCTCGAAGGTATCTTCGATATTTATCGAATACGCAAGTTCGTTATAGGCAAGGATATTTCCGTTTCTGTCGTAGATATTTCCTCTGGTAGGCATGATATCCCTTACTTTTTCCTGCTCTAACATGAAATTGTCGAGATATTCCTGGCCGTTAATGATCTGAAGGACAAAGCATCTGTAAAGAAGTACACCGCAAAGTAAGGTCATGATCAGATAAATGATCGTGACCCTGCTCGTAAAGATATTTAATATTCTTTCACGAAGCCCGTCAAACATCCTGCTTTTCCAGTTCTTTCTTAAGTCTTAAGTTTCTGAACAATGTATCTATGGCCAGAAGGATCGGATAAATGACCAGCGATACAAGTAAAGTATAAAAGATTTCCGGCAGGATAACCGAAGTCAGATAGTATCCTATGGAAAGCTTGCCCCTCATAAGGAAAGTGAATATGTAATACACAAGCCCGTAAGTAGCATCACTGAGAGTAAGAAGTATCATCGGAAGACGAATATCCTCAGCATAAAAAAGCTCGCTGAATCCTCCGTTTATATATCCGATAAACATGATGATAAGAGCGTTCATCCCCAGCATATTTCCAAAGAATATATCTATGAGAAGCCCTCCGAAAAATCCGACAACACAACCGAATTTTTCTCCATAGAAAAATCCGTAAATGCAGGCTATGAGAACCATCAGATTAGGGATACAGTTACCCAGCTTCAGGTATGTGAAAACACCTGTTTGAAGCAGGAAAAAGAAAGGTATTGAAATTGCGATGAGAATTCGCTGAATCATTCGTAATCGTAATCTTTTAAATCAGTGATCACCAAAACAACAGAAAGGTGATCGAAGTCTGTAGCAACAGAAATAGTACCGGATTTCGTCAGGTTATTGGGATCGTTCTGAACGGAATCTATATAGCCTATCAGAAGTCCGGGGAGGTACTTATCGCTTATATTACTGACTACAACCTTATCTCCCTTTACAACCAGCCCATCGGGATCCGACAAAAGAGAGAAATTGAGAAGTCCTCTGTCAACAAGGGTAAGATCTCCGGTGACCATAAGCGTAAGATCCGAAGAAACAACCTGACCGCTGACATTAACTCCGTCAGAAATAATGGAGGTGACCCTGGCCCAGTTTGGACCTATCTTGGTTATTCTGCCCACAAGGCCGCCCCCTGCAATAACATTCATATCAAGAGCAAGCCCGTCATCGGTTCCTTTATCTATGATAAATGAACTATACCAGTTGCCGGCATCCTTAAAGATGACTCTGGCCCCAACTTTTTCATAGGAATAATAAACTTCGGATAAGCCCAGAAGTGCCTGCATATCGGTAAGTTCATATCTTTCCTGAGTAAGGATCAGATTCTCTTCGGTAAGTGCATCGATCTGCTCTCTGAGCCTTTCGTTTTCTTCCAGAAGACTTCTGACGGAAGTGAGTTCATCTTTTCTGTTTCTGAGCCACTCTCCGGCTCTGGAAACGCCTTTCTCAAAGGGCACTATTATTCTGCCGACCGCAGAATTAACGGGCACATCAAAAATACCGGTTCCGTAAGTCAGCACCATCAGGATAATGCATATTAAAGTTAAAATAAGGAGGAGATATTTACTTGGCAGTGTAAATCTCTCCCCCTTGGATTTTACGACAGGACTCATTTACCCATGCCCTCGGCACTCTGTGCCAGACCGGAATACTCCGGATCCTGAATTATTCTTCCGAGCCCGTATGCTGTGGATGTAAGAGGCTCATCGGTTACATTTACCTTAAGGCCTGTACCGTCCGCAATCCTTTCAACCAAATGGGAAACCTGGCTTGCTCCGCCGGTAAGATATATTCCGTTACGGAAAATATCTGCGGAAAGTTCAGGGGGAGTTCTCTCAAGAATGAACTTGATGTTATCGATGATCGTCTTAAAATCACCTTCAAGAGAATCTACGATAAGTTTGGTGGGAATCTCTCTCTGAACGGGAAGTCCGGTTACTATGTCTCTTCCGTATACGGTAGCTCCCTTATTTGCTTTCTCAAGTTCTTTAAGATTCTTCTTAACTTCCTCTGCTGTCTTGCCACCTATCATAAGACCGAACTCATTTCTTACGGCAGCTCTGATGGAATCGTCAAATTTAAGTCCGCCCTCTTTGATAAGCTTGGAAAGGACAATTCCTCCGAGTGACAATACAGAGATCTCGGTGGTCTCAAATCCGACATTTACTACGAGAACACCTACGGAATTCTTAACATCAATGCCCATGCCCACACCGTCAGCGATAGCCATCTGTGTAACATAGATCTTATGAGCCTTTACACCTGCTTCTTTAAGAAGATCATAGAAAGCTCTCTTTTCAACATCGGTGATATCATAAGGTACGGCTATAAGGAAATCGGCATTCTTGGGACTTCCGCCCTGAAGATCGCTGATAATATATTTAACAAGAAGCTCCACATTGTGAAGGTCTGAAATAACACCGCAGCTTAAAGGATATGATATCTGAATATTTGCGGGTGCCTTTTCATGCATCTCATAAGCAGAATCACCATATGCAAAAAACTCGTTCTCGTCTTTGATGGCGATCATGTTTTTCTGAATGGTAATGGTACTGTCGTTGTTGTTAAAAATCTTGATGTGGTTGGTACCAAGGTCGATACCGTAAGCATTTGCCGGCATATTATTTCCTTTCTCTACCGTAAAAGTCCCGATTCGTTATAACTGTAATACAGATTATCACCAATGATTATATGATCCAAAAGTGGTATTTCCATAAGTTTGCAGCTTTCAAAAAGCTTTGCGGTAAGATCATTGTCATCTTTGGAAGGTGTGGGATCTCCGCTGGGATGGTTATGCATCAGGATCAAATGCACCGCTTCCGCATTCAAAGCTTCCATCATAATGGTTCTTACTGATACAAGCGATCTGTTTACACTCCCTTTGGAAATCTCGGATTCTCTTAGGACTTTTCCTTTTGAATCAATGCAGAGAAGTAAAACCTTCTCACATTTATTATGTCTCATCCTCTCCATGTAAAAAGCGGCAACGGATGAAGCATTTGAAACATTTAACCCTTCCGCCAGTCTGGCTTCATGCATCCTTCTGGAAATTTCGGCAAGAGCTTTGAGCTTGATTGCCTTAACCCTTCCAATACCCGATATCTTCTCAAGGGAAGAGATATCGGTATCATAAAGCCCGAGAAATCCTGTTCTTGGATATTTACCGAGTTCAAGGACCTTTCTGGAAAGCGAAACGGCATCCGAGCCTTTGGTCCCTGTCCTGAGTATTATCGCAAGAAGTTCTGCGTCTGTTAAACTCTCCGCACCCATGGAGATAAATCTCTCATAGGGCTTTTCTTCAAAGAACTTATTTCTATCATTCATATGCGCCTTTCCCCTTCTCCGGGGCTACGCATATCAGATCTTCATGAACTTATATGCCACAAATGCGGCCACCATTCCGAGAATACCGGCAATGGTGATATTAAAAGTAAGTCCGAAAGTAAGGATCACAAAACCGAGATTAAGTTCAAGAGGCGAAGTAAGACCAAATTGTCCTCCGTAAGACAAAAAATCGATATTGCAATGCGTTCCGATGAGGTTACCGAGTATAAACCCGATTATCACCAGAAAAAATAAAACCCATCCCTTATATCTCATTTAACATCTCCAAAAATAACATATGATTGCAAAAGAGTCATTTTTATCGCAATCTTTGATATTTTATCATAAAATCAGGCCTTTATCCACCAAAGTTTGGAATGCCTTGATTATGCCGAATTTACCGTGTGACCAGGTGATTCCACCCTGGAAATATGCGGTATAGGGCTCTCTTAAAGGTCCGTCTGCAGAAAGCTCTATTGAAGAACCTGATGTAAAGGCTCCGGCAGCCATTATTACCTTGGAATCATAACCCGGCATGTCCCAAGGTTCGGGGGCAAAAGAAGAATCTACCGGAGCGGCAGCCTGTATTCCTTCACAGAACGCAATAAGACCTTCGGGTTTTCCGAATGTAATGGCTTGGATAATATCGTGTCTCTCCTCGCATCCGGCGGGGAAACTTTCAAATCCGAACTTTTCGAACAGGTTAGCAGCAAAAATGGCACTCTTTAAAGCTGAAGCCGTAACCGTGGGAGCCATAAAGAAGCCCTGGTAAAGCCTTGGAAGAGCTTCAAGTGAAGGTCCGACTTCTCTTCCGAGTCCCGGTGCCGTAAGCCTGTAAGAACATTTTTCAATACAATCCTTGGTTCCGGCAATATATCCTCCGACCTGAGCAAGACCGCCTCCCGGATTCTTGATAAGAGATCCGACAACCATATCGGCGCCTACATCAGAGGGCTCTATGGGCTCTACAAATTCTCCGTAGCAGTTGTCTACCATACAGATGATATCGCTGCGAACGGATTTGACGGTCTTAATGATATCAGCAATCTGAGCAACGGAAAGTGAAGGTCTGGTCTGATATCCCTTGGATCTTTGAATGGTAACCAGTTTTGTTTTGTCGCTGATTGCATTTTTAATATTCTCAAGATTGGGCGTGCCATCCTCATTAAGGTCTGCCTGAGCATAAGTGATTCCATACTCGGCCAGAGAACCTACGGAAGGACGAATGCCTATTACTTCTTCAAGAGTATCGT
>JAEEXJ010000156.1 GCA_016291475.1 Lachnospiraceae bacterium | reverse complement strand
TATGGTCAGATCAATGACCGGCTTCGGCAGAGCCGAGGTCGTAGAAAACAACAGAAGATACACCGTAGAACTTAAATCGGTAAATCACAGATACCTCGATCTCTCGGTCAAAAGTCCGAGAGCTCTTGCATGTCTTGAGGGCAACGTAAGGGCTGAGATCAAAAAGTACCTCTCAAGAGGTAAAGTCGATGTATTCATCTCCTATGAGAATATGGATGAATCCACCGCAGAACTCAAATACAACAGAGAACTTGCATCAAAATATGCATCTTTTGTAAAAGAAATCTCCGGCGAATTCGGACTTGAGAACGACTTAAGAGCCGTCCGCCTTGCAAGCTTCCCCGATGTTCTTGAAGTTATCGAAGAAAACGATGACGAAGAAGAACTCTGGGCAGGACTTAAGAAAGCGGTTGATGCCGCATGCGAGAAGATGGTTGAGGCGAGAAGCGCAGAGGGTGAGAATCTTGTAAAAGATCTTACCGTCAAACTTGATAATCTTCTTACTATCGTAGACTTCATTCAGGAAAGATCACCCAAGATCGTTGAAGAGTACAGAGAGAAGATCTACGCCCGCGTAAAAGAAATCCTCGGAGACAACACCCCCGATGAAGGAAGACTCCTCACCGAGGTTACGGTATTTGCCGATAAAGTATGTGTTGACGAGGAGATCGTCCGTCTCCGTTCCCATATAGAGACCATGAAAAAGGACCTTTCCCTTGACTCGGATGTCGGAAGAAAGCTTGATTTTATCGCTCAGGAAATGAACCGTGAAGCGAACACCACTCTTTCCAAGACCACCGATCTCGAGATCTCCAATAAAGGTATTGAGCTGAAGACCGAGATTGAGAAGATCAGAGAGCAGATACAGAACATTGAATAACTAATAAAGATACAGCGGGTGGTGCCAAAGTATGATTGACCGAGACTTCGATGTCTGCGGCATGAGTGATATCATTCATTGTACTAAGGCCGCCTGATATCGAAAAAGCGAGGTCAGTCATACTAGGCGACAGGACTCGCGTGACTATAGAGGTATACACATGACTAAAGGCATCCTAGTAGTAATATCGGGCTTCTCCGGCGCCGGCAAAGGAACCGTTGTTAAGAAGCTCCTTGAGAAAAGCGACGACTACTGCCTTTCCGTTTCGATGACCACCAGATCCCCCAGACCCGGTGAAGTCGACGGCAAGGATTACTTTTTTGTAACAAGAGAAAAATTCGAAGAGACCATCGCAGAAAACGGACTCATCGAACATGCACAGTTTGTAGGCAATTACTACGGTACCCCCAGGGCTTACGTAGAACAAAGACTTGATGAAGGAAAGAACGTCATTCTCGAGATAGAGATCCAGGGTGCAATGAATATCAAAAAGCTTTACCCCGAAGCCGTTCTTTTATTCATAACTCCTCCCACCGCCGAGGAACTCGAGAAGAGACTTAAAGGCAGAGGGACCGAGACCGATGAAGTCATTGCAGGCAGACTTTCAAGAGCGAGCGAAGAATCCGTGGGAATCGGAGAGTACGACTACATAGTTGTTAACGACGATCTTGATAGATGCGTCGATGACGTGATCGAAACCATCAACACCGCTAAGAGACAGCCGGCCAGAGTCGGCGGTTTTATAGATGAGCTCCGAAAGGGACTCGAAAAATATCACAAATAACCTGCCATATGGCAGCTAAGCCGATAAATCGGCAGAAGGAGTATTAATTATGATGTTACATCCCTCTTACGTAGACATGATGGACGCTGTAAACTCAGATGCGCCCGAAGGAGAAGAGATCGTACAGAGCCGTTACTCGATCGTTATGGCTTCCGCTAAGCGTGCACGCCAGATCGTAGCAGGCGACGAACCTCTTGCCGGAACTTCCGACGAGAAGCCCCTCTCCATCGCTGTTGACGAGCTTTACGAGGGACAGGTTCACATTCTTCCCAATGTACCTGTAGAGCAGTAATGAAAATATTTTTCGTATCACTGGGCTGCGATAAAAATCTGGTAGATTCCGAGAAGATGCTTGGGATCCTGTCCGGAAAGGGTTACGAATTTACCGATGATGAGGCTGATGCCGACATCATTATTATCAATACCTGTTGTTTTATCGGCGATGCCAAAGAAGAGAGCATTTCGGAGATAATCCGTCTCGGTGAACTCAAAAAGAGCGGAAAACTCAAAGTCCTCATTGCGGGCGGATGCCTTGCCCAGAGATATGCCGATGAGATCTTCGGTGATCTTCCCGAACTTGATGCCGTAATAGGTACCATGTCCATAGGAAAGATCGCGGAGGTTCTGGATGAAGTTCTTGCAAACAAATCCTCCGGATCGGAAAATGCCAAGGTTAAAGAGCTTACTCCTCTTGATGCCGCTCCTTTTTCTGATCCTCACAGAAGTCTCACAACCGGCGGTCATTATGCTTACCTCAAGATTGCGGAGGGCTGTGATAAGAGATGCACTTACTGTATCATTCCCTATGTCAGGGGTTCGTATCGCAGCATTCCCATGGAAGATCTTGTTAAAGAAGCTGAAGCTCTTGCTGAAGGCGGGGTTAAGGAACTCATCCTCGTTGCGCAGGAGACTACTCTTTACGGAAAAGATATTTACGGACATAAAGCTCTTCCCGAGCTTCTCAGAAAGCTCTGCGCCATTGATGGTATTAAGTGGATAAGGCTTCTTTACGCATATCCCGAGGAGATCACCGATGAGATCATCGATGTTATCGCCGATGAGCCCAAGATCTGTAAATACCTGGACCTTCCCATCCAGCACTGCAGTGATGAGATACTTCGCAGAATGGGCAGGAGAACTTCCAAGAAGAGTATTGAAGAACTTGTGGAAAAATTAAGAACACGTATACCCGGAATGTGTCTTCGTACTTCCCTTATCTCCGGATTTCCCGGAGAGACTCAGGAAAATTTCGAAGAACTTTACAGATTCGTCAACGAGACGGAATTCGACAGACTGGGTGTATTTACATATTCGCGCGAAGAAGGTACTCCCGCGGCTGAAATGCCCGATCAGATCGATGAGGAGATTGCAGCCTCAAGACGTGATGAGATCATGGAATTACAGCAGGCGGTTTCTTTTGACCTGAATGAATCCCATGTCGGTGAGGAACTTGAAGTGCTTATCGAGGGTTACCTCCCCGAGGAACATGTATATGTCGGAAGAACGTATCGTGACGCTCCCGGCGTGGACGGCTTATTCTTCGTAAACTTTGAAGGGGAATTGATGACAGGAGATATAGTCAGAGCCCGTGTTACCGAGGCTTTGGGTTATGATCTGTCAGGGGTTATGATCAATGAGTGAATCAAATAACGTAACAAAAAGTACTGTTTGGAACGTTCCCAATATTCTTACCATGGCAAGGGTGATCCTTATATTGCCTTTTGCCGTTCTTTTACTCGGAGGACAAAAAGGGTGGTTCGGATCCAACCTTCTGATCCCCGATATTCTTGCGGATATCATCTTTATCATCGCATCACTTACCGATATGCTGGACGGCAAGCTGGCAAGAAGACTCGGCCTTGTCACTAACTTCGGTAAATTCATGGATCCTCTCGCGGATAAACTTCTTGTATGTACCGCCCTCATCGCTCTTCAGGCAATGAACAGGATCCCCGCATGGATAGTAATGATCATCATTGCAAGAGAATTCATCATCAGCGGGTTCAGACTTGTTGCGGCGGAAGCAGGCAAAGTCATCGCTGCCAGCTGGTGGGGAAAATTCAAGACAACTTTCCAGATGATAATGGTAATTGTCATGATAGTCGAGCCAAGTCTCGTACTCTTCGGACTTCCCGTTATCGTTGTCGATATCATCATGTATGTGGCACTTGCCCTTACTGTAATATCACTTGTCGATTATCTCGTTAAAAACAGGGGTGTGCTTAAATGAACGCTGAGATCATCTGTGTAGGAACCGAGCTTTTACTCGGAAATATCATAAATACCAATGCTGCTTTTATCGCCGAGCGTATTTCACGTCTTGGTATCGAGTGCTACCATCAGTGCGTTGTCGGTGACA
>JAEEXJ010000003.1 GCA_016291475.1 Lachnospiraceae bacterium | reverse complement strand
GCGGAAACCGCGGAGCGGTACTTGAGATTCCCAAGAATTGATTATTAGGAGAATTACGGACTATGGAAATGAACGGTTCTGAAATAGTAATAGCATGTCTCAAAGAACAGGGTGTAGATACCGTATTCGGATATCCCGGCGGTACCATACTCAATATTTATGATGCACTTTATAAGCATCAGGATGAGATCAGACACGTGCTTACCAGCCATGAACAGGGCGCGGCTCATGCTGCGGACGGTTATGCAAGAGCTACGGGTAAGGTCGGTGTCTGCATGGCTACTTCAGGCCCCGGTGCCACCAATCTCGTAACCGGAATCGCTACGGCATACATGGACTCTGTTCCTCTTGTTGCCATAACCGCAAATGTTAATCTTCCCGCTCTGGGAAAGGATTCGTTCCAGGAGATCGATATCGTCGGTGTTACCATGCCCATCACAAAGCACGGTTTCATTGTTAAAAATATCAATGATCTGGCACCTACAATCCGTAAAGCATTTAAGATAGCCAAAACCGGTCGTCCCGGTCCGGTTCTCGTAGATATTACCAAGGATGTTACCGCAGCTGTATGTGATTACGAACCCGTTAATCCTGCCGAGCCCGATAAGGTGATCAGATTCGAGGATAAGGATCTTACCGCCGTAGCCGAGATGCTCTGCAAAGCTAAGAAACCTTTCATCTATGTTGGCGGCGGTGCCATAATCTCCGGTGCATCCGATGAAGTTGCAGAGCTTGCCGAACTTCTTGATGCTCCGGTTTGCGATACCCTGATGGGTAAAGGAGCTTTTGACGGACATTCGAAGCGTTATACCGGTATGATCGGAATGCACGGAACAAAGGCATCCAATCTCGGAGTTACCGAATGCGATCTTCTTGTTGCTCTCGGCGCAAGATTCTCTGACAGAGTTATCGGTAATCCCAAGAAGTTTGCCGAGGGTGCCAAGATAGTTCATATCGACGTTGATGCTGCGGAGATCAGTAAGAATATCTGTGTGGATGCATCTCTTGTAGGAGATCTTAAGACTACACTTCAGAAGCTGAATCCTCTTATCACCAAGCAGAATCATGATGAGTGGATGAAGTATATTGAGGAGCTTAAAGCAAAGTATCCTCTCGGCTATGATGACAGTAAACTTACCTGCCCTTATATCATTTCCGAGATCGATCGTATAACCGAAGGAAAGGCTGTTATCACAACTGACGTCGGACAGCATCAGATGTGGGCAGCACAGCATTATCTTTATTCCAAGCCCAGAACATTCCTTTCATCCGGCGGACTCGGAACAATGGGATACGGACTCGGTGCCTGCATAGGTGCACAGGTAGGCTGTCCGGATGATATCTGCATTAACATTGCGGGTGACGGATGTTTCAGAATGAATATGAATGAGCTGGCTACTGCATCCAGATATAACCTTCCCATCATTCAGGTTGTCATCAACAACCATGTACTCGGAATGGTACGTCAGTGGCAGACACTTTTCTACGGAAAGAGATATTCACAGACCGTTCTTAACGATGCCGTTGATTTCTGTAAGGTAGCCGAAGGCCTCGGATGCAAAGCGATCAAGATCACCAAGAAGGAAGAAGTTGAGCCTGCGCTTAAAGAAGCTATCGATGCAAAGTGCCCCGTTCTTCTCGAGTGCATCATTGAAGAAGACGATAAGGTATTCCCCATGGTTCCTGCAGGAAAGCCTTTAAGCGAAGTATTTGACGAAAAGGATATGAAAGAAGATTGATTATGTCCTCCGTTAGAGAAAAGCTTTCAAAGAATAAAAAGAAAGTAGTATGCATCTGCTCGGTATTTGCAATACTTCTTGCCATCTATTTAGGAACTGCATTTTATTTCAGAAACAGATTCCTTCCCAATACATGGATAGGTGATGTTTACTGTACCGGCAGAAGTATGCAGGCTGTTGCATATGATCTCAAAGAAAAAATAGTAATACCCGATATCAGGATCAGCTGGTCTGATGAAGGGTATGAGGATTCATTCATTAAACCGGAAGATATTTCATACAGTTATAACCTGACTTCATCTGTTATGAACGCGGTGGAATCACAGAATATCTTTTCATGGCCCTCATGCCTTTTTACTAAACAAACTCTTCAGCTTGAACCTGCCATAGATTTTAATGCCGATCTTTTGAGAAGCAGATTTTCACAGCTTGAAAGAGTAAGGGCGGAAGTGGCTCAGGCTCCCGAGGTGGATATCCGCTTTGATAACGAGACCGGATATTATGTATATGACAATCATTCCGGAAGACTTGATATCGACAAAGCTCTTCAGTCTCTTTCCGATGAGCTCTCAAGCGGAAAGCTTTCGCTTACCCTTGATGAGACATATTATTATGACGCTCCTTATACGGCAGACGAAAACGCGAGATTGGGCGAATGGGATGAACTGTCATCTTTTCTGAATACCGATCTTGTCTATGATATGGGTGCCGAGAAGATTGCTTTTGATTCCTCTGTAATGAGTTTTCTTATCGAGGCAGAAAGAAATCATGATCCCATTAAGGATGAGGAAGGCTCGTATATCATTGATGATGAAGCAGTGAGCGAATGGATTGATGATCTTTGCGAGGCATATAACACGTACGGTCTGGATAGGGAATTTCTTTCATCCACCGGCAAAACCGTTATCATACCCGCAACTTACAGTAATTACGGTACGGAACTTAATCATGATGCCGAACTTAGATTTCTGAGGAATTATCTCCACTCAGAAGAACCTTGGGATGGAGAAGCTGATGAGCATATTCCCTCGTACAATGTAGAAGCAACCGTAAGAGGTCTTAATGACATAGGCGATACCTTCGTTGAAGTCGATCTATTCGATCAGTATCTGTATTATTACAAAAACGGTGAGCTTATACTCGAGACCGATATAGTATCCGGTGACATTCCCAAAGGATGGACCACCCCCAGAGGAGTATTCTACATTAACGGAAAATATACCGATCAGTATCTATACGGAAAGGATTATATTGATTTCGTTTCATACTGGATGCCTTATTTCAGAGGTTACGGACTTCATGATTCTGATTGGAGAGATGAGTGGGGCGGAGATATTTATACATACGACGGTTCGCACGGATGTATAAATATGGATAAAGAATCCGCACGAACCATTTTTGAAAATATAGAAATAGGTACACCGGTAGTGGTTTATGATTATTGAGTTGACTATTGGAGCCTAAAAGTTTATCTTATTAAAGATTCGTATATTTATTCATGAAGCTGGGTGCTAGCTTCGCTAGCACTTACATAAATTAACACCGCTATAGCGGCATATCTAATGAGGCTGGGTGTCAGCTTCGCTGACACTTACATAAATTAACGCCGCTATAGCGGCATATCTAAGGAGGAATAGAAATGTCCAGAGTTTACAATTTTTCGGCAGGACCTGCTGTTTTGCCCGAAGAAGTACTGAAGGAAGCTGCAGAGGAGATGCTTGATTATAAGGGATCAGGTCAGTCCGTAATGGAGATGAGCCACAGATCCAAGGTGTATGACACCATTATCAAGGAAGCTGAAGCCGATCTTCGCGAACTCATGAATATTCCCGATAATTATAAGGTACTGTTCCTTCAGGGCGGTGCTTCCCAGTTCTTCGCAGAAGTTCCCATGAACATGATGAAGAATAAGAAGGCCGGATATATCATAACCGGACAGTGGGCTAAGAAGGCTTTCCAGGAAGCAAAGATCTACGGAGAGGCAGTTGAACTTGCATCATCCGCAGATAAGACCTTCAGCTATATTCCCGATTGCTCGGATCTTCCCATCACCGATGATATGGACTATGTCTACATCTGTGAGAACAATACCATTTACGGAACCAAGTATAAGACTCTTCCCAACACCAAAGGCAAGATCCTTGTTTCCGATGTTTCCTCCTGTTTCCTTTCCGAGCCTGTTGATGTAACCAAGTATGGAGTAATCTACGGCGGCGTTCAGAAGAATGTCGGACCTGCAGGCTGCGTTATCGCTATTATCAGAGAAGATCTCATCACGGATGAGTGCCTTCCCGGAACTCCCACCATGCTTAAGTGGAAGACTCAGGCAGACAATGATTCTCTTTACAATACTCCTCCTTGCTACACCATTTACATCTGCGGCAAGGTATTCAAGTGGCTTAAGAAAATGGGCGGACTTGAGGAGATGAAGAAGAGAAACGAAGAGAAGGCTAAGATCCTTTACGATTTCCTTGATTCTTCAAAGCTTTTCAAGGGAACAGTCGTAAAAGAAGACAGATCTCTCATGAACGTTCCTTTCGTTACCGGTAATGAAGAGCTTGACGCTAAGTTCGTCAAGGAAGCTACCGAAGCAGGATTCGTAAATCTCAAGGGTCACAGAACCGTTGGCGGTATGAGAGCATCCATCTACAACGCAATGCCTAAGGAAGGTGTTGAGAAGCTTGTTGAGTTCATGAAGAAGTTCGAGGCTGAGAACGCTTAATTTGCCTCTTTGAAAGGAGTTTCCAGATGTTTAAGATCAATTGCCTTAATCCCATTTCACAGGTTGGCCTTGCCGATCTTACAGGTGATTTCCAGATAACCGATAAGACCGAAGAGGCAGAAGGTATCCTTGTAAGAAGTGCCGCAATGCATGATATGGACCTTCCAGATTCACTCCTTGCTGTTGCAAGAGCAGGAGCAGGTGTTAATAACATCCCTCTTGATAAGTGTGCGGAAAAGGGAATCGTAGTATTCAATACACCCGGCGCTAATGCTAACGGCGTTAAGGAGCTTGTTATCGCAGGTATGCTCCTTGCCGCAAGAGATATTGTAGGCGGTATTCAGTGGTGCAAAGATAATGCATCCGATTCCGACATAGCAAAGACTGCCGAGAAGCAGAAGAAATATTTTGCAGGAACCGAGATTGCCGGCAAGAAGCTTGGGGTCATCGGACTCGGTGCCATCGGTGTTAAGGTTGCTAATGCAGCCCAGCACCTCGGAATGCAGGTTTACGGCTACGATCCTTACCTCTCTGTTAATGCTGCTTGGAACCTCTCCAGAAGCGTTATCCATGTGGAGAAGGTAGAAGAGATCTACAAAGAGTGTGATTATATCACCATTCATGTACCTCTTCTTGATTCAACCAAGGGAACCATTAATCGTGAAGCTATCTCCATGATGAAGGACGGCGTTGTCGTCATTAACTATGCAAGAGATCTTCTTGTTTCCGAGACCGATATGCTTGAGGCTCTCAAGAACGGTAAGGTAGCAAGATACGTAACCGATTTCCCTAACTCCACAACTGCGGGACAGCCCGGTGTGATCCTTACTCCTCACCTCGGAGCAAGTACCGAAGAGTCCGAAGATAACTGTGCTAAGATGGCAGTTGCAGAGATCATGGATTACCTTAATAACGGAAATATCAGGAATTCCGTAAACTATCCCGCACTTGATATGGGCGTTTGCGATAAGAAGGGAAGAGTTGAAGTATTCCATAAGAATCAGGCTAACATGATCACTCAGTTCACTGCTGTTATCGGTGCAGAGAAGATCAATATCTCCGATATGATGAATAAGTCAAAGGGAGATTATGCCGTTACCATGCTTGATCTTGATGATGTTCCCACTCCCAGTCTCGTTGAGAAGCTTTCTTCAGCTGAAGGTGTTCTCCGAGTAAGAGTAGTAAAGGGATGATGTAAGCAATATAAAACGGGTGCACATGATGTGCACCCGTTTTTTTATGTCCGTTTATTTCTTGTCACCGTCTTCGATATCCTTAAGTGAATCCTGGAGTTTCTTTTCAAGCTCGGTAGCGGCTTCACTTGCAAGGTCCATATACTCTATGAATATATCGCTGAGAGATTTATCCTGTTCTTCACCGATCTGTTTCATGATCGGAGTCAGTTTCTCCAGCTGATATGAAATCGGTGTGTGCTGGGGATCAATATCGGGCATAACTTCTTCCGCATAATCATTGATCCTCTTTAACATTGCTCTTTGATCTTCTGTCATAACAACCCTCTTTTTATAATAAAATTCGCCTTTTTTCAAATGCATTATAGCATGTAGAAACTTGTTTGTATAACCGTATAATGCTAAAATAATTAATGACTTTTACACAATTCTATTATAACGATTTCTATAAAACGGAGACTTTAAAATGGCTGACGTAAGACCCTTTAACGCATACAGACCGAAAAAAGGTATGGAGTCTGTAATCGCGGCACTTCCCTATGATGTATATAACAGAGCTGAAAGCGTAGAGGTTGTCAAAAATAACCCGGAAAGCTTTCTTGCCATAGACAGAGCGGAGACTCAGTTTTCCGATGATGTTGATACTTACGATCCTAAGGTATATGACAAGGCCAGGGATATGATCCGCGAGAGGATCGAGGATGGCCGTTTTGTTCAGGATGAGGGTGAGCCGGGTTATTATCTATATGAGCTTACGATGGACGGAAGAGTTCAAAACGGTATCGTTGCCTGTGCTTCCATCGATGATTATATGAACGGTGTGATCAAGAAACATGAAAATACCCGTGCGGACAAGGAAATCGATCGTATCAACCATGTTGATAAGACGGGCTTCCAGACGGGCCCCATTTTCCTGGCATACAGACATAACGATACTCTTGCATCCGTTATCGAAGCGGTGAAAAAGGGTGAAGCGGATTGCGACTTTACCTCCGATGACGGCATCAGGCACAGAGTGTTTTCTATCAAAAATGCAGATAAGGTAAAAACCATTCGTGATGAATTTGCCGGAACGGATGCTCTTTACATTGCCGACGGTCATCACAGATGTGCATCCGCCGTTAAAGTAGGACTAAAGAGAAGAGAAGAGAATCCCGGTTACACCGGAGATGAGGAGTTTAACTATTTTCTCAGTGTTATTTTCCCCGGAGATGAGCTTAAGATCCTTGATTACAACAGAGTTGTAAAAGATCTTAACGGACTTTCCGAAGTTCAGTTCTTCAATGAAGTCATAGACAGGTTTGAAGTATGTGATGCCAAGAAGCTTTATTCCCCCGAGGATAAAGGACTTTTCGGTATGTATATAAGCGGAAAGTGGTACAAATTACGCGCACATCATGATATCAAATCCGATGATCCCGTAAAGGGATTGGATGTATCTGTTCTTCAGGATGGTCTTCTCGGTCCCGTACTCGGAATCGGTGATCCCAGAACCGATAAGAGAATTGATTTTGTGGGAGGTATCAGGGGACTTGGCGAGCTTGAGAGAAGATGCAAAGAGGATATGGAAGTTGCATTTTCCATGTTTCCCACTTCGATAGAGGAGCTTTTTAAGGTGGCTGATGAGGGGCTGCTTATGCCTCCTAAGTCCACATGGTTTGAGCCTAAGCTTCGTAGCGGTTTATTCTTACATAAGATCGATCAATAAAATATATAAACAGGGGTTGATAATATGAATAAGAGACTTTATAAGCTTATGGACTGGGCATTTATCGAAGAGGTTATATATTCGGAGTGCTCACATCCGCAGGATCTTCTCGGTCCTCATGCAAAAGGACAGACCGTGCTCCTTCAGGCTTATTTCCCCGGTGCACAGTCCGTTGTCGTCAAATGGAAGGACAGGGGTGAACCCGGCAAACCTTCAGAGACGGAAATGGAAGTTGCCGATGATGACGGTTTCTTTGCTCAGCTCCTGCCCACTAAAGATCCGGGCGTTTATACCTATGTCGTTACTTACGAAGAAAGACAGGCCGGCGGTAAGACTCTTAAGAAAAAAGTATTAAGATGCGGAGATCCGTACAGACATACCTCACTTTTGAGCGATAAAGATATTGCGAGATTTACAGAAGGTAAATGCCTTAATGCATCGGATATTCTCGGATCTCATTATATGGAGCATGACGGAGAGGAAGGTACTCTTTTTGCGGTATATGCTCCAAATGCGATGAGGATAAGTGTCGTCGGTGATTTTAACTCCTGGGACGGAAGACTCGATCAGATGTGTAAGAGAGAGGATTCCGGTATTTTTGAACTGTTCATTCCCGGTATCAAACCCGGAGAAAAATATCAGTACGAGATCAAGTTTAAGAACTACGATATTATTAGGAAGGCAGATCCTTATGCTACTGAGCTCCTTATGGAAAACGGCTTTGTGTCTGTGGTTCCGGATAATACCAAAAGTAAATGTCTTCCCCTTTATTCTCAAAAGAGTGTTGACAAAAACTCGGCGCTCAGCATTTACCAGATCAATCCCTTTGAGTATGTAAATGAAGAATCATCAGCATTTGCAAAGATGTGTGAAATAATTCCGGGAATCTGCAGGAATTCCGGATTTACTCATGTTAATATCGGAAACGTACTTACCTCTTCGGGAAGCAGAAGGGAAAAGTGCATTTCTTTTTATGCGATAGATAAGAGACTCGGTTCATCGGAAGAATTGAAAGCATTTGTAAACACACTTCATGATGCACATATCGGAGTTATCTTTGACTGGGTTCCTTCTTACTTTGCTCATGAAGAGGGTGGGCTTGCGCTTTTTGACGGAACCGGTCTTTACGAGCATATTGATCCCAGACAGGGTTATGCGGCTGATATAGATGCATGCCTTTTCAACTACGCTTCCAATACTGTTTCCAATTTCCTTCTTTCATCCGGATTTAAATATGCCGATGATTTCGGAGCGGACGGAATAAGGGTCTGCGGCATAGCCAGAATGCTTTATCTTGATTACAGCAAGACCGAATGGGTTCCCAATATCTATGGTGGAAACGAGAACCTTGATGCGATTTCATTCTTGAAAGATTTTAATACATTGATGCGATCAAAATATCCCGGCATGCTCCTTATAGCTGAGGATTCGTCGCTTCATCAGGGAATAACCGATCCTGTCTGTGATAACGGTCTTGGTTTTGATTATAAGTGGAATGAAGTATTCTACGATGATTTCATAGATTTCATCAGAATGGATCCTTTGTTCAGAGGTAGGAATCTTCACCTTCTTCCCGATGAACTTACCTATGCTTTTGTTGAAGATTTCGTTCTTCCTTTTGCAGGTAGAGAAAAGACCGGGGAGATTGGGAAGCTCTATGATCTTCTTCCCGGTGATGATGCCATGAAAAAAGCTCAGATGAGACTTTCTGCAGGTTACCTGTATTCTCACCCGGGTAAAAAAGCTGTCGGTGCAGCAGATGAGATATGCGGAAAAATTCTGAATGATCTAAATGAACTTTATGAAACTGAGCCCGCGCTTAGAACCGGTGAGAACGATCCGGCAAATTTCGAATGGCTCAGCAATATGAATGAGGATCAGGCCTGCGTATCTTTCGTCAGGAAGACTGACGATCCCGAGGATATGCTGGTATTTATCGTCAACTTTTCCGGAATAGAGCAGTCCTTCCAGACCGGTGTTCCCTACGAAGGAAAATATAAGGAAATATTTACCACCGACGATAAGGCTTACGGCGGTTCTTCATCCGTTTCAAAAACTGTCAGGAAAGCAACCGATAAGAGAATGGACGGAAGGACGCAGTCTATCTCCGTTAAGATCAGACCCTTAAGCATGATCATCATGAAGTTCATACCTTACACAGAGGCTGAACTTGAGAAGGTTATCGAGCAGAGGATCAGGAATTATACTCCTATCAAAAAGAGTAAGAAGTGATCCTAAATCCGACTTGATTTTTACTGTCTCAATCTATATAATCGTACAAGTGAGTCAAGAGGCCGTCAGCGGTAAAAACCGTTGTCGGTATGACTGCCGGAATGGCTCAGTTGGTAGAGCGACGCATTCGTAATGCGTAGGTCAGGGGTTCGAGTCCCCTTTCCGGCTTTGAGACCCGATATCGTTATGGCGATAACGGGTCTTTTTTTGTGCCGCGATATGACATATCGGAATTATGTAAAAATATAACGTTTTCCTAAGGGTTTTCGGCAAATTTTTTTGTTGACAATGAGTGTCAAATTGCCGAAAATATATAAGATTATATTTAAAAGGAAAAGGTGGCTTTATGGCACAGTTATGGGGCGGAAGATTTACCAAGCCTACCGATGAAAAAGTATATGCGTTTAATGCATCCGTAAATTTCGATAAAAGGATGCTTAAGCAGGATGTCTGCGGAAGTATTGCTCATTCGGCGATGCTTACCAGGCAGGGGATCATATCCGATGAAGACGGCAAGGCGATTGCCGAAGGCCTGAAGGGCATATACGACGATGTTACTTCCGGAAAGCTTGAGATAACCGATCAGTATGAGGATATTCATTCTTTTTGCGAAGCGGTACTGACCGAAAGAGTAGGGGACGCAGGTAAGAGACTTCACACCGGAAGAAGCCGTAACGATCAGGTTGCCCTTGATATGAGGATGTATGTAAGAGGGGAGGTATGTATCGCGGATGCACTTCTCGATAAACTTCTCGTAACCATCCTGAATATCATGAAGGCCGGTACCAAAACCTTCATGCCCGGATTTACTCATCTTCAGAAAGCTCAGCCCGTTACACTGGCTCATCACATGGGTGCGTATTTCGAGATGTTTAAGAGAGATAGAAAGAGACTTCATGACATCTATACAAGGAT
Organism: Lachnospiraceae bacterium; assembly: GCA_016291475.1. Next base: position 57,244 of record JAEEXJ010000003.1, on the reverse strand, counting down.
GAATGAGTGTCCGCTAGGCTCGGGAGCACTTGCCGGAACAACATATCCTCTCGACAGAGAATTCACTGCGGCTAAGCTCGGCTTTGACAAAGCTACCGATAACTCCATGGATTCCGTATCCGACAGAGATTATCTTATAGAATTCCTTGATGCGCTCTCAATCATAATGATGCATATGTCCAGGTCCTGCGAAGAGATCATAACCTGGAATACCAATGAATACAGATTTGTTGAGATCGATGATGCTTATTCCACCGGATCGAGCATAATGCCTCAGAAGAAGAATCCCGATATCGCGGAGCTTATCAGAGGTAAGACCGGAAGGGTTTACGGAAGTCTTATGGGACTTCTTACTACCATGAAAGGCCTTCCCCTTGCGTATAACAAGGATATGCAGGAAGACAAAGAAGGTGCTTTCGATGCAATGGATACCGTTTGCTCCTGCCTTGATCTGTATGAAGGAATGCTTCGAAGCATGAAATTCAACAACGAGGTAATGGAGAAGAGTGCTGCCGGCGGATTTACCAATGCGACCGATGCCGCTGATTATCTTGTCGGAAAGGGAATACCCTTCAGGGATGCACATTCCGTTGTCGGAAGAATGGTTCTCGAATGCATTGAAAAGGGCATCACGATCGATGAGATGAGCCTTGAAGATCTTAAGAGGCTTTCGCCCGTCATCGAAGAAGATTTTTATGAAGCAGTCAGCATAGAGACATGTGTACTTAAGCGTTCCACCAAGGGAGCACCCGGTCCCGATGCAATGTCTGATGAGATTAAAAACTGTGAGAAGTTTATCGCAGATACAAAGGTTCTTGTCGATCCGCTCGACGATTTTTTGAAATGATATTTTCCGGTACTGAAAAGACCGGTCTAGGAGGAGATATTATGAGTGATAAGTTAAAAGTTGGTATTCTTGGCGGAACCGGTATGGTTGGTCAGAGATTTATTTCTCTGCTTGAGAATCATCCCTGGTTTGAAGTTGTTACTATTGCTGCTTCACCCCGCAGTGCAGGAAAAACTTATGAAGATGCTATCGGTGACAGATGGAAGATGCAGACTCCCATGCCCGAAGCTGTTAAGAAAATCATTGTTAAGGACGTATCCAATGTTGAGGACGTTATCGCTGATGTTGATTTTGTATTCAGCGCAGTTGATATGACCAAGGATGAGATCAAGGCTATCGAAGAAAAGTATGCTAAGGCTGAGATCCCTGTAGTTTCCAATAACAGTGCACACAGATGGACTCCCGATGTTCCCATGATCGTTCCCGAGATCAACGCAGCACATGCTGATGTTATCGAGTATCAGAGAAAGAGACTCGGAACCAAGAGAGGATTTATCGCAGTTAAGCCCAACTGCTCCATTCAGTCATATGCTCCGGTACTTACCGCTTGGAAAGAGTTCGAGCCTACTCAGGTTGTCGTTTCAACCTATCAGGCAATCTCCGGTGCAGGAAAGACCTTCAAGGACTGGCCCGAGATGGTAGAGAATGTAATTCCTTATATCGGTGGTGAGGAAGAGAAGAGTGAGAAGGAACCTTTAAGACTTTGGGGTAAGATCGAGAACGGTGTTATCGTACCCGAGACCACTCCTCTTATCACTTCACAGTGCATCAGAGTCCCCGTCCTTAACGGACATACCGCTTCTGTATTTGTAAACCTCGGAAAGAAAGCTACCAAAGAGCAGCTTATCGAGAAGATGGTTACCTTCTCAGGTGAGCCTCAGAAGCTTGGACTTCCCAGCGCTCCCAAGCAGTTCATCCAGTACCTTGAGGAGGATAACAGACCTCAGGTTAAACTCGATGTAGATTATGAAAACGGAATGGGAATCAGCATCGGAAGACTCCGTGAGGATACTATCTTTGACTGGAAGTTCGTAGGACTTTCCCACAACACCGTAAGAGGCGCTGCAGGTGGTGCTGTTCTTTGCGCAGAGCTTCTCAAAGCAAAGGGATTTATCGATAAGAAATAAAAATATTGTCATTGCTTTTTAGCCTGTCGAGGACGTAATGGAAGAGAAGAATTACCGTATTGATCTGCTTGAAGCACAAAATGCCAAATTAACCAAGAGTGAACGCATTTACAGGATGATATGCGAATCTTCGGATTTCGGTTATATCTATCAGAATCTGACATGTGATGAAATTCAGACTTATGGTGCGTTTGAAAACCTTTTCGGTATAAAATTGCAGCGCGTGCGGGATTTTGATCTTCTGTTTGAAAAAATATTCGAAGAAGACAGAGATATTGTTGCCGATACTTTCTTTCCCGAAAAAAAAGGTAACAATTTCGCCACCTGCGAATGCAGGCTCATAAACGATCACGTCTGGTACAGGATCATTACCCGTATTGAGAAAGAAGATGATACGGAGTGCATTGACAAGATTATTACCATCATGAATATAACCAAAGAGAAGGCCCAGCACTCGGACCTTCTCTATATGGCTTATTATGACATCACTACGGGCATCTATAACCGTAATTATTTCGTCTCACTTCTGACCGAATTCATATCCAGAGCCGACAGAGAAAAGTGCAGAGTTTCACTGATGATGATAGACATCGATGATTTCAAGAAGATCAACGATGTCCAGGGTATTATTGTGGGCGATGAGCTCCTTCAGCAGATAGGTTCTTATCTGAAATCTCATATGATCAAAGATAAGGTTATCTGTTCTCATGTAAACAATGACATTTTCTGTGTTGCAATCTATGACCCGACCGGAAAATATTCTGTAGAGAATTTCTATCAGACTCTTAAGAAGCGTTTCTCCGATTCTTTCGTAATGAGCAGCGGACAGGAGATCAGTATCACTGCCTCGGTCGGTGTTGCGGAATTTCCCGATGCCGGCGGTTCTGCGCTTGATCTGATCAACTGTGCAGACATAGTTGTATATAATTGTAAAAAGATGGGTAAGAATATCCTTCAATATTTTGAAGCACCCATTCTGGATGATTTCCTTAAGAACGTTGATATTGAGAACAAGCTTAAAGAAGCCGCTTTCAATAATAATTTTGTCATGTATTACCAGCCTCAGTATTATGCATCAAGCAGAAAGCTCAGAGGCGTTGAGGCACTGATCCGCTGGAGGGATGATGCAGGCAGGATGATCCCGCCTTCCGTATTTATTCCCATAGCCGAAAAGAACGGGCTTATTGATTCCATCGGACAGTTTGTAGTTGAAGAATCCATTAAACAGTATAAAAAGTGGTGTGATTTTTACGGTGAACACTTCAAGGTGTCCATAAACATCTCATCTCTTCAATATAAAAAAGATGATTTTGTCGACAGTATCATGTCTATAATAGACAGAAACTGTGTAGATCCTTCCGAGGTTGAACTGGAGATAACCGAGAGCATCCTCATTGATGATTTTGATGCGGTTACTGCTAAACTTACCAGGATCAGAAATTTTGGTGTGAGTATATCACTGGATGATTTCGGTACAGGTTATTCGTCACTTTCTTATCTCAAGAAGTTTCCGATTGATACTCTTAAGGTGGATAAGAGTTTTATCGATACCGTACTTGATGATGCGTCAACCAGGATCATAACGGAATCCATTCTTAACATGTCTCATGCCATGGGATTTGAAACCGTTGCAGAGGGAGTTGAGAATGAAAAGCAGTTTAATTATCTGACCGAAGCAGGCTGTGATGTTATTCAGGGATTTTATCTCGGCAAACCAATTCCTGCAGTAAAAGTCGATGAGCTGCTTTCTTACATGAAAAAATAAAGGACTATCAATTGTCTAAGAATCTGTATATAACCGAAAAACCATCTGTGGCAAGTCAGTTCTCTCAGGCTCTTCACGAGACCATGAAAAGAGGTGACGGATTTTTCGAAGGCGATAACAGTGTGATCACATGGTGCGTAGGACATCTTGTTTCGATGAGTTATCCCGAAGAATACGATCCTGCTCTTAAAATGTGGAGATTTGACACCATCCCTTTTATTCCCGATACCTACAAATATCAGGTTATTGCTGATGTAAAAAAACAGTTCGAGATAGTTAGAAGACTGCTGTCAAGGGAGGATATTTCCTGCATTTATATATGTACCGACTCCGGACGTGAAGGAGAATATATATACCGGCTGGTTGACAGGCAGGCACAAGTTCCCGCAGACCGCATGCGAAAAAGAGTATGGATCGATTCACAGACGGAAGAAGAGATCGCAAGGGGAATAAGGGAAGCCAAAGACTGGTCCGCTTATGATAATCTTTCCGATGCAGCTTACTTAAGAGCTCAGGAAGACTATCTTATGGGTATAAATTTTACCCGTGCCCTTACACTTAAATATTCCAAAAAATGTGCGGAACTTCTCGGAATGGAACGCCTTACCGTTACAGTCGGACGCGTTATGACCTGCGTACTCGGTATCGTAGTCAGAAGAGAACAGGAGATCAGGAATTTTGTAAAGACTCCTTTCTATAAGGTTTTGATGAATACCAATATTGGTGATGCATCCGCCCAGCTCCTTTGGAAGGTCTGCGATTCATCGGCCTATGCGGGTTCACCCAAGTTATATAAAGACAACGGGTTTAAGGAAAAAGAAATCGCTGAAAAGCTGATTTCAGATCTTGAAAATACAGGTGATAAGAAAGCAGAGATCACTGATATTTCCCGTAAAACGGAAAAGAAAAATCCTCCGCTTTTATTCAATCTTGCAGAACTTCAGAATGTGTGCTCAAAGCTGTTTAAGATAAGTCCTGCGGAGACTCTTAATATCGCGCAGGAATTATATGAGAAGAAACTGACTACATACCCCAGAACGGATGCAAGAGTTCTCTCAACTGCGGTGTGTAAAGAGATCAATAAAAATATAAACGGGCTTAAAGGCTATAATGTTGTATCTGCGGAAGCGGCTCAGGTTCTTTCCGGAGATTCATGGAAAAGCATCGCCAAGACCAAGTATTGTAATGATAAAGCGATCACAGATCACTACGCTATTATTCCTACCGGTCAGGGGCTCGGAAATCTGTCATCCCTGAATAAACTTTCGGCTGATGTTTATGAGCTTATATGCAGAAGATTTCTTTCCATCTTTTTTCCTGCTGCGGTATATAAGAAAACAATGATCTCGGCTATGGAAGGCAAAGAGCTTTTTACCGCATCGTACAAGGTTCTTCAGGATGAGGGGTATATGAAGGTCTTTAATTGTTCTTTCCAGAATAAGAAAGACGAACAGGAACCTCAGGACTCCAAGATTGAAGGCGAAGGAGATGGTGATGAGGATCAGTCAGCCGATGATTCTTTGGGTAAAGCACTGGAAACTCTCAAAAAGGGAGATATTATAGAAGTATCTTCTCATGAGATCAAAGAGGGTGAAACGGCACCTCCCAAGAGGTACACCTCCGGAAGCATAATCCTTACCATGGAAAATGCCGGACAGTTTATCGAAGATGAAGAGTTAAGAGCTCAGATAAAAGGAAGCGGTATCGGAACCAGTGCTACAAGAGCCGAGATCCTTACCAAACTTCAGAATATAAATTATCTGAATCTGAATAAGAAAACACAGATCATCACCCCCACCATACTCGGCGAGATGATCTACTATATCGTCAACGGCTCTATCCCCGCACTGCTTGATGCCAAACTTACCGCCAGCTGGGAAAAAGGTTTATCTGGAGTTGCTGACGGTTCCATAACAAGTGACGATTATAAACAGAAGTTGAATAATTTCGTTACGGTCAAGACCAACGAAGTTAAGAGTAAATATAATGTCTCCGGACTTGATGCGGTGTATAATGCCGTAAGTCCTTATTACAAAAAATCAGAAGTCTCGAAAGGAAAAAAATGAGCGATAAGATAAAGATTAATGATCTGTATGATCTTAACGAAACAATAGCAGCCGATTATCTTAAAGGATTCGAATATCCTTGGGAAGCCCTTGCGGGGATCAAGGATTATATCGTTAAACTCGGTGCCACACTTTCAGATGAAATATTTGAAAAAAGAGGTGAAGATATCTGGATCGCGAAATCGGCAAAGGTTGCACCTACCGCGTGCCTTAACGGACCGCTTATCATAGATGAGGGTGCTGAGATCCGTCACTGTGCATTTGTCAGAGGTTCCGCCATTGTAGGTAAAAATTCGGTAGTCGGAAATTCTACGGAGCTTAAGAATGTTATTCTGTTCAATAATGTACAGGTACCTCATTATAACTACGTAGGGGATTCGATTCTCGGATTCAAATCCCATATGGGTGCAGGCTCCATCACTTCAAATGTTAAGTCTGACAAAAAGCTTGTTGTGGTAAAGGGTGAAGAAAGCTATGAGACCGGTTTAAAGAAATTCGGTGCCATGCTCGGAGACAGAGTAGAGGTCGGATGCAATTCGGTTCTTAATCCCGGAAGCGTTATCGGGAGAGACTGCATAGTATATCCCACAAGCTGTTTCAGGGGAGTTCTTCCCGAGAATCATATCTTTAAAAAATCCGGGGAAAAAGTCCTCAGAAAAGATTGATAAAAAAATAAATATATACGCATAAATTATAGGGTAAGTTTTCCGTTGACAGGAACTTGCCCTATATTGTATTATTGTATACAGTTTAATGCTTTAACCGTTTAAAGTGTTAAATCAAGTTTTTATTCGGGAGGAATTATTATGAAAAAGAAGATCGTAAGCCTTATGCTTACCGCAGTGCTTGGACTTGCCCTTGCAGGATGCAGTGAAGCAGCTCAAAGTGACACCTACAAGATCGGTGTCTGTCAGATTGTCGAGCACCCCGCACTTGATGCAGCAACCCAGGGATTCCAGGATGCTCTCAAGGAGAAGCTCGGTGAAGACAAAGTAACTTTTGACGTACAGAACGCTCAGGGCGAGCAGCCTACTGCGGCAACTATCTGCAACGGATTTGTTTCCGCCAACGTGGATCTCATTCTTGCAAATGCAACAACACCTCTTCAGTGTGCAGCCGCAGCTACCACCACCATTCCCGTTCTCGGAACTTCCATTACCGATTATGCAACCGCTCTTGAAGTGCCCGTTGAAGAATGGACCGGAGCTTCGGGAAGAAACGTTTCCGGAACCAGCGATCTTGCTCCCATTGACGAGCAGGAGAACATGATCCTTGAGCTTTTCCCCGGTGTTCAGACAGTAGGTCTTATGTACTGCAGTGCAGAAGCTAACTCCAAGTATCAGATCCAGCTTATCGAGGCTGAACTTGATGCTGACGGAATTGCTTATAAAGAATATGCCGTTGCGGATTCAAATGAGATCCAGTCTGTATTTTCAACAGCAGTTACCGAGTGTGAAGTTCTTTATATCCCTACCGACAACACTCTTGCAAACTCCACCGAGACTATCAGAAATATCGTTGTTCCTGCAGGTATTCCCGTAGTTGCGGGCGAAGAGGGAATCTGCTCCGGATGCGGAGTTGCGACTCTTTCCATCAGCTACTATGATCTCGGATATGCTACCGGTGAAATGGCAGCTCAGATCCTTCTTGACGGTAAGGATATCTCTACCATGGAGATTCAGTATGCTCCTACGGTTACCAAGGAGTACAATGCTGAGCTTTGCGATACTCTAGGTATAAGTGTTCCTTCCGATTACGTTGCCATCGGCGAATAATCTGTAGACCGCATCGTTAAAAAGTGTTACTATTTAGGCTGTGTTTTTCCAAGCACAGCCTATTATTAGATTAGGTTACGGAGTGTGGATTTATGGTTCAGTATTTTTCTTCTTTGGATCCTTCAACTCTCATAAAAGCTTTCCCCGGTTCCATAGCTCAGGGAATGGTTTGGGGAGTTCTGGCTCTGGGAGTTTATATTACATTCAGGATACTTGATTTTGCCGATCTTACGGTTGACGGTTCCATCGCATTCGGTGCGGCCGTTTGCGTAATGCTTATCAGGGCCGGTATTACTCCTGTTGTAGCAACATTGATCTCTTTTATGGCAGGAATGGTCGCAGGCATAATCACAGGTCTTCTTACCACATTGCTGGGTATTCCCGGGATACTTGCATCGATCCTTACTCAGATATCCCTTTATTCGATAAATCTGCATGTAATGGGGCAGTCCAACAGACCTGTTTCCGTAGATAATTATCCTCTTGTGGTATCGCTCAGATATATCACGGGATCAACCGCTACATCCGTTTTGTTTTTTGCAGGAATGATAGTGTTTTTGATCCTTCTGATCTGTATCTTGTATAATTTCTTCGGAACGGAGATCGGTGCGGCCATAAGAGCTACGGGATGTAATCCCAACATGGCAAGGGCTCAGGGAATAAATACCGGATATATCAAGGTTCTTACTCTCGGTATTGCCAACGGTCTTGTAGGACTTTCCGGAGCACTGTATTCACAGTTTTCCGGTGCCGCAGATGTAAATATGGGACGCGGTGCCATAGTTATCGGTCTTGCTGCGGTTATTATCGGCGAAGTTATTTTCGGTAAATTCGCATCTAAGAGAAAAGCCGCATTCGCTTGGACAATGGCTGCCGTTATATGTGGTTCAGTTATCTATTATATGGTTTATCAGCTTGTCCTCTGGCTTAAGTTCCCTTCGGAGGATATGAAGCTTTTGACTGCGGTTGTTGTAGCTGCATTCCTTGCGATTCCTTATCTTAAGGAGAAGAGTTCCGTTAAGAAAGGGGTGGCAAAACATGAATAAGGCGCTTGAACTTAAATCTATCCATAAGGTGTTCAACAAAGGTACCGTTAATGAAAAGGTTGCTCTTAACGGTCTTTCCATAGAACTCGATCCCGGTGATTTTGTTACAATTATCGGAGGAAACGGTGCCGGTAAATCAACCATGTTAAATGCCATCGCGGGTGTTTGGCCGGTGGATTCGGGAAATATCATCGTTAACGGTGAAGATATTACAATGCTTCCCGAACACAAAAGAGCGGTATACCTTGGCAGGGTTTTCCAGGATCCCATGACAGGTACGGCTGCCACCATGGATATAGAAGAAAACATGGCACTTGCTTACAGAAGAGGAAGAAAACGTACTCTTAAGAGAGGTCTTACCAAAGAGGAGAGAGATCTTTTCAGAGAAAAACTTTCCACACTTGATCTCGGACTCGAAGACAGAATGACTACCAAAGTCGGACTTTTATCGGGTGGTCAGAGACAGGCAGTAACGCTCCTTATGGCTTCACTTAAAAAGCCTGAGCTTCTGCTTTTGGATGAGCATACCGCAGCACTGGATCCCAAGACCGCAGCAAAGGTTCTTGAGATATCCGATCAGATCATTAACGAATATCATCTTACGGCAATGATGGTTACACATAATATGAAAGATGCGATCGTTCACGGCAACAGACTTATTATGATGAACGAAGGCCGTATTATATATGATGTTCGCGGTGAAGAAAAGAAGAACCTTCACGTTAAGGATCTTCTTGCAAAATTTGAAGAAGTCAGCGGTACGGAATTTGCCAATGACAGAATGATGTTATCGTAATAATAGGAGAAGATTATGGATTACAACAATCAGAACCAGAATTCTAATCAGCAGACTAACGGAGGACAACAGTACAGCAATATGTATTCTCAGCAGAATGCAGGGCAGTACAGTCAGCAGCAGACAGATCAGCCTCAGTTTGGCCAGCAGCAGCCTCACTATTCATCTCAGCAGGGAAAGTATTCGGATCCTTATTCATACCAGCCTCAGGGTCAGTTTAACAGTCCTTATAATGCTCCCGTTCAGGCACCCGGTCCCAACGGATTCCAGATCACGTCCCTTGTTCTCGGAATTTTATCCATCCTTTGCTGCTTTTGCGTCGGATTTTTCTGGGGAATTCCCTCAATCATATTCTCTGTCGCAGGTCTGATCTTCGGTATTGTTGGAAATAAAAAGAATAAACACGGTGTGGGAACTGCCGGAATTGTATGCTCCATAGTCGGTTTGGTTCTCGCAATAATCGTTTTGCTGTTTACGGTTTTGGTTTTTGGTTTAGCAAGCTCTATGAATTACAACGATCTTCTTGAATGGATTGAGGAATATGAAGGATATTAATATTAAAAAGCCATTCTCTTTACGAGAATGGCTTTTTGGTCTGAATCTTGACAGAAGGATGTTTGTATATGGTCTTGTATTCGGACTTCCGGGATTAGCTCTTATATTGATCTATACATATTTTTCTCCCGTGATCGGACCCGCTTCCTGCAGGTTTCTGGAAATTACCGGTTATTATTGCCCGGGATGCGGATGTACGAGAGCGGTAAGAGCTTTTTTCCGAGGACATATTTTCTTTTCTTTATTGTATAATCCGGTTGTTGTCTATTGTATGGTCATGTACATCCTGTATGAGGGCTCTCATTTGCTGGAGATTCTTCATGTGCCCCATATAAAAGGCATGAAGTTCAGGTATTGGTATATTTATGCCGGAATCTGGTTGCTTCTTGGAAACTGGATAATTAAGAACATAGTGATGTATATAGCAAATCACTGACCTTCCGGTTCGGGAGATGCGAGAGTCCCTTCATCGGGAGATTGTACACTTGCATCATCGGAGGTTTCACCGTTTAAGAATGTCATAATGACTTTGATCCTTTTGAATGCATTGTTGTAATACTCGGTCGCATCGTCAAATTCGCTTTGCAGATCATCTGCGGAAAGGGAATTATTCGTATATACCGTGGTGTAACCGGAAAGGGCCTTAGACATATAATCCGATGCTTCATCGGCAAGATGCTCGAGATAATCATATTGCTCGGGAAAGTCTACGGCTGCAAAATCCGAAAATGAAGTATTCAGCGCCCCAAGTTCGTTCAGTATTTCCGATGTATAGGTTTCCGAGGATGTGTCGATAGAATTAATCTTCGCGTCCGCGTCTGCGATGGTTGAGCAGAATGAATCAACGGTGGATCTGAAAGCTGCAAGTTCTTCGCTTTTATCCGGCTGCTCTTCGGATGAGCACGCTGTAAGCATAAAAATCGACAGGATTATAAACAGTGTTTTAATACGGATCTTCATATATTATTGCTCCTATGATCTGATCCTAACCATCCTAACAATATAAGATATTTGAGTCAATAGCGTCCCCAATGTCACCACCCAATGTCAGAAAAAAATCTGATATATCACTTGACATAATCAAACACTATATATATAATCTCTAATTGTGTGTCGCATAAATATTGACGACAAACCATGAATTGAAGAAAATTTAATGGATAAGGAGGTGTTTCGAATGTCCATTTGTCCTAAGAATAAATCATCCAAAGGTCACAGAGACCAGAGAAGAGCTAACTGGAAGATGTCTGCACCCACTCTCGTAAAGTGCAGCAAGTGCGGAGCTCTTATGGTTCCTCACAGAGTTTGCAAGAACTGTGGTTCTTACAACAAGAAGCAGATCGTAGAGGCTGACTGATAGTATCAGAATGTGTTTTTTTCGATAGAGCATGATAAAACATGCTCTATTTTTGTTGCTTGTAAAACTCTTACCTTAAATGGCAAAATACAGATGTTTTCTTATATTAAATAAGTTGATTTTTGAATCTTTGCCTTGTATATTAAACAGTGTTGTATATATAAGGAGTTTATATGGCTGATCTGGTAAATATTGCAGTTGATGCGATGGGCGGAGACAATGCGCCTTCCGAAATCGTAAAAGGTGCTGTTTTGTCTCTTGATAAGGCAAAAGATCTTAAGATCACTTTGGTAGGAAGGGAAGACGATGTACGCGCCGAACTTTCCAAATATACTTATGATCCCAATCGCATCGAAGTTATCCATGCATCCGAAGTCATAGAGATGGCTGAGCCTCCCGTGATGGCTGTCAGGAATAAAAAGGATTCTTCACTTGTCAGATGTATGTATCTTGTTAAAGAAGGCAAGTGTGATGCTCTTGTTACAGCCGGATCTACAGGTGCATTTCTTGTAGGCGGACAGATAATCGTCGGCAGGATAAAGGGTGTGGAGAGGCCTCCTCTTGCGCCTTTCATTCCCACTGTAAACGGAAGATGTCTGCTTCTTGACTGCGGGGCCAATGTTGATGCGAGACCCTCACAGCTTGTACAATTTGCCAAGATCGGTTCTGCATATGTAAAGAAGGTTTGCGGTATAGATAATCCCCGTGTCGGTATAGTTAATATCGGTGCGGAGGAAGAGAAGGGTAATGCATTGGTTAAGGAAACATTTCCTCTTCTAAAAGCTACACCGGAGATCAATTTCATAGGAAGCGTTGAGGCAAGGGATATCCCTTACGGCGGTGCCGATGTTGTGGTATGCGAAGCTTTTGTCGGTAATGTGATCCTTAAGATGTACGAAGGTGTAGGAACCGCTCTTCTCAAATCCATGAAAGAAGCGTTCATGTCAACTACCCGGAGCAAGATAGGAGCTGCACTTGCAAAGCCTGCACTTAAGAAGACGCTCAAGGCGTATGATGTCAATCAGTACGGCGGAGCCCCGCTTCTCGGATGTAACGGACTTTTGGTCAAGACACACGGATCCAGCAAAGCAGTATCCATTACCAATTCGATACTTCAGTGCAAGACATTTGCGGATCATAATATAAATAATGATATTAGAGAAATGTTCAGCATTTCCACAGATATTTAAGGAGGCCTTTAATGGAATTCGAAAAGTTAAAAACAATCATTGCCGAGGTTCTTAATGTTGATCCTGATGAGATCACTCCCCAGTCCACTTTTACCGATGACCTCGGAGCAGATTCTCTTGATGTATATCAGATCATCATGGGTCTTGAAGATGCTTTTGATATCAAGATTCCCGAGGAGAGCGCTGAAAAGATCTCTACCGTTGGTGAAGCTGTCGAAATGATCAAGGCTGCGCTTTCCGGCAACGATTGATCTTACATATTTATTCCCGAAGGGTATTTTGATACGGGTAATTCGAGCATTCCGGCTCTTAAGACATGATTTTGGCCGGGATGCCTTGATTTTGTAAAAACCGGTAACCTTCGGGCCTTTTTTTTGGAGAAAGTTATGAACGGTACCGATGTAAGCGAATTACAAAGGCTCATAGGGTACAGTTTCGAAAACGGCGATCTTTTGATCAGGGCCCTCACTCATTCTTCTTATTGTAATGAACAGCTTATCAATAAGACAGGGGATTATGAGAGGCTGGAGTTTTTGGGAGATGCCGTTCTCGAAACTGTAAGCAGCGAGTTTTTGTTTCAGACTTATCCCGATAAAAAAGAAGGCGAATTATCCAAGATAAGAGCATCGATGGTGTGTGAACCTTCTCTTGCTTTCTGTGCAAGGGATCTTAAGCTTGGTTCTTTTATCAGACTCGGAAAGGGCGAGGAAAGAACCGGCGGAAGAGAAAGGGACAGCATTATTTCCGATGTAATGGAAGCTATTGTCGGCGCTATCTTTTTGGATGGCGGTTTTGATAAAGCCAGAGAGTTTATCCACAGATTTATTTTATCGGATCTCGAGAACAAACAACTCTTTTTTGATTCCAAGAGCAATCTTCAGGAATATGTTGCAAGGAATATCAAAAAAGAACTTGAATATATCACCGAAGAAGAGCTTGGCGAAGGTAATGTAAAGATATTCCGTTCCAAGGTGTTGATCGGAGGGGAACTTACAGCCGAGGGAAGCGGCCGAAGCAAGAAAGCATCCCAGCAGGAGGCTGCCTACAAAGCTTTGCTCAAGATCAGGAGTACAGATGTTTCTTAAAAGTATAGAAATCCAGGGTTTTAAATCATTTGCTGTTAAGACCGTTCTGCTTTTCCATGAAGGTGTTACCGGTATCGTCGGACCTAACGGTTCGGGTAAGAGTAACATTGCCGATGCCGTCAGATGGGTTCTCGGTGAGCAGAGCGTAAAACAGCTCCGTGGCGGTTCCATGCAGGACGTCATCTTTTCCGGTACCCAGACGAGAAAGCCTCTTTCTTATGCATACGTTGCAATTACTCTCGATAACTCGGATCATGCACTCAATATCTCGTATGAAGAGGTTACTGTAGCCAGAAGGCTTTACAGATCCGGTGAAAGTGAATATCTCTTAAACGGTTCGCCTTGCAGACTTAAGGATGTAAACGAACTCTTTTTTGATACAGGTATCGGTAAAGAGGGTTACTCGATCATCGGACAGGGTCAGATCGATAAGATTCTTTCCGGTAAACCTGAGGAGAGACGTGAGCTCTTTGACGAAGCCGCAGGTATCGTTAAATTCAAATACCGTAAATCAGCGGCTCTTAAAAAACTGGACAATGAGCAGAATAATCTTGTCAGAGTAAATGACATTCTTGCGGAGCTTGAACGCCAGATAGGCCCCCTGGAAAGACAGTCAGCCAAGGCAAAAGAATGGCTGAAATATAAAGAAGAATTAAAGACCATTGATGTAAATTCCTTCCTTCTTGAAAATGAAACTCTCAAGAAGGCTGTTTCCGATCTTCAGGGAAGACTGGATGTAGCATCCGCAGACCTTGATACGGCATCCGGAGAATATAACAAGGTTAAGGAAGATTACAATTCCGTTCAGATGGAAATGGAGGATCTGGAGGAAGCCATCGAGAAGGCAAGAGAACTTGTCTCCGGAGCCGATTCCAACAGACAGAAGCTGGAAAGCTCTATCGAACTCCTTAAGGAGCAGATTAAATCCAGCAAGGACAACATCACCCATTTCAGTGAGAGAAAAGAAGCCCTTCTCGGTGAGATTGAGAAGTATACTACCGAAAAGGATTCCATTCTTCAGGATTCCGAATCCGAAGAAGAACAGGCCCGTAAGGTAGAGACTGAGGCTGCTTCCAGAAAGGAAGCTCTTGATAAAGCTCAGGAAGAGATTCAGGATCTCAATACCAGGATTGAAGAAACCGCAACCGGAATAATGGATGAGCTGAAGAAACGTTCCGAAATACAGGGACGGATCAGCCACTATACCGCAGTTATCCAGCAGATCGAACTCAGAAAAGCCGAACTTCAGAGCAAGCTCTTAAGAGCCCGTTCCGATGAAGAGGCCAGAGAAGATTCCATTAAACAGTATGAAGAAGCATTTGAGAAAGTAAGCGCAGAAATTGCGGAAATGAACAAGAATGCTTCCGAACTTGAAGCTAAGGTTGCCGAACTCAGATCGTCTCTTTCTTCCAAGGATGAGCAGTTAAGAAGCCTCCAGGAAGAATATCATAAAGAGAATTCCAGATATCAGGCACTTGAGGATATTGCGGAAGCTTATGAGGGCTACGGTAATTCCGTCAAGAAGATAATGGAACAGAAGAAATCCGTTCCCGGCATCATCGGTGTTGTTGCCGATATCATTAAAGTTGATAAAAAGTACGAGACTGCCATTGAAATGGCTCTCGGCGGAAATATCCAGAATATAGTTACCAGAGATGAAGAGACCGCCAAGAAGATGATCACCTTCCTCAAGGAAGGCAGACTCGGTAGGGCTACATTCCTCCCTCTTGACAGTGTTAAGGATCCCCAGGAACTTAAAGCAAAGGATGCACTTAATGAAAAGGGCATGATCGGACTTGCGAGCGACCTCGTGGAGACCGATGACGAATACAGAAACGTTATTAAGAGTCTTCTTGGCAGATTCATTGTTGCGGATACCATGGATAACGCAACAAGAGCAGCCAGAAAGTTCAACTATACTCTTCGCGTGGTTACTCTTGAGGGAGAACTCCTTATGCCCGGCGGATCTATTACCGGCGGTGCTTTCAAGAATAATAACAATTTCCTCGGAAAGAGCCGTGAGATCGGTGATCTTAAGAAGAAGGTAGCAAAGCTCTCTGCGGATATCGAGAAACTTAAAGCGGAGATCGATGAGACCAGGGAGAACAGAAATACTTCCAGATCCGAACTTGATAAGATGAAGCTTGATATCCAGAACAAAGTTATCGAGCAGAATACTGCAAGACTCACTCTTCAGGCTGAACGTGACAGATTTGACGAAGAGAGCGAAAATGCCGTTAATCTCAAGCAGGAACAGCAGGATATCGAGAAGGAAATGGTCGATGCTGCAAATGCCCGTGATGAGGCAGCGGATGTTCTTAAGAGCAGTGAATCCAATGAGAAGCGACTTCGTGAGGAAGAAGCCGATCTCAATGAGATGCTCAAGGAAAAACAGGCTATTGAATCCGAAGCCGCCGCACGTGTTAACGAGTGGGAAGTAGAAGTCCAGAAGATGAAACAGGCCAAGGACTTCAAGCAGGCTAACCTTAACAGAGTCGAGGAATCGCTTGCCGGAGCGAATAATGAACTTGAGAGTCTCAATAATTCGATCGAGACCAATAATATTGCAATCTCTGAGAAAGAAGTTCAGATCGAAGAGATTAAAAAGACTATAGACGCTTCTTATGAGGAACAGGAGAAATCCGCTGACCTTCTGAAAAATTCACTTTCCAGAAAAGAAGCTCTTACGGAGAAGCAGAAAGGTTTCTTTGAGAACACCGAAAAACTTCAGGAGAGGATGTCCTCTCTCGACAAAGAGGTTAACCGTCTTACCGCTCAGCGTGATAAGGCTAATGAGACCATGGAGATCCGTATCAATTATATGTGGCAGGAGTACGAGATCACCTTGAGTCAGGCAGCTGAGATGAGGGATGAATCTCTTAACGATCTTACCGTTCTTAAGCGTGATGCTGCGGAAGTCAGGGACAAGATCAAAAAGCTTGGCGATGTAAATGTCGGTGCAATAGAAGAGTACAAGAATGTTTCGGAGCGTTATGAGTCCATGAAGACTCAGCATGACGATCTTATTGAAGCGGCCGAGACACTTAAGAAGATAATCGATGAGCTTGACGAGAATATGAGAGCTCAGTTCTCTGAAAAGTTTAAGCTCATCAACGAAGAATACGACAAGGTATTTAAGGAACTCTTCGGAGGCGGTTCCGGATCACTTTCCCTTCAGGATGATGAGGATATCCTTGAGTGCGGAATCAATATCTCGGCTCAGCCCCCCGGAAAGAAACTTCAGAATATGATGCAGCTTTCAGGAGGAGAGAAGGCACTTTCCGCCATCGCACTGCTTTTTGCGATACAGAACCTCAAGCCCTCACCTTTCTGTCTCCTTGACGAGATCGAGGCTGCACTTGATGATAACAATGTAGGCAGGTTTGCAAAGTATCTTCACAAACTTACCAAGAACACCCAGTTCATTTGTATCACTCACAGAAGAGGAACAATGGAACAGGTAGACAGACTCTACGGTATAACCATGCAGGAGAAGGGTGTATCCTCTCAGGTAGCGGTTAATATGATCGAGTCGGAATTGGATGACTAATGGCTCTTTTCGGTAAAAAAAAGAACGAACAACCCGATAACGATTTTAGCGAAGCTTTAGCCAAACTCAGCCGTATAGCCGATGAGGCCGAAAAAGATCCCATCGCACGTGAATTACATGAAGAGATTCCCGTAGACGGCCGTGCATATCAGGAAGATAAGGAAGCTCTTTTTGACAGACTTAAAGAAGGAATGACACGTACAAGGGAGAATTTCTCCGCGGGTCTTGCTTCAATATTTACTGCTTCCGAGATCGATGATGATTTCTATGATGAACTCGAAGAATTCCTCATCGGAGCTGATGTGGGAGCTGTAATTACCGAGGATATTCTTGATGAGCTGAGAGATAAAGTTAAGCAGCAACATCTTAAATCCAGAACGGAATGCCGCTCTTTGCTGATAGATTCGATAAGATCACGTATGGAGACAGAGGAGAATGCTTATGATTTTGAGCATCAGACTTCCGTTGTATTCGTGATCGGTGTTAACGGTGTCGGAAAGACCACGACTATCGGCAAACTTTCCGCTAAGCTTAATGCCATGGGCAGAAAGGTTTTGGTAGCGGGTGCCGATACATTCAGAGCGGCTGCCGAGGACCAGCTTAAAGTCTGGGCCGAAAGAAGCGGAGTTCAGATCGTAACCGGCAAGGACGGACAGGATCCCGCATCTGTTGTTTATGATGCCTGTTCCGCAGCAAGAGCACGAAATACCGATGTACTGATCATTGATACGGCTGGAAGACTTCATAACAAGAAAAACCTCATGGATGAACTTGCCAAGATGAACCGAGTCATCGACAAGGAGTTTGAAGCGGCTCACAGAGAAAATCTTCTTGTGCTGGATGCCACTACGGGTCAGAATGCGCTTAATCAGGCAAGAGAATTTAATGAAGCCGCCAAACTTTCGGGTATTATCCTGACCAAGATGGACGGAACCGCAAAGGGCGGAATCGCGATAGCTATCCAGGCACAGATGGGAATTCCGGTTAAGTATATCGGCGTCGGTGAGAAGATAGAGGATTTACAGAAGTTTGATGCAGATTCGTTCGTAAGAGCGATATTTGAAGCGGAGGAGTAAATAAAATGTCTAAGGAAATGCTTACCCTTGATGCATTTGAGGAAGCTTCCGAAATAGTTTCGAAAGTCACAAGAGATACAAAGCTTATCTATTCCGAGTATTTTTCTAATCAGACCGGTAATAAGGTTTATCTTAAGCCCGAGAACATGCAGGTCACCGGTGCGTATAAGATCAGAGGTTCTTATTATACGATCAGTACACTCAGCGATGAAGAAAGAGCAAAGGGGCTTATTACCGCTTCTGCGGGAAATCACGCGCAGGGCGTTGCATATGCCGCAAAGGCTTACGGCGCTAAAGCTGTTATCGTAATGCCTACTACCACACCTCTTATTAAGGTCAACAGAACCAAGAGCTATGGTGCGGAGGTTATCCTGTACGGTGACGTTTATGATGAGGCATGTACCAAGGCTCTCGAGCTTGCTCAGGAAAAGGGATATACTTTCATTCATCCTTTTGATGATCTTAGAGTTGCAACCGGTCAGGGTTCGATAGCCATGGAGATCGTAAGGGAACTCCCTCTTGTGGATTATATCCTTGTACCTATCGGAGGCGGCGGACTTGCTACGGGTGTTTCGACTCTGGCAAAGCTTCTTAATCCCAAGATAAAGGTTATAGGAGTTGAGCCTGCAGGTGCTGCATGTCTTAAGGCATCTTTTGAAGCCGATAAAGTGGTTACCCTTGACGGAGTTAATACAATAGCGGACGGTACTGCGGTTAAAACTCCCGGAACCAATCTATTCCCTTATCTTAAAGAAAACCTTGACGATATCATCACAGTTGAGGATTCGGAACTTGTTGTATGTTTCCTCGATATGGTTGAGAATCATAAGATGATAGTTGAAAACTCGGGACTTCTTACCGTGGCGGCTCTGAAGCATTTGAAGGCCGAGGGAAAGAAGGTTGTATCCATCCTTTCCGGCGGTAATATGGATGTTATCACCATGAGTTCCGTAGTTCAGAACGGTCTTATCGCAAGAGACAGGATCTTTACCGTATCCGTACTGCTTCCCGATAAGCCGGGAATGCTTGCTAAAGTATCGGGAATACTTGCCGAGCAGGGCGGTAACGTCATCAAACTCGAGCATAACCAGTTTGTATCGATAAACAGAAACGCCGCCGTTGAGCTTAGGATCACTCTTGAAGCTTTCGGAACGGATCATAAGGCCCAGATCATTGCAGCTCTTGAAAAAGAAGGATACAGGCCTAAGGTGGTCAAGACAAATATCTGATACAAAGCCTCGTTTTATCCTCACGAAAGTAGATATCTTATGAATAAGCGACTTAAATTTCTGGGTATTGATGTATTATTTTCGATTGCGCTTACGATCGTTGCAGCCTTGTGTTCTCTTATACAGTGTATCGGTCTTAAGCAAGTCCTTCCGAATGGATTGATCGATTACAATTACATTGATATGAAGTTTAACGGGTTTTCGTACATCGGAGGAATTCTGATATATGCCGGTTTTCTGGCATACTATTTCAAATGGTTTCTGAATTTGAAATATTCGGATTATCCTTTGAGACATGCAGGCGTCGTGATAATGCATTTCATTATCTCGTTTGTGTTTTGCTTTGTGATGCTTTTTCTTCTGGTCTTTGCATCGCTTATGGTGATCGGATTCAATAAGAATCTTGTTCCTGAACTTCTGGCTTTTATTACGGTTTTTATATGGCCGGTAGCGACACTTGTTCTTATGAATGCTGCTTTGGTCGTTTTCCTGGTTAAAACCAGAAAAGAGAAGGAGCCGGAAGAAGATCTTGCTCCGGAGAAATCGAAAAAAAGTAATACTAAAAATAAGAAATGATAAAGTTTTTCAAGTGTCAAGTAATTTTGCTTGACACTTGTTTTTATTTGTACTATGATACATTTTGCGTGTCAAAAGGAGAATTATGGATAAAATCCTTGAACAATCACTTCTTTATGATTTTTACGGCGAGCTTTTGAGTGAGCACAGAAGAAAGATTTATGAAGCTTCTCTTTTCGAAGATCTGTCCCTTGGGGAGATTGCGGAAAGCGAGGGGATATCAAGGCAGGCGGTTCATGATGCCTTAAGACATTGCGACAAAGCACTTAACGAATATGAATCAAAACTTCATCTGGTTGAAAGGTTTCTCAAGATGAAGTGTGAGATTGAACAGATCAAAAAGCTTTCCGTTTCGGAGGGCGATGATGAAACAAAACTCAAACAGATAAGCCGCATTGCGGATACCATAATCGGAGAACTTTAATGGCTTTCGAAGGACTCAGTGAAAAACTGCAAAATGCATTTAAAAACCTCCGCAGTAAAGGAAAGCTTACCGAAGACGACGTTAAAGAAGCCCTCAAAGAAGTTAAAATGGCACTTCTTGAAGCCGATGTTAACTTCAAAGTAGTAAAAAGCTTTGTTAAGACTGTAGAGGAAAAGTGCATCGGAAGCGAAGTCCTGAACGGACTGAATCCTTCCCAGACAGTAATCAAGACAGTAAATGACGAACTTACATCCCTTATGGGAAGTGAGACCACGGAGGTTGCTTTCCGCCCCGGTAAAGAGATCACCGTCATTATGATGGCAGGTCTTCAGGGTGCAGGTAAGACCACCGCTTCGGCAAAAATGGCCGGACAGTTTATTAAAAAGGGCAAGAAACCTCTTCTTGTAGCCTGTGACGTATACAGACCTGCGGCTGTTGAGCAGTTAAAGGTTAACGGACAGAAGGTCGGCGTAGACGTTTTCGATATGGGAACCGACACTCCGCCTGCAGAGATTGCGGAAAAAGCATATGAAAAAGCCGTTAAGGAAAACTACAATGTAGTTATCCTCGATACAGCCGGTCGCCTTCATATTGACGAAGAGCTCATGAATGAGCTTAAAGAGATCAAAGAAAAGGTTAATGTATTCCAGACCATACTCGTGGTTGATGCGATGACCGGTCAGAGTGCTGTGACCGTATCTCAGACCTTTGACGAACAGATTGGTATTGACGGCGTCATCTTATCCAAACTTGACGGCGATACAAGAGGCGGTGCGGCACTTTCCATCAAAGCCGTTACCGGAAAGCCCATCCTTTATGTCGGAATGGGCGAAAAGCTTACGGACCTGGAACAGTTTTACCCCGATCGTATGGCTTCAAGAATTCTCGGAATGGGTGATGTCCTCACTCTTATCGAGAAGGCTCAGGCTTCGGTTACCACTACCGAAGAAGAAGGCCGCGGAATGATGAACCGCATGCAGAAAGGCAAGTTTGATTTCAATGACTACCTTGAGAGCATGAAGCAGATGAAAAATATGGGAGGCCTTGCTTCGATCCTGTCCATGATGCCCGGACTCGGAATGAATTCTGCAGATCTTGATGCAGCGATTGACGAGAGCAAGCTTAAGAGAACCGAAGCAATCATATATTCCATGACTCCCGAAGAAAGATCGAATCCCAAGATCCTTAATCCCAGAAGAAAATTCAGGATTGCCAAGGGCGCGGGTCTCGATATTGCAGAGGTCAACAGGTTCATTAAGCAGTTCGAACAGAGCCAGAAGATGATGAAGCAGATGTCCGGTATGGGCAAGCGCGGCAGAGGAATGTTCCCCGGATTGGGCGGTGGATTCCCCGGCGGCAGAAAGGGCGGTTTTCCTTTCAGATAACAGGTTTGAATCCGGAATAAGATCCGTTTTCATATATAAAAACACGTTAATAATTTTTGGAGGAATATTAAAATGGCAGTTAAGATCAGACTTAGAAGAATCGGAGAGAAGAAGGCTCCTTTTTATCGCATCATTGTTGCAGATTCAAGAAGCCCCAGAAACGGAAGATTTATCGATGAGATCGGAACCTATGATCCTTCCAAGGATCCCAGCGAGTTCCATATCGATGAGGAAGCAGCTAAGAAGTGGATTGCAAACGGCGCACAGCCTACCGAAGTTGTCGGAAAGCTTTTCAAGGTAGCAGGCATCATTAAATAATCTTGCATTCAGATCTTAGGAGGCCTTATGAAAGAACTCGTTGAAGTTATTGCAAAGGCTCTCGTAGAACATCCCGAAGAGGTTGTCGTAACCGAAACCAAGGAAGGCAATGATTATGTTGTCAAACTTTGTGTAGCTTCTTCCGATATGGGAAAAGTTATAGGTAAGCAGGGAAGGATTGCCAAATCTATCCGTTCCGTAGTAAAAGCAGCGGCATCAAGGGAAAATGCAAGAGCCGATGTTGAAATAACCGACTAAAAATCGAACGGACCGCCATACACGGTGGTCCGTATTTTTAAATTTGTTCAAATATCATGAAAAAATATCTCAGAGCAGGAACAATCACACAGCCTTTCGGTATAAAAGGGGATACCAAGGTATATCCTCATACCGATGATCCCGCCATCTTTAAGAAGATCAAAAAGATCTTTATAGAAAAAGGACAGGATTATGAAGAATATGAAGTTGAAAGCGCACGTATGGCTCTTCCTCTTGTGATCCTCAAATTCAAAGGTATAGATACTCCGGAAGAGATCCGTAATTTCAGACAGAAGGATATATATATTCTCAGAGAAGATGCTTCCCCTCTTGAGGAGGGTGAGTATTATTTTGCGGATATTATCGGAATGGAAGTGACGGATGATACGGGTGTTTACCGCGGCAAGGTTACCGATATACTTCAGACCGGTGCCAACGATGTATACGAGATCACCAAAGATGACGGGACTTCCTTTTTGCTTCCTGCCATAAAAGAATGTATCCTTAATGTGGATACGGATGAAAACAAAATGCTGATTCATATCCTGGAGGGATTGCTGGATTGATCTTTAAAGTGTTGACCCTTTTCCCTGAGATGATCACTTCGGTTATGGATACCGGTATCATCGGAAGAGCGGTAAAAAATGAGAAAATAAGTCTGCAGACTGTAAATATAAGAGATTTTGCGGACAATAACAGGGCACAGATCGATGATTATCCCTACGGCGGCGGTGCAGGTCAGGTAATTCAGGCACAGCCCGTTTATGATGCTTTTAAATCGGTTGTTCCCGATTCCGAAGACGGTGTTAAGAGAAGGGTTATCTATCTTTCTCCCCAGGGCAAAAGATTCGATCAGAGAATGGCTAAGGAATTCGCAGGCGACGAAGAACTTGTATTCTTATGTGGCCACTACGAAGGCGTGGATGAGAGAGTTCTCGACGAGATAGTTACCGACTTTGTATCTGCAGGGGATTATATTCTTACAGGCGGTGAACTTCCCGCGCTTATGGTAATGGACTCCGTATCTAGACTCCTTCCCGGAGTGCTGGGGAATGATTCTTCCCCCGATATTGAGACATTTTACAGAGATCTTCTTGAATATCCTCAATATACCAGGCCTGAGGTCTGGCATGAGAAAGAAGTTCCTCCGGTTCTTTTAACCGGTAATCATAAAGATATCGAGGACTGGCGCCTTGAAAAGTCCATTGAGAGAACGAGAAGGAACAGATCCGACCTGTTCAGGATCTATACAGAAAAGACTGCTCTCATTAATAAAATGAAGAAAGCCAAAGTTCAGAATATCCCTGCTTCCGAGGCACTTTCTTTTGATGATACGGATGTTCTGTTTGCGGGTAATTCCTATTACCTTCTGTATGATAACGATGTTAAGACGTTTTATACGGGATGCTTTGAGAAGAAGAATATACTGATCGACGGTTATGAATCCCGTGTCATCAATAATGAGATCAAAAACCATTCGAAGCCCGGAGATAAGGTAGTACAGCTTAACCTTCCCGATATCATCACGGATAAGGATTATAAAGAAGGATATCTTCTGGTATTTACCGAGAGAACTCCTTTATCGACACAGAGAGTAAAAGAATACGGGGAATTTGGAGAATATCTGAAGGAAAACGTGGCAAAGGCTCTTCTTTTGGGAAAGACCTATTATGTCTTTGTGGAGAAAAAAGACAAGGAACATGTTCAAATGGCCAAGGCTATGGGTTTTTACATGTCCTCGGTTAAGATAAAGGTATTCAGAAAATAAATACTTTAGAAGAAAAAACTTGCATTTTGCATTGCATTATGTTAAATTACCAATGTTGCGTTAAAAAGGTGGTCCTCTGTTACCCATGAGAGGTATTAAGAACATCCTTACGAAAAGGAGTAAATTATGTCAGACATTATTAAGGAAATTGAAAAAGAACAGCTTAAGAGCGAAGTTCCCGAGTTCAGCGTAGGTGATACCGTTAAGGTTCACAACCGTATCGTAGAGGGCGAGAAGTCCAGAATTCAGATCTTCGAGGGAACCGTAATCAAGAGACAGAACGGTTCTAACCGTGAGACCTTTACCGTTCGTAAGATTTCCAACGGTGTAGGCGTTGAGAAGACCTGGCCCCTTCATTCTCCCAATGTAGAGAAGATTGAGATCGTCAGAAAAGGTAAGGTCAGAAGAGCTAAGCTTAACTATCTCAGAGACAGAGTCGGTAAGGCTGCAAAGGTTAAGGAAGCTGTTAAATAATTTCTTGAAACTTTGGATAACCGGTGCATATGCACCGGTTATTTTTTGTGGTCTAAAAGCCTTAAAAATGCTATAATATCCAAAGGTTTGCGTATCTTTTCGAATACAGTCCGAATGGTCTGTAAAATCGGTATTTAAAGTGAAACAGGACGGATATTATTTTTATAAAAAAAGAAAAAGAGTTTCCGATGATTTCGTTCATGAAATTTTTCATTGGATCATCGGAGTGGTGATAAGTGTAATCCTTGCGATAGTTTTGGTTTATTTTCTGGGTATCAGCTTTATCGTATCCGGAGATTCCATGTCGCCGGGGCTTGTGGACGGACAGAAAGTCCTGGTAAACAGTCTGGTCTATAAATTCACTCAGCCCAAACCCGGTGACGTCATTGTTTTTTTGCCCAACGGCAATTCCAACATCAATTACTACGTTAAAAGGGTTGTGGCAGTTCCGGGAGACCGTATTTATGTTGCAGACGGCACTTTGTATGTAAATGACGTTCCATCGGATGTTGTTACCGGCAAGATTGCAACTCCTGGGCTACTTTCCAATGAGATCACAATATCCCAGGGAACATATTTTGTGATGAGTGATGTGGTAAATGATGCCGATGATTCAAGAAATGCAAATATCGGTCCGGTTGAAAATATATACATAGAAGGAAAAGTATGGCTTGCATTTTCCAAGGATGATTCGAAAATGCATCTGGTAGATTAAATGGCAGGAAATGATTACGGCTGGTATCCCGGCCACATGACAAAATCAATAAGAGCGATCAGAGGGGAGCTGGGACTTGTAGATCTGTGCATCGAGGTTATAGATGCGAGGATCCCTTTATCCAGCAGAAATCCCGATATCGATGAGCTTGCTAAAGATAAGTACAGGCTTATCATCCTAAACAAGTCGGATCTGGCGGATGAAAATAAAAGTCTTGCCTGGGTTGAATATTTCAGATCCAAGGGCATCGAGACGCTTCGGCTGGTCGCCAAAGAAAGAAAAGCCGCCGATCTGGTTAAAAAGGCTTCATTAAGTGTATGCCGAGAGAAGATCGAAAGAGATAAAAAACGCGGTATTCTTAACAGACCTGTAAGAGCCATGGTGTGTGGTATTCCAAATGTGGGTAAATCCACTCTTATAAATACGATCATCGGTAAATCCAAGACCCAGACCGGAAACAAACCCGGCGTAACCAGAAGCAATCAGTGGGTTAAAACAAATGCCGGCATAGATCTTCTCGATACTCCCGGACTTCTCTGGCCCAAATTCGAAGATAAAACCGTCGGATTCAAGCTGGCGGCCATTGGTTCGGTAAACGATCAGGTCATCAATACCATGCAGCTTGCCGGGGAAGTCGTAACTCTTATGAACGAACTTTATCCCGACAGGGTTAAGGAGAAATATGAGACAGATGATCTGTCGAAGCCCGAGGAAGTGTTTAAAGCGGCCGCTTTCAAAAACGGAATATTGCTTAAAGGCGGAGAACCTGATATTCAAAGAGCCGCCGATCTTATACTTACCGACCTGAGGAGCGGAAAACTGGGCAGGATTACTTTAGAGGAGCCTTCTTTGTAATGGGAAATAAAACAAAAAACAAAGTACTTAAAGAGGCGTTTAACACAGCGCTCTATTTTCTGTTTGTTTTTGCCGTAACGGCATTCGTACTTAAGTATGTAGGACAAAGATCCGTAGTCGAAGGTGATTCGATGTTCGGGACTCTTTATGACGGGGAAAGCGTCTGGGTAAATAAGTTCAGATACAATTTCTCGGATCCCGAAAGATTTGACATCATAGTCTTTCCCTATGAATATCAGGCTGATACGTATTTTATTAAGAGGATCATCGGTCTTCCCGGTGAAACCGTGTATATCGATGAAGAAGGAAATATATATATAAACGGTGAGATCCTTGATGAAAATTACGGATATGAAGTCATAAAACCCGAATGCAGAGGACTGGCCGCATCGGAGATCGTCGTTGGCGAAGACGAATATTTTGTCATGGGCGATAACAGAAACAATTCCATGGATTCCAGATATAACAATGTCGGTAATATTCCCCGAGAGAAGATCATCGGCAAAGCGGTATTCAGGATATTCCCCTTTAAATCATTCGGAGGCATTTATTGATGGAAAGCATCGGAGATATCAAGATCAGGATTGCCGAAACGCCGGATGAATCACTTCCGGAGATCATTAAGGCGTATTCGGATGATGGAAGAGGGGGCGTTCAGAAACTCCTTGAGGGCGCCAAAAAGAGATACGATAAACTTCTGGCCGAGAAAAAACGCATTTATGAATTAAGGTCTTTTGAAAGGCAGTTTCCTGATCTTCAGTTTATCTGCGGGATAGATGAGGTGGGCAGAGGTCCGTTTGCCGGTCCGGTTGTAGCGGGAGCGGTGATCCTTCCCAAGGATTGTGAGATCCTATATATAAACGATTCCAAGAAACTGTCCGAAAAAGTAAGAGACAGGCTTTATGATGAAATAAGCGAAAGGGCCGTTTCCGCAGCGGTTGGAATAGTCGATGCCGCCAGAATAGATGAGATCAATATTCTTCAGGCAACATATGAAGCAATGAGACAGGCGATCGGAAAGCTTTCGCCCAAGCCCCAGCTTTTGCTTAATGATGCCGTTACAATTCCGGGAGTTGATATCAAACAGGTTCCCATTATAAAGGGAGATGCCAAAAGTATTTCCATTGGCGCTGCCAGTATTTATGCCAAGGTTACCAGGGACAGGATGATGAAGGAATATGATGCCGTATATCCCGAGTACGGTTTTGCGGCAAATGTAGGATATGGAACAGCAGCTCATATTGAAGCGCTTAAAAAGTACGGACCCTGTCCGATTCACAGAAGAAGCTTTATACACAGTTATATCTGATATTGAATTAATTAGAAGATCATGACGGGAATCAGCGATATATTCTTAAACGGAATAAGACCTGCCTCAGACGCTCCTTCTTCCAATGTATCGGGAGACGGTTTATCTTACCTGTCATCACTTAAAAACGGTGATACCTTTACCGCAAAGGTGACTTCCGTATCCGGTTCGGATATTACTTTAAAGCTTCCAACCGGCGGAACCGTAAATGCCAAATTGTCCTCTGAAATGAATATTTCTCAGGGGCAGACAATATCTTTTGAAGTAAAAAACGGGGGCTCCACGGTCTCCATAACACCTCTTTTAACCAACACTTCAGCAGATATAAGTGTTTTAAAGGCTTTAAATCAGGCTCAGCTTCCTGTGTCCGATTCTACGGTCGGGATGACTGCGGAGATGATGAAAGCCGGTCTTTCGATCGACAGATCGTCACTGCTTGGAATGTATGAAAAGGTTATGAACAATCCGGGAGCAAATGTTTCGGATATTGTCGATCTTACAAGACTCGGGCTTCCCGTTAACGAACAAAACATCGGGAATATTGAAAACTATAAAAACCTTTCTTACCAGATCGATTCGGGACTTCAGACACTGGCGGAAAAGACCGATCAGGCCCTTATGGATATGGTTAAGGGCGGTGATGTTACAAATGCCGCAAAACTTATGGGGACGATCATAGATGCTTCGGTTTCCTTTATGGAAGAGGGAATATCCATAGAAGAATCTGCAAAAGTCCCGGAGAATCCTCTGAACGCCGAAAATCCTGAACTTCAGATAGCTTTGGAAGATAAAGAGCTGCCAGAAGGAACAGGCGGAATAACAAACTCCGTTAAAATGCAGGAGACTATTCCTGAGGCTGCTCAGGAGACTGCGGGATCCGTTTCGGAAGATAAAACCTACGATGTAAAATCCGATGCGGCATCCAGGGCTCTTGAACTTCTTAAGAATCTGAAGGTTTCGGAAGATATATCAAAGTCTCCTGTTAATAACGAAAATCCTGCCAAAGCCTTGCAGTCCTCCGAAGCTTTTCATCCCGAAAATACCCAGTCTGCCGTACGTGACATAAGCGACCCTGCGATAGAATTTGATAAAGCTCTGTCGCTTTATAGGGAAGTGAGCGGGGACAAAGAATATGTTCCTGCGGATATGAAAGATCTTTTGACAAGGATTTCCGCGTTTACGCAAAAGGCTGCTTTAGAAGGGGATATTGAGAATTTAAAAAAGCTTGTTTCATCCGATCCGCTTAAAAAACTTGCCTTCGGTGCACTTAAAGATATGTGGAGTATCTCGCCTGCCGAAGTTGCCGATAAAGAAAAGGTCGAATCTCTGTATAACAGACTTTCATCACAGCTGAATATTCTTAAAGACGGACTTGTATCCGCCGGAGCTCAGAATACACCTGCATTTAATGCCGCAAATAACATGAGCTCCAATATAGATTTCCTTCAGCAGATAAATCAGATGTATGCTTATATACAGCTTCCGCTTAAATTATCGGGCGGTGATTCGGCGCATGGAGATCTTTATGTTTTTTCCAACAGGAAGAACATGACATCTGACGATTCCGTGGTAACTGCATTTATGCATCTTGATATGGATAACCTCGGACCGGTTGATGTATATGTATCCATGGATGTTATGTCCGGCGGGAAGGTTTCGACCAATTTCACCGTAGCCGATGATGATACGCTTGATTTTCTGGAAAAGAACATGCATCTTCTTACAGAACGTCTTCAGAAGAGAGGCTACGATCTTCAGGCGTCCATGAAGATAAAAGGCGATGAAGAAAATGCCGAAGAAAATGCGCTTGATAAAGGCGGAGTAAACCTTCTTCTCGTTCATGCGGGAGGAACCGGTTCATATAAGGGATCCATGAGATCATTTGACGTGAGGGCATAAATGGCGGAAGATAAGAATAAAAAAGTCAAAACAGCCGTCGCATTGGAATACGATCCGAATGATGATGCACCCAGAGTCATTGCCTCCGGAACCGGTGTGCTTGCGGATAAGATCATAGAAAAGGCGAAAGAAAGCAATGTTCCCGTCCATCAGGACGATAAGCTTGCACAGACTCTTTCCAAGCTGGAGATAGGAGAGATGATACCTCCGGAATTATACGAAGTGGTGGCTGAGATCCTGATATTTGTTGATTCGATGGATAAGATCAAGAATAAACTCAAAGGATGAATAACAGAGAGAGCGGTTCATATCACGAAAGCATCGCAATTGAATATCTTAAGAATAAAGGTTATAAGATAATAGACAGGAATGTTTTAAATAAATGCGGTGAACTGGATATAATATGTGTATCGGAGAAAAAAGAGATAGTTTTTGCGGAAGTGAAATACCGCAGCTCTTCCAAAGCCGGTGATCCGCTTGAAGCGGTGGATGGGCGAAAGATCCGTAAGATATGCAGAGCTTCGGCCGCATATTTAAAATATCACGGTGAATATTCGGATATGCAGATCAGATATGATGTGATCGGTATATATGAAGACGGTACCATTAAGCATATAGAAAATGCGTTTTATTATGAGGTTTGATCATGGCTAATATTCTCGTATGTGATGATGATAAAGATATTGTTTCTGCTATAGAGATATATCTTTTGGAGGACGGACATATAATATTCAAAGCTTTCGACGGATATCAGGCATTGGATATTCTTGAAAAAGAAGACATTCAGCTGGTGATACTGGATATCATGATGCCTGAAATGAGCGGTATTGAGGTGGCCGGTAAGATCAGGGAAAAGAGTGAGGTTCCCATTATTTTCCTGTCCGCAAAATCCGAGGAATCCGATAAGGTCGATGGCCTTAACGCAGGCGGAGACGACTATGTAACAAAACCCTTTTCGCCTGCCGAACTTACAGCAAGGGTAAGATCCAATTTAAGACGCTATACCCAGTTCGGTAACGGCAACGAGAGTAATAACAGTCATATATTTTCGGCAGGTGCACTTTGCATCAATGATGAAAGTAAGAGCGTTACCGTTGACGGAGAACAGGTCAAGCTTACCCCCATTGAATATAATATCCTGCTTCTTCTTTTGAAGAATAAAGGCACCGTGTTTTCGACGGATAAGATCTTCCAGTCAATATGGAACGAAACCCCCATTGCTACCGATAATACCGTAGCGGTCCATATCAGACATATAAGAGAAAAAATAGAGATTAATCCCGGCCAGCCTAAATTCCTTAAGGTTGTTTGGGGAGTCGGATATAAGATAGAAGATATATAAATGAGCAGAGTACTTGTCAGAAAAATTCTATTACATATAAGCGTGCATCTGTGTGCGTTTATGGCCTTTATATTGGCTGCCGATATTTTGTTCGGCAGTTATGTTTCGGTTGATTATGTCGGGGATTCCGAGAAGTATATCCTCGATCCTTTTCCCATGTCCGAAGATGAGCTTGATAAGATCGTAACCGATATCTTTGCTCATCAGGCAAGCGATATTATGAGATATACCGCCGCATGCAGGATCCTGCGTGTTTCCAACGGAATTGAAGTCAACCGTATGGTCGATATTTCCGATTACTATACCGGTGCATCCAAGATCAAGATCAAATATTCCGTTTCTGATCTGATCAATTACGGAAGACGCGGGGTTTCCTATATTGAAAAAAATTACAGTATCACTGATTTTGTATATCATTACGGCGATCCGATGTATATTCAGAATTTCGACCTTGATGAGTACGGAAATCTGTATTTTAAAGGATTTGAAACCGTAAACAGAAACCGAAGCACCGATTCCTTTGCAACAGAGGAAGAAGAGATCATTTTGGGTGACGGCGATAAAAAGATCATGAATGCCATGTCCGCACTTGAACCTGCCGATCTCATGCATCTTGTTGTGGAATACTGTATCAGACATTATCCCGACGATATCAGTATGACCGTTTGGGATGACGGAATGGTATATGTTACTGTCAGAGAGCCCAATCTTGAAGGCGATTCCAGAACAAATCTTGAAGATGATGAATTCATTAGGAATTGGGATTCGTATTTTGTGGTTATTGATGAGCTCAAATCGGCTGCGACTCTTTTTTCATCCTGTTATGATATTTATCGTGACGGACAGACCCTTTACGATTCGGACAAGATGAATCTCTTTTATCATATAAAGACTACGGACAGTCTCGGGATATCCCATGTTTATACCAATGACCAGGAATCAAAGAAATTCGATGATACCGAGCTGACCGATATTTATTCCGGTCATAAGCATTATCTGATCTGTTATTATAACGATCTCGAATATTCCACTCTTTCCGATATAAATGAGTCTGTTATTACCGATGTCATAAAGGCATTTCCTTCGGTATATCCGGATTCTACCTGTGTCTGGATGTACCTGGATGATAATTTTTCGAAGGCAGAGGACATCTACTACAATGTCAGCTACAAGTACAATGATGTAAAACAGCTTTCCAGGCTTTATGCGCTGCTTATAACCGTCTTTGCACTTTTGTGGCTCCTCTCTTTCTCATATCTTGTATTTATCACCGGTGTTGTGGACAGGGACGGCCGCGAGGAGTATATACTTCTTCCTCAGGACAGGGTGTGGATCGAACTTTTGATCCTTCTGACGTATGCATTCTTTGTGCTGTTCAGGTATTACACCAAATATCTGGGTAATATCCTGGACGATAATCTGTCGGAGTTTTCGTCCCTGGGAGATAAGCTTTTTACGGATTCGGGAATTTCTTCATATATTGTATTCGGGCTTTTCGGATTGTCCGTCAGCCTTGCGCTTTCCTTTATTGTCTTCTCCATTGTAAGAAGGATAAGGGCAGGCGTACTGTACGAGTATTCTTTTACCAGAAAGGTCAGACAGCTCTTTGAGTGGTTTGCTCTTTCTCTTTCAGGTGGTACCGGCGCTGCGGCAACCGTGCTTCTGCCTTACGTGTTGTTCCTGGGAGCAAATTTCGGCGGAATGTTCCTTGTTCTTCATTTGGTTAATTCCAAGATATACGTATCTGCAATCCTTGTAGGCGGACTCCTTCTTTTCCTGGATGTTTCCGTTGGAATAACAATGTTCCTGGTAACTGCCGAGAAAAAGCAGCTCCTTGACGGTATAGCAAGGATAAGGGGCGGTGAGACCGATTATAAGATCAACGTTAAAAACCTGCGTGCCGAGAACAGAAACCTTGCCGAGAGCATCAATAATATCGGTGAAGGCATCAAACAGGCCGTAGATGATTCCATAGTTGAAGAGCACCTTAGAACCGAACTTATTACCAATGTATCTCATGACCTTAAAACCCCCCTTACTTCCATAATCAATTATTCGGATCTTCTCAAAAGAGAGAATCTGACCGAGGAACAGAAGAAGGAGTACCTTAAGGTTATTACCGACAAATCCATTAAACTTAAGAAACTGCTTGAGGACCTTCTTGAAGCGTCCAAACTTTCATCGGGTAAGATCGAGATAATCAAGGCCAGAACCAATCTTACCGAGCTGATAAACCAGGCTCTCGGTGAGTATGAAGGAAGATTCAAGGAAAAGAACCTTGATGTTGTTACCAATGTTTTCCCGAGGGTGCTTGTATTTGCCGATGCGGCATGTATGTGGAGGGTACTTGATAACCTTTTTGAAAACATCTGCAAATATGCCATGAGCGGAACAAGAGTTTACTTTGAACTCATTGCTTTCAACGGTGAGGTCGAGATCAAGGTCAAGAACGTTTCCAGGGCAAAACCCGAATTCCAGGGTTATGAGCTTACCGAGAGGTTCATCAGAGGCGACCAGAGCAGATCCGGTGAAGGATCGGGACTGGGGCTCTTTATTGCTAAGAGCCTTATTGAGGCCCATAACGGAAAATTCGAGGTTGTTGTTGACGGAGACCAGTTCACGACTATCATAACCATGAAGGAACTCGGCTCCGATACCACCGACTGGGACTACATTTACGGGGACGATTTGTCGTAATCGGAAAGCGGTGTTATAATAAATCGCTTTAAAAAATTTACAGGACAGGAAAATTTTTATGCCTAATATCGTAGAACTTGAAAACTCAATGCCGGTGGGCAAACTTAAGCTTATCGTTCACCCTTCCTTTGGAGCCAAGGGGGATAAGATCAATTCTTATCTTGCTCTTTTCCGTAAGGATATTCATAACGACCTTGTAAAGAACGATCCCGCATTCCAGGGATATCAGATGGATGATTACAGACTTTCCTTTGAAATCCCCAGATTCGGCAGCGGAGAAGCTAAATGTAAGCTCAATGAATCCACCAGAGGTATGGATATTTATATTCTCGTTGATGTATGCAATCATTCGATCACATACAATATGAACGGTTACGAGAACCATATGTCCCCCGATGATATATATCAGGATCTTAAGAGGATCATTGCTTCCATAGACGGTAAGGCATCCAGGATCAACGTCATCATGCCTTTCATGTATGAAGGAAGACAGCACAGAAGAACCGGAAGAGAATCCATGGACTGTGCTTATATGCTTAAAGAACTTCATGACATGGGAATGTACAATTTCATAACTTTCGATGCCCATGATCCCAGAGTTTCCAATTCTATACCCCTTAACGGATTTGATAACTTTATGCCCCCCTATCAGTTTATCAAAGCTCTTCTTACCAATGAGGAAGACCTGATTGTGGATGAGGACCATATGGTAGTGATCTCTCCCGATGAAGGTGCTCTCGACAGGGCTATCTATTTTGCCAACGTTCTCGGTCTTAACACCGGTACATTCTATAAGAGAAGGGATTATACCAAGATCGTAAACGGTAAGAATCCCATTGTTGCCCATGAGTTCCTTGGAGATAATATTGACAGCAAGGATGTTGTCATTATCGACGACATGATCTCATCCGGCGGAAGCATGGTTGATACAGCCAGACAGCTTAAGGAAATGAATGCAAGGAGAGTATTCATTTGTACCACCTTCGGTCTTTTCACCGAGGGACTTAAGATGTTTGATGAGGCTTATGAAAAGGGTTATTTTGACAGAGTAATAACCACCAATCTTACCTATCTGCCTCCTGAAATATATGATAAGCCTTACTTTATTGAGGCTGATATGTGTAAATTCATTGCTTCGATCATCGATTTCATGAACCACGACTCATCCATGACCAACGTAATGGATAACACCAGCAAGATGCATGCGGTTCTTGAGAACTACAATGCTCGCAGAAATATCGAACTTTAAGTGTTAGGAGACTCCTTTTGAATAAGGGTCATATTGTTAAAAGTGTAAATAAAGGTTCCATAGCTGACTCGCTGGGCATTTTGCCCGGCGATGTTGTAATTAAGATAGATGATAATGAGATCGAAGATATCTTCGATTATCAGTTCTTCACTCTTACCGATTATCTTGTTCTTACCGTTATAAGAGACGGAGAGGAATGGGAATTCGAGATTGAAAAAGGTGATAATGAAGATCTCGGGCTGGTCTTTGATAACGGATTAATGTGTGATTACAGAAGATGCTGCAATAACTGTATTTTCTGTTTCATAGACCAGATGCCTCCCGGAATGAGGGATACCCTTTATTTCAAAGATGATGATTCAAGACTTTCTTTTCTGCAGGGCAATTACATAACCCTGACGAACCTGTCTCAGAAAGACTTAGACAGGATCATCAGGTACAACCTTTCTCCCGTTAATGTATCCATACATACCATGAACCCTGAACTCAGATGTAAAATGCTGGGTAATCGTTTTGCGGGAAAATCGTTGGAAAAAATAAAGATACTGGCAGATGCCGGAATTGAGATGAATGGGCAGGTTGTTGCCTGCAAGGGAATTAATGACGGCAAGGAACTGGATTATACCATTTCCGAACTGATGAAATATGTTCCGTCATTTAAATCACTTTCAGTTGTTCCCGTGGGCTTGTCCAAATACAGGAAAGGTCTTTTTCCTCTGGAGCCGTATGACCCGGAGACTTCCGCAGAAGTAATAGATATAATAGAGAAGTACCAGAAGATCTGCTTTGAAAAGTTTGGTATTCATTTCGTACATGCAAGTGATGAGTGGTATCTTGTGGCCGGAAGAGAACTTCCGGAAGCTGAGCGCTATGACGGATATCTGCAGCTTGACAACGGCGTAGGAATGATGCGGTCTTTTTTGGATGAAATAGATGAGCAGATCTCCAAAAGGGAAGCTGACGGGTCTTTTGAAAAATATAATGCTGAACGGCATTTTACCCTTGTTACCGGAAAGCTTGCATACCCTGTGATCAAATCCACCTCGGACAGGATCATGGAAAAGATGTCTAAAGTCAGGATAGATGTAGCCGAGATCAGAAATGATTTTTTCGGGGAGAGGATCACAGTTTCCGGTCTGCTTACCGGTCAGGATATAGTGGCTCAGTTGAAGGGAAAAGACCTGGGTAGCGAGATCAAATTACCTGAGAGTGTAGTCAGGGCAGGAACCGATGTTTTCTTGGATGATTACACGGTCACACAGGTCTCGGAAACTTTACAAGTACGCGTAGTTACGATAAAATCTAATGGTTACGACTTTGTTGATTCATTGATCGGATTGGAATAAATATGAGCAGACCTATAGTGGCCGTTGTCGGACGTCCCAATGTGGGAAAATCCACACTTTTTAATTCTCTTGCCGGTGAGAGGATATCCATCGTTAAGGATACTCCCGGCATTACAAGAGACAGGATATATGCGGATGTCAGCTGGCTTAATTACAATTTTGTGTTGATCGATACAGGCGGAATCGAACCTGAATCCAAGGACCTGATTCTTTCATCCATGAGGGAACAGGCTCAGATTGCCATCGATACCGCCGATGTTATCGTATTTGTATGTGATGTTAAAACAGGACTTCAGGATGCGGATGCGGGAGTTGCATCCATGCTCAGAAAATCCAAGAAGCCTGTTGTTTTGTGTGTAAATAAAGTAGACAATTTCGAAAAGCAGCAGGCTGATGTTTTTGAATTCTATAATCTCGGTATCGGTGAACCCTATCCTGTTTCCGCAGTCGGTATGCTCGGATTCGGTGAACTTCTCGATAAGGTTGTAAGCTATTTTCCCGATGATACCGATGCTCCGGAAGAGGAAGATATTCCCAAAGTCGCGGTTATCGGGAAGCCCAATACCGGAAAGTCTTCACTTATCAACAAACTCCTCGGAGAAAACAGACTTATCGTATCCGATATTGCGGGAACCACCAGAGATGCCGTCGATACGAGAGTTAAATTCGGTGAGAAGGAATATATCTTTATAGATACTGCCGGTCTTCGCAGGAAGAATAAGATCAAGGATGAACTTGAGCATTTTATGATTGTCAGAACCGTCGGCGCGGTTGAAAGGGCAGATATAGCCGTTCTGGTAATAGATGCCAAGGAGGGTGTTACCGAGCAGGATGCCAAGATAGCCGGAATTGCTCATGACAGAGGAAAGGCCGTTGTTATCGCCGTTAATAAATGGGATGCCGTGGAAAAAGACGACAAGACCATTTATAAATTCACCGAAAATGTAAGAAATATACTTTCTTTTATGCCTTATGCGGAGATCGTATATATATCCGCACTTACCGGTCAGCGACTGAACAAGCTTTTTGAGACTATCGATATAGTCAGGGAAAGCCAGGACAGAAGAGTCGGAACGGGTGCTTTGAACGAAATCCTTGCAGAGGCTGTGGCTATGCAGCAGCCGCCCAATGATAAGGGAAGATTTCTCAAGCTTTACTATATTACTCAGGTGGCTAACCGGCCTCCGACGTTCGTTATATTTGTTAACGACAAAGAATTGGCTCATTTTTCGTATATCAGATATATCGAAAATCAGGTAAGGGAAACCTTTGGATTTAAAGGCACGCCTCTCAAGTTTATAGTCAGGGAGAGAAAAGGGGAGTAATATGGCCAGGTTATGGTGTTTTTTGATAGGATATGCATTTGGTCTTATCCAGACTGCATTTATAGTCGGTAAGCATAAGGGCATTGATATCAGAAATTACGGAAGCGGAAATGCGGGTACCACTAATGCTCTAAGAGTACTGGGCAAAAAGTACGGGCTTATTGTTTTTGCCGGTGACATGCTCAAAGCTATCGTAACATCCCTTATCATCAGGTTCACTTTCGGTGCCATGTATCCGGAGATGAAATATCTTCTGATTCTTTGGGGAGGTGCGGGATGCGTACTTGCGCACGATTTTCCTTTTTACATGCATTTTAAAGGCGGTAAAGGGATTGCTGCAACGGGCGGAACCGTCCTTTGCTTTCATCCTTCATTTTTTGTGACGGGATTATGCTATTTCTTTATTCCGTTTTTTGTTACCCACTACGTAAGCCTCGGATCACTTATACTTTACGCGGGATTTGTGATCCAGCTTATCGTTTCGGGTCAGTTCCATCCCTTCGGAATATTTGCAGATATTCCTCAGGCGTTTCTTAACGAGATGTACATCATCGCTCTTTGCCTCATGATCCTTGCGTATTGGCAGCATAAAGCCAATATCCTAAGGTTGGTAAAGGGCGAAGAGCGAAAGACTTATCTCGGTAAAAAGAGTTCCGAAAATCTTTCGGGAACCAATAAGTAAAATTTCAGTGAGGTATTTGATATGGCAAAGGTTACTGTTCTGGGTGGTGGTACTTGGGCAATCGGACTTACTATTCAGCTTGCGACCGCAGGTCATGATGTGACTGTATGGTCTGCTCTCGAATCCGAGATTGAGATGCTGTCTACAACGCATGCTCATAAGATGCTTCCCGGTGCAACGATCCCCGAATCAGTCAAATACACTCTCGATGATAAAGAAGCAGTTACGGATAAAGATATCCTTGTAATGGCTGTAGCAAGTTCATTTACCAGAAAAACTGCAGCCAGGCTTGCTCCCTATATTAAAGACGGCCAGATAATCGTTGATGTTGCCAAGGGAATAGAAGAAGGTACTTTAAAAACTCTTTCGGAGCAGATCCTTGACGAGATCCCCAAGGCCAGGGTTGCCGCATTATCCGGTCCAACCCACGCCGAAGAAGTCAGCAGATACATGCCGACTACGATAGTTGCTTCATCCCCCGATAAGGAGGTTGCAATGTATCTTCAGGATGTATTTATGACTGATACACTCAGGGTTTATACAAGCTCAGATATTAAGGGTGTGGAACTGGGAGGAGCGTTAAAGAATGTTGTAGCTCTTGCTGCAGGCATTGCTGACGGACTCGGCTACGGTGATAATGCTAAAGCAGCTCTTATTACAAGAGGAATTGCCGAGATATCCAGACTCGGAGTGAAAATGGGATGCAGACCCGAGACCTTCAGCGGTCTGACGGGAATGGGAGATCTCATTGTAACCTGTGCCAGCATGCATTCCAGAAACAGAAGATGCGGCATTCTCCTCGGACAGGGCAAGACCCTTGAAGAAGCTCAAAAAGAAGTCGGTATGGTTGTTGAAGGTATTTATTCGGCGAAAGCAGCCATAGAACTCGGTAAGAAATATAATGTTTCACTTCCCATCATCGAGCAGGTAAATCTTATCCTGTTTGAAGGTAAAGATGCAGGCACAGCCGTTAAGGAATTAATGCTTAGGGAAAAGAAGGATGAAGTATCCGATACTCAGTGGTGATATTTCCGTATACATTATCATACTGTCGGCCTTTTTGCTGATTGCGGTTAATCTGTTGATCGCTTCCTGCTATATCTTTGTCAAATATAAGAATAAATACACGGCGAGCCTGTATAAAGCTCGTGAAGAAGCCAGACTTGCCGTGGATAATAAAAATCTTGTTCTTTCAAATGTATCCCGTCTTATAAGAAATCGAATGATCCGTGTTGTTGGAATGAATGAACTCATTTTCAGGGAAAGCACGGATGATATGACCAGGACCAGAGCTTCCGAGATCAGAAGCTCCGTTGATGATATTCTTGCCCTGATGCAGGGAGTTCAGGATTATTCTCTTCTTGAACGTAATCTTTTCGATGTCATGTATGATGAACTGGATCTTGCCTCTCTTATTATCGATTCCATCACCATGACAGCTCCTCTTTATAAATTCAAAGATCTTGTTCTTGATCTTTCGGTAGATAAAAACATTCCCAAGAAGATAATAAGTGATTCATATAAACTAAGAAGATGCCTTATATACCTTCTTTCTTTTGCGTGCAAAAAAAACGACCATGGATCCGTCAAACTTTATGTAGAGCCCGGTAAAAATGAAGGTGAAAGACGGGAGATACGTTTTTCGTTACATGTGACCGGCCTTGATATAAGCATCAGTAAGATAGATTTTCTTCTTTCGCATGATTCTTCGGTTAACGATCTTATATTTCAGCATAATGATCTGGATCTTCTCGATATTTATCTTGCATCCAGATATCTTGATATTATCGGTTCCGAACTCGAGATATCCGATTCCGATAAAGGTTATGCTGATTTTTCATTTACTCTTCATACAAGAGTGTCCGATGATGAAGTGATCGGGGACATCCGAAATGCATATAAAAGAAGCCAGTTTCGCAGGAATGATGCCGGTATGGGCTTTAAAGCAACGGATGTACATATACTTTTTATAGATGAAAAAAGAGTTTCATTTTTATATATCAGGGATCTTCTTGAGGATTCGGGCATCGTTGTAGATCATGCCGAAAATTGCGACGAAGCATCTGTTAAACTTTCCGGCAATGAATATGATCTTATACTGTTGAATGATGCCATGAAATTTGATGATGATTCGTTCCTGATAGATAAGATAAGGGGCGGCAAGTTCGGAATGGCCAATTCACGTATTCCCTGTATTGCCGTAACTTCTGACATTAAGTACTCCTTATCCGAATCAAAGAGTCATTTAAAGTATGAATCCCATATCTTTAATCCCATAAACCCCGATGATCTTGAAAGAATACTTATCGAATTTCTTCCGGGGACTAAACTGGAAATAATATCCGATTACGGCATTTTCCCCGGAATACGAAGTATTGATGATATCAGAAAATATTCGGAAGGTTATGAAGAATTGTATGAAAATGCGGTAAATATCTATAAAAGATCTAAGGCATATAAAGAGTGATCCGATAACCTGTGAAAGCTGATGCTATCTAATCTTGATTACAACGTATATTTTGAACTTGCTGCACTTCCCGTAGATCTTATAGTGCTTTTCTTTGTGCTGGGCAATTATAAGAATGAAGAAGAGACGAATTTCAGATTTAAGATTTTTGCATCCTTTGTTACTGTCGGATGTATTCTTGATATCGTTACTGCGATCCTTTGCAGTACCGATAATATACCTAACTGGTTCAGGATGTTCTTCTATACTTATGTGAATTTTATGTCAGCATGTGCTGGAATGGCATATTACCTCTATATGTGTGCCTTTTCACGCTTTAAAAGCAGGAAAGGTTTTCTGCTCATAGGTTATCTGATAAACAGCATTTATTTGATCCTTCTGTTTATCAATATGTTTACGGGTATAGCTTATTCATATGACGATGCAGGTGATGCTGTTCACGGGCCTCTCTTTGTACCTGTTGTTTATATGGTTCCTCTTTTCTATGTTGTTTTAGGGACTCTGCTTGTTTTTAAACAGAAAAAGAAGTTTTCAAAGGTTCAGAGAACCTTTATGTTCATCGGACTTCTTGCCGTACTTGCAATTTTTCTGGTGCAGTCCGGCAGAAGTGAGAGTACTTTGATGATCTTTTATATCGGATCCATCGGAATGCTTATGCTGTTTCTGACCCTTGAATCACCGGATCATCTGAGGCTTCTTAAAACCATTGAAGAGCTTGAAAATGCCAGGATTGGTGAAAAGGCTGCTCTCGATAAGATCAGTGAAACGGAAGAGGGCAACAGTAAACTGATGGTGCATCTTTCTCATGAGATGAAGACACCTGTTAATGCCATCCTGGGATACAGTGATGCAATTATTAAATCCGATGTTTCCGAAGAAGTCAGGGAAAATGCCATAAATGTCTTTAAGGGAGCAAAGAGACTTAATCAGTTCATGAATGAACTGACGGATTATGCATCGGACAGGAACCGCCTTTCCGATACGATGATGCCTTATTATGTGGAATATGACAAAGAAGAAAGGGACAGATTCGAAGATTTTGATCTGTCCGATCTTCGGGCGGCGGAAAGAACAATTCATGAAAGCAGAAGATATAATTTTAAACGTGATTCCGCTCAGTACAAGATACTTTGTGTCGATGATAATGAATTGAATCTGGATCTTCTGGTAAGGATAGTTTCTTCTTTCGGTTTTACGGTCGATACGGCGACAAACGGCAAAGAAGCTCTCGATATGGTAAAAAAGAACTTTTATGACCTGATTTTCATGGATCATATGATGCCTGTAACTGACGGTGTTGAAGCCATGCATATCATGAGGGAAGAAGGATTGTGTGATTTTACACCTATCATAGTAGTGACTGCCAATGCCGTCCGGGGTGAGAAAGAAAAATACCTGAAAGAGGGATTTGACTCTTATATTCCCAAACCTTTTTCAAACGGTTCTATTTTACGAGTTATAGGGAAATTCCTGCCTATCGCTGAAATGGATACCTTGGTCAGAGTAAATGACAAGGCCGGAATATCAAGATTCATGCTTGCGTCCACTTTCTCAAGACCTTTGATATGCCCTGCGGCCAGATTTTTGATTTCGGGCTCGGATTCTGATAATATAAACAGAATTGCAAGACTGTTTTCAACAACTATGGGCAAGGTTGACGTTGTTTATGACGGTGACGAATGTATCAGGTATATCACGGATAACGAGTATGATATCATATTCGTTGAAGACGGTCTGTGTAACTCATCCGGTGGAAATATTAAAAACTTTATCTGGAATAATGTAAATGTACCTTCCATCCTGATGACGGATGTTTCTGCTGCTCATGATCCTGTTATCATATACGAAAGTTATACGGATTATATGGACATAGGATGCGGACCGGAGATCATCGATGCTTTACTGCTTTTGTATCTTCCCAAGAGTAAGGTCAGCGTTATCGGGGCGGCAGATTCGAACAGATTGGGATCGGATGATCATAACGGAGTGCCTGAGAATATAGTATCTGTTTCCGATGCTTTAAAGGTCAGTGTATCCCTTCCCGATGAAGTAACAGGTATTGAAGAATTGGATATTGATCTCGGACTGGATAATTGCGGATCCGAGGAAGGACTTTTGAAAGCTCTGGAGATCTTTGCGGGTAATGCGGAGTCTAAAGCCGATGAGATAGAGTCTTTTTGCAATAAGGAAAATTTGGAAGATTATACTATCAGGGTTCATGCTCTTAAGAGTTCCGCAAGGATCATCGGAGCTGCCGGTCTGTCCGAAAAAGCAAGACTTCTCGAAGAAGCCGGCAAGAATAAGGACTTAACATATATAGAGCAGAATAATGATACTTTGATCCGTGATTTCAGGAATCTCGGAAATAAACTTCAAAATGTTTTTTCCGATAAGTCATCAGGCGATAAAGAACTTATCTCGGA
The DNA here is from genome assembly GCA_016291475.1 of Lachnospiraceae bacterium. The sequence continues at coordinate 14,268 of JAEEXJ010000003.1, read as the reverse complement.
TGAGAAACTGCTAGATGCTTATAATACCATATATGAGCTTGCACAGATGATGGATTATGACAGTCTGGAACTTGTATTTGAATCATTGAAGGAATACTCTTTCAAAGAAAACGACCGTCTTAAACTTGAACGTATAAAGAAAGCAATGGATGAACTTAACTGGGACGGTGTATTAAATGCGGCAAAGGAGTCATTATGACGGATTCCATTCTGATAATCAGTAAAGTGGACAGTTTCATGGTCAATGCGATCAAGGTCAAACTCGAGGCTTCGGGTTTTTTGTGTGATTTTGATTCAACTGATTCTCCAACCATTTATAAAAGCATTGATGATAAAAGAGTGATCGTCCTCTACGTTGATGATTCCATTTTTGAAAAACCGGATCTTTTGATCTATCTGAAGGATAAATGTAACGACGATGACAAGAAACTAATCCTCATAGGTTCACCCTCCGATTTTAACGGTATAGCCGGTTATATATCGGATAATTATCTTGCTGGTAAGCTTGAAAGACCGATCGATATAAACGATCTTATTGCGATTCTTATAGGGGTACAGACAACAAATGTGGTTGAAGAAGACAAAAAGAGTATCCTTATAGTAGATGACGATGCAAATTATCTCAGAACGGTACGTGACTGGCTCAAAGATAAATACAAGGTCTACATGGCCAATTCCGGCATTCAGGCTCTTACATGGCTTGCCAAAAATCACGCGGATCTTATATTGCTTGATTATATGATGCCTGTTACCACAGGCAAAGAGATACTGGAGATGCTCAGGAGTGAGGAGTTTTCCAAAAATATTCCCGTAATATTCCTGACATGCAAGTCCGATAAAGAAACGGTTAAATCCGTAATGCCGCTCAAACCCGAAGGATATCTTCTGAAATCCATAAATATGGCTGTTCTCAGAAGTGAACTGGAAAAATTTTTTAACGGAGAAAGTTTGATATGAGTAAATTCGACGGAACAAAAGGATATGTTGCAAGTCCCGAACTGATGGATGCGGTTAATATATCCATAGCCCTTCAGAAACCCCTCCTTGTAAAAGGAGAACCGGGAACAGGTAAGACCATGCTTGCCCAGTCTGTTGCCGATGCTCTCGGCAAGAAGCTGATCATTTGGAATATCAAGTCTACAACAAAGGCTCAGGACGGCCTTTATATGTATGACACCATTCAGAGACTTTATGACGGACAGTTCGGAGAAGGCGGAGTTGATGATATTGCTCATTACATTAAACTCGGAAAACTTGGTGAAGCCTTTGAATCCGATGAGCAGGTAGTTCTTCTTATCGACGAGATCGATAAAGCCGATCTTGAATTCCCAAATGACCTTCTCTGGGAACTTGATCAGATGGAATTTTACATTAACGAAACCAAGAGAACAGTTAAGGCAAAGAACAGACCCATCGTTATTATTACATCAAATGCGGAGAAGGAGCTTCCAGACGCATTCCTCAGAAGATGTATTTTCCACTATATCGAGTTTCCCGGAAGAGAGCTTATGACTGAGATCGTAAAGGTTCATTTTCCCGATGTTGAGGATAATCTGCTCAACGAAGCTATGGATGTTTTCTATCAGATCAGAGATATCAGGGATATACGTAAGAAGCCTTCGACTTCGGAACTCATTGACTGGATCAATGCACTTCAGATCGGAGGTATCCCCTATGCCCAGATCAAATCCAAGCTTCCTTTCATAGGTGTTGTAGTCAAGAAAGATGAGGATATGGATCTGGCAACCCATCAGAACTTCTGAAAATATTAGCTCTTAAAATTTTACGGGCGAGTGGCACCGAAAATCCGTTGACGTCGGGTGCCTGCGAAGAAATATTTACTTGTTTATTGTATGTTTTTGAATTTTTTTGAAAGCTTAAGAAAGCATGGGATTAACGTTACTCTCGGTGAGTGGCTTGATCTTATGAATGCCCTGAACAGCGGACTTATAGGTGGTTCGCTTTCAAGGTTTTATTATGGTGCCAAGATGATACTTGTTAAGAGCGAGACTGATTTTGACAAGTATGATGAAGCCTTTGATGAGTGCTTTAAGGCTGCGCAGAGCGACCCGGAAGTCGGTGCGGAGATGCTCAGATGGCTTGATAAATCCGATATGATGCAACTTGCCGAGATGGAGGCAAAAGACCATCTCAATAAAATGGAAGGCGAAGGCATAATAATAGATAAAGACGACGTTGAACAGAAATTTAAACAGCGTCTTAAGGATCAGGATTCCGAACATAACGGCGGATCTTTCTGGATTGGAACAATGGGAAAGACCTCCTTCGGAAATACCGGAGGTAATATAGGCGGTGTAAGGGTAGGTGGAATGACCGGTTATCAGTCTGCTTTTGCGGTCATGGGTGCCAGAAAATATCGTGACTTCAGAGACGACCGCGTTATGACTAACAGACAGTTCCAGCTTGCTTTCAGACGCCTCAGACAGTTCTCGTCAAGGCTTGATACTAATGAAAGAGAACTGGATATTGATAAAACGGTTGATGAGACCTGTAATCAGGGCGGGGTTCTTAAGATAGAAATGAGAAAGCCCAGGAAGAACTCCGTTAAGCTGCTTCTTTTGATGGATTCCGGCGGAACAATGATCCCATATTCGTCCCTTTTGAACGAATTATTCCAGGCCGTGAATAAGAGTAACCACTATAAAGAGGTTAAGTGCTATTATTTCCATAATTGCATTTATTCCCATGTTTATAAGACTCCTGAATGTGAAAACGGTGACTGGGTCGAAACTAACTGGCTTTTCCGTAACACGGATAAGGATTATAAGGTTATAATAGTTGGTGATGCTGCGATGGCTCCCGAGGAATTTTATTCGGATACGGGTAATTACAGAGGCCCCAATGACGGATACAGCGGTGAAGAGTGGCTTAAATCCCTGAAAAGGCATTATAAAAAGGTGGTGTGGCTCAATCCCAAGATGGCCCCCGGCGCCGCTCCGTGGAGAGAGATAGAAACAGTACTTAAGCAGATGTTTCCCATGTATAAGCTGTCTGTAAGCGGTCTGGACAAGGCTATGAGCAAACTGATGGAAAACAGATAAATTTATACTGTAAGAGTAATGTTAATCCTTCGGGATTTTAGTATAATAGGATATATTTTTGATAAAGGAGATTTTTTAAAATGGGTATTTATGAAGAGCTTCAGGCCAGAGGCCTAATTGCTCAGACTACTGACGAAAACCAGATCAGAGATCTTATCAATAACGGAAAAGCGACGTTTTATATCGGTTTTGACTGTACCGCAGATTCACTTACCGCCGGACATTTTATGGCTCTTACTCTCATGAAGAGGCTTCAGGAGGCGGGTAATAAGCCCATCGCTCTTATCGGAGGCGGTACAACCATGATCGGTGATCCTTCCGGAAGAAGTGATATGAGAAAGATGCTTACCAGAGAAGATATCGATCATAATGCCGAGTGTTTTAAGAAGCAGATGGAGAAATTCATTGATTTCGGCGAAGGCAAAGCGCTTATGGTCAACAATGCCGACTGGCTCATGAATCTTAACTATATTGAGCTGCTTCGTGAAGTCGGTGCTTGTTTCTCTGTTAATAATATGCTCAGAGCAGAGTGCTATAAGCAGAGAATGGAAAAGGGACTTTCATTCCTTGAGTTCAACTACATGATAATGCAGTCTTACGACTTCTATTACATGTTCCAGAAATACAATTGTAACCTTGAGTTCGGCGGAGACGATCAGTGGAGCAATATGCTGGGCGGCACCGAGCTTATCAGAAGAAAACTCGGTAAGGACGCTCATGCCATGACAATCACCCTTCTTACCGATTCCAACGGTAATAAGATGGGTAAGACAGCGGGAAATGCCGTATGGCTGGATCCCAATAAGACTTCACCTTTCGATTTCTATCAGTACTGGAGAAACGTCGGAGATGCCGATGTATTTAAGTGCCTGAGAATGCTCACATTCCTTCCTCTTGAAAAGATCGAAGAGATCGAAAAGTGGGATGATTCCAGGATCAATGATGCGAAGAAGATCCTTGCACATGAACTTACCGAGCTTGTACACGGTAAAGAGGAAGCCGATAAGGCAGAAGCGGGATCTGCTGCTCTTTTCGGTGGCGGAGATCTTTCAAATGCCGATATTCCTACCGTTAAGATCGAAGACGCAGATTACAGGGACGGTAAGATCGATATTCTCGGTATTCTTGTTAAAGCCGGTCTTTGCCCCACCAGAAACGAAGCGCGCCGTGCCGTTGAACAGGGCGGTGTTACCGTAGACGATGAGAAGGTAACGGACATCAAGACTCTTTACAGTGCCGAGGATCTTAAGGACGGAAAAATTGTAAGACGCGGTAAAAAAGCATACAAAAAGGTGACTTCATGAGTAAAGAATACGAAAAGCTCCAAAAGGCCGTCGATGCTGTACGTAAGATAGCCGATTTTGTGCCTGATATTGCCCTTGTACTTGGATCGGGCCTGGGCGGTTATGCGGATTCCATCAAACCTGTTTGTGAGATTCCTTATTCGGAACTTCCCGGATTTCCCGTTTCTACCGTTCAGGGCCATTCCGGAAAGTTTATCTTCGGATATGACGGAGATAAGAAGATAGTCTGCATGAAGGGCAGAGTTCACATGTATGAAGGCTATGATCCTTCGGATGTTGTGATGCCTATCAGACTTATGGGACTTCTCGGAGCTAAGATCCTTTTCCTTACGAATGCTGCAGGCGGTATAAATGAAAGCTTCCATCCGGGATGCCTTATGCTTATTGAAGACCAGATATCTTTCCTGGTCAGAAATCCGCTTATAGGCCCTAATATAGATGAGCTCGGGACCAGATTTCCGGATATGACCAGGATATATGATGAAGAACTTTGCAGGATAATCACCGATAAGGCTTCCGAGCAAAACAGCGAACTGTTCAAGGGAGTTTATGTACAGCTCAGCGGACCCTCTTATGAATCACCTTCCGACGTTAAGGCTCTCAGATTGCTTGGAGGAAGTGCTGTCGGAATGAGTACCGCTATCGAGGCCATAGCTGCAAGACATATGGGTATGAGGGTTTGCGGAATATCCTGTATCAGCAATATGGCTGCAGGGATTACAGGTGAAGAGCTTAATCATGAAGAGGTTCAGAAAGCCGCAAATTCGGTTGCTGTCAGATTCGAAAATCTTGTCAGAGGTTCGATAGCTGCTTTTTAAGGTGATGATCATGGATGAAGAACTGATCCAAACTCTTATAATAAATGCTTTTGAAGCCAGAACCAAAAGCTATTGTAAATATTCCGGCTATGCAGTAGGCGCCGCACTGCTTACTTCGGACGGTGAGATTTACCGAGGCTGCAATGTAGAGAATTCTTCATACGGTGCCACTATCTGTGCCGAGAGATGCGCGGCTCTCAAAGCTGTCAGTGAAGGAAGTAATGAATTCAAGGCTATTGCCATAGTCGGTGGCATGAAGGATGCTAAAGAACTTAAGGATTATGCTTATCCCTGCGGAGTATGCAGGCAGTTCCTTTCGGAATTCGGATCATCCGACATGAAGGTTATCGTAGCAAGAAGCATTGATGATAAAAAAGTCTTTACACTTGGGGAACTTCTTCCCGAAAGCTTTTCAGCAGATTCCATAAAGTGAGAAAGATATGAATATACGACTCTATAATGCCGCAATCCTGGATCTGGACGGACACGCTTCGCTGAGGAAAGGCGAAGTGATTATTTCGGGCGGCATTATTTCCAATGTGATCTATTATGACGATAACGAACTGTCCCATCAAAATACGGGAATAGTTTTTGACAGGGTGATAGATTGTCAGGGGAATCTTCTCATGAGGGGCTTTAACAACGCTCATACTCATTCTGCAATGACTTTCTTAAGATCACTTGCTGACGATAAACCCACTCCTTTATGGCTTAAAGAAGATATTTTCCCTAATGAAGCCAGACTTACGGATGAAGATATAGCCGATTTCCAGTCGCTTGCGATCATGGAATATGTGTCCGGTGGAATTGTTTCCGCAATGGATATGTATCTGAGGCCATACGTCACCGCAGAAGTTTTTTCTCAGGCGGGTATGAGATGTGCCATTGTTTCGGGCCTTAACGATTTTACTTTTTCTATAAAGGAACTGGAAGAAGCGTATAAAGTACTTAATACATATGACCCTTTGATCACCTTTAAAGCCGGCATTCATGCCGAATATACATGTTCAAAGGATCTTCTTGAAGAACTGTTCGGAGTTATCAAGTCTCTGGATTGTCCTTTTTATTGTCATTTATCTGAAACAAGATCTGAGGTGGAAGAGTGCGTCGGCAGATACGGCAAAACCCCTCTTATGTATCTTGATTCACTGGGACTGTTTGATAAGGGCGGTGCGATCTACCACGGGGTGCATTTGACCGATGAAGAGATGGATCTTATGGCATCTAAGAATATATATGCTGTCATAAACTCCGGCTCAAACTGCAAGCTTGCCAGCGGTATAGCTCCTCTTAAAAAGCTTTACGATAAAAAAGTGGGACTGGCTCTGGGGACGGACGGACCTGCCAGCAATAATTCTCTGAATATGTTCAAGGAAATGTATCTGACAAGCGTGCTTTGCAAATTACGCGAAGATGATGCTTCATGCCTTGATGCATCCGTGATCCTTGATATGGCTGTTAAGGGTTCGGCTTCTTGCATGGGATACGAAGATTCGGGTCTTGTTAAGGAAGGAAATCCGGCGGATCTGATACTTTTAGACCTTAACAAACCCAATATGCAGCCCGTTAACAATATTGTTAAAAATATTGTTTATTCAGGAAGCACTTCTGATGTTATAATGACTTTGGTCGCGGGGAAAGTACTCTTTTATAAGGGTGAATATGACCTTGGCTTCGATCCCGAAGAGATAATCTACAGGTGTCAGACGAGGACAAGGCGTATAACAAGTGAGATCTGAAAATTATCGGTTGTTAAACCGATGATAATAAACCGGCATGCGCCGGAATATTTCACTCTCGTAGAGAGGAAGGAGATCATATGTTAGAAAAAACTTTTAAACTGAAGGAGAATGGTACCGACGTTAAAACAGAAGTCATTGCCGGTATTACAACCTTCATGGCGATGGCCTATATCCTGGCTGTCAACCCCAGTATTCTTTCCGCATCAGGAATGAATGACCAGGCTATTCTCATCGCTACCGCACTTTCCGCTTTCATCGGAACCATGTGCATGGCTTTTATGGCCAATTATCCCTTTGCCCTTGCACCCGGACTCGGTCTTAATGCATATTTTGCATACACCGTTTGCGGATCAATGGGTTATTCCTGGCAGTTTGCTCTTTTTGCGGTATTTATCGAAGGCCTTATTTTCGTAGTTCTTTCCGTAACTCCCGTAAGAGAAGCAATTTTCAACGCTATTCCGCTTCAGCTTAAAAAGGGTGTATCTGTTGGTATCGGACTTTTCGTAGCATTTATCGGACTTCAGAACGGTAAAGTCGTTGTCGGCGGTGCTACTCTTGTTACGATCGTTCCTTTTAAGTCTGAATTCCATACTACCGGTGCATGGGCTCTTCTTACCATTATCGGTGTTCTTATTATTGCGATCCTTCATGTCAAAAAGGTTAAGGGTGCCATCCTTATAGGTATCTTTGCGACCTGGATACTCGGAATTCTTTTCGAACTTACGGGACTCTACACTCCGGATCCCGCAAACGGATTTTATACAACCATTCCCAGCTCTTTTGCAAGCTTCTCGTTTAAATCCATTGGTGAGACCTTCGGTGCATGTTTCTCATCGGCTGCATTTGAGTCTTTCAATGCAATTGATTTCGTAGTTATCATGCTTGCATTCCTTTTCGTAGATGTATTCGATACTCTCGGAACACTCATCGGATGTGCTGACAAGGCTGATATGCTCGATAAGGACGGAAAGCTTCCCAGAATTCGTCCCGCACTTCTTGCTGATGCTATCGCTACCAGCGCAGGTGCGGTTCTCGGAACTTCCACCACCACCACTTTTGTAGAAAGCTCATCGGGCGTATCTGCAGGCGGACGTACCGGACTTACCTCTGTTGTTACCGGAATCCTTTTCCTTGTATCCCTTGTACTTTCTCCCCTCTTCATATCAATCCCCGGATTTGCAACCGCTCCCGCGCTTGTATTCGTCGGATTCCTTATGATGGGTTCGATTACAGGTATCGACCTTAAGGATCCTACCGAGGCAATTCCCGCTTTCCTTGCACTTCTCGTAATGCCTCTTGTTTACAGCATTTCAGACGGTATCTGCATCGGAGTTATCTCTTACGTTGTCATCAATCTTTGCACCGGCAATGCTAAGAAGATCAAGCCCCTTATGGCTGTTCTTGCAGTTTTGTTCATCATTAAGTACGCAGTTCTTTAATAATATGCCCTGCAGGGAGTTTGCTTCTTGCAGGGCTTTTTTATGATATGTACGGAATAATTTTTATTTTTATAATCTTAATACTTCTGATCATCAGCGGGATCAGAATGGCCAAAGAGGAATCTGAGAAGATTGCCTCTTTTATTCGTGATTCTTTCGGAAAGGCTTCTCGCAGAAGACTGAACGAGGCACGCGTGGATTCACTTAAGATCAATCTTGAAAAATTTCTGACTTCAAAAGAAGAAGGAGATTATCTCGACGAACTTACATGGTCTGATACAGGTATGGAAGATATCTTCCTTCAGATGGATAATTGTCTCAGTTCCGCAGGAGAGGAATACCTTTACAGAAGGCTTCATGATCTTTCGTGTACGGAGGAGGAGATTTCTCACACTGACAGTATCATAAGTGAACTGTATGAAGATGAATCTCTCAGACTATCGCTGGGGAAAGCTCTTCATGAGCTGGGATTTGTTAAAGACAGATCTCTTCCCGAATATTTGGATAAGATACTTTCTACGGATAGAATATTGAATCCGTTTTTTCATATACTTTGTGATGTTTTATATATTGTTGCCTTTATACTTACCTTCCTTAAACCTGTAGCCGGTGTCTTATTTATATTTGTTATCATTCTTCTTCAGGTTTCTTCCTATTTTTCTTTTAAAAGGAAAGCGGATGAATGTTTAAGCGGTTTTTCAATGATCATGGGACTTGCATCCATGGGAAAAGTGCTTCCTTCGGGAGGAGATACCGAGACGGGAAAACTTATTTCGGAACTTTCGGATGAACTTAAAAAGATCAGATTACAAACCACATTTTCCGCACTTGTGATCAATTCCGGGTCGAATTCCACCGGCGGGATCTTTTCAATGCTTTTTACATATATTAATCTTTTATTCCATTTTGATCTTATTGCGGCACAGATTCTTCTCGGTAAGATCGGTTCATCCAAAGATACCATTCTCAGGGCATACGAACAGACCGGTTTTCTCGATATGTGTCTGGCAATTTCATCTTATCGGGCATTTCTTGAGAGCAAGGGCGCATGCTGCAGACCGGTTTTTACCGATAAAGCTTCAATTACGATAAAAGACGGCTTTAATCCGCTTTTGGATTCACCGGTTCCCAACGATGTACATAATGAGGGCGGTATTCTTATAACCGGTTCAAATGCCAGCGGAAAATCCACATATATGAGGATGATCGCAGTAAATGCCATTCTTGCACGGACAATTTCCACTTGTCCCGCCAAAGCATACGAAGGTTCTCTTTTTACGATTTATTCATCGATTGCTGTAAATGATTCGATCTTGAAGGGCGAGAGCTACTTTATGGCTGAAATCAGAAGTCTTAAGAGGATCGTGGATGCATCCGGAAAGTCGGATAAACCTGTTATATGCTTTATAGATGAGATATTTAAAGGGACGAATACGGCCGAAAGAATAGCTGCTGCCGATGCGGTTCTTCACTATCTCAGGGAACGGGGAGTACTAGTTTTTGCGGCAACACATGACCATGAGCTTACAACTTTGGCGGCCGATGCTTATGAAAATGTTCATTTCAGTGAGAAAATAGAGGGAGATGACGTTTTATTTACATACAAGCTTGAAAATGGTCCCTCTGTAAGTACCAATGCGATAGCTCTTTTAAGGAAAAACGGCTTTCCCGAGGAGGTTATCGCAAAGAGCGAAAAAATATGCGCTTCCCTTGACTCTAAAGCCATCTAAAAGGTATACTAAATAGTGTGTTTATGAGGCATTTGCCACGATTTTTCCGTACAATATGTAGTCAGCCTTCGGAGGTTTGCTATGGATAAATTTATTGCTTTTTCAAATTCATTTTTGTCTTACCTGCTTCTCATGGTGATCATCGTCGCAGTGGCAGCACTCGGATTTACAGTAGGCAGAATACTGAGGAACAGGAAGGACGCAAAATCGGTTCAGGAAGTTTCTTCAGAAGCTGTTACATCCGGATCCGATAATTGATAGGATTTAAAAAGGATACGGCAGGTTCGTATCCTTTTATTTTTTTCACCTTTTAATGCAATATATAACATGAATATATATAACAATAAGACCAGGATTCTGCTGATCCTGGATCTTCTTAAAAAGAAAACCGATGACGATCATGCAATGAAAGCATCCGATCTTCTTGATTTGATACGCGCCGAGGGGCTTAAATGCGACAGAAAGACTTTGTATGACGATATAAAGTCCCTGAGTGATGCCGGTTTTGATATTATTCATGAATCGGGCGGCGGTTACAAACTTGCTTCAAGGGAATTTGAGGACGCTGAGCTCAGGCTTCTTGCGGACGCCGTATATTCATCAAAATTTATCTCAGCCGGAAAAACCAAGATCCTTGCCGGTAAGCTTAAAGAACAGACCAGTTCTTATATGGCATCATCCATGATAAGAAATATCTACTCGACCGATTCTAAAACGCCCAATGAGGATGTGCTTTATAATGTTGATGCACTATCCAGAGCCATTCAGAATGAAAAGAAAGTGGAATTTGAGTACCTAGTATGGGGGCCTGATAAAAAGCTTGTGACCAAGGGTAAGAAGAAAAGAGTCTTAAGTCCCTGGTCACTTATCTGGCAGGATCAGAATTATTATCTCCTTGCATACGATTCCGAAGCAGATAAGATGAAGCATTTCCGAGTGGATAAAATGAGGCATGTTTTTGAAACCGATATGCCCAGAGAAGGAGAGAGCGAGTACAAGAAGATTGATATTTCCTCCTATGTTGAGGAAACCTTTTCCATGTACGGAGGAAAACAGGAGACTGTGATCCTTGATTTTCCCGAAGAACTGATCGGTATCGCATATGACAGATTCGGATCTGATGTACCTCAGAGAAAAGGGGATCACGGAAGGGTCATTATCAGAACGAAATGTTATGTTTCAAATCAGTTTTACGGCTGGCTTTCGGGACTTGGCAAAGATGTAAAACTTGCCGGTCCGGACAGTGCGGTTAAAGCATATAAAGAGTATTTGAAATCACTGTTGGATAATATGTGATCTTGGAGGAACATCGTGGCGGAAAGCATCGATTACGGAAAAATATATAAGCCTTCAAAAGAAGTTTTTGTCATAAAAAAAGACGGATCCAAGGAAGTTTTTAATGTTCAGAAAGTTATCAATGCTGTTGGAAAGAGCGCATACAGAGCACTCACCGAATTTTCCGATGATGAAAACAGGACGATCTGTGAACTCATAATCGCTAAGGTTGATTCCCTTCCCGAAAATGAGATCCCTATCCCTAAGATGCACAACATTGTCGAGGAAGTACTTGAAAAAGTTAAACCCATTGTTGCTAAAAGCTACAGGGATTATCGTAACTACAAGCAGGACTTTGTCAGAATGCTTGATGATGTTTACAAGAAATCCCAGTCGATCATGTATATCGGTGATAAGGAGAATTCAAACACCGATTCGGCTCTTGTTTCTACCAAAAGAAGTCTTATTTTCAACCAGCTGAATAAAGAGCTCTACCAGAAGTTTTTCCTGACTACAGAAGAAATACAGGCTTGCAGAGACGGATATATCTATATCCATGACATGTCATCAAGGCGTGATACCATGAACTGCTGTCTTTTCGATATCGCATCTGTTCTGAAGGGCGGTTTCGAGATGGGCAATATTTGGTACAACGAACCTAAAAGTCTTGATACGGCTTTTGATGTTATGGGAGATATTGTCCTTTCCGCCGCATCCCAGCAGTACGGCGGGTTTACCATTCCATCGGTTGAATTTACACTGGAGCCCTACGCAAAGCTGTCTTTTGAAAAGGCCAAGAAGAAATATATGGATCTTGGAGTTTCTGAAGAAAAAGCTAAAGAGGCAGCTCTCGCCGGAGTCGAGAGAGAATTCGAACAGGGCTTTCAGGGATGGGAGTATAAATTCAATACTGTAGCATCCAGCCGAGGCGATTATCCTTTCATAACCGTTACCGCCGGTACCGGAACGAGCGATTTTCAGAAGATGGCAACCAGAGCCCTTCTTAAGGTTCACATGGAAGGTCAGGGTAAAAAGGGCAGGAAGAAACCGGTTCTTTTCCCCAAGATTGTTTTTCTATATGATGAGAAGCTTCATGGTGAAGGCGGAGAGCTTGAAGATATATTTGACCTTGCCGTTAAATGTTCATCCAAGACAATGTATCCCGATTATCTGTCTCTTACCGGCGAGGGATATGTTCCTTCGATCTATAAAAAGTACGGAAAGATAATTTCTCCCATGGGCTGCAGGGCTTTCCTTTCACCCTGGTACGAAAGAGGCGGAATAGAACCTGCGGATGAAAATGATGAACCCGTTTACATCGGCAGATTCAATATAGGCGTTGTGTCGTTGCATCTTCCAATGATCCTTGCCCGAAGCCGTAAAGAAAACAGGGATTTTTATGAGATCCTTGATTATTACCTTGAACTTATAAGAAACCTTCACTTAAGGACATATTCTTATCTTGGCGAGCTGAAGGCCTCGACCAATCCGCTGGCGTATTGTATGGGCGGATTCAGAGGAGGGCACCTGGAACTTTCCGACAAAATAAAACCTTTGCTGGATTCCGCAACCGCATCATTCGGTATCACTGCGCTTAATGAGCTTCAGGAACTTTATAATCATAAATCCCTAGTTGAGGATGCTGAGTTTTCTCTTGAAGTTATGAGACATATAAATGAGAGGATCGCACAGTTTAAAAAGGAAGATCATAAACTGTATGCCATCTACGGAACTCCTGCCGAGAATCTTTGCGGTCTTCAGGTTAAACAATTCAGGAAGAAGTTTGGGATTGTGGAAGGTGTTTCAGACAGAGAATATGTTTCCAATTCGTTCCATTGTCATGTTACCGAAGATATAACCCCGATTGAAAAGCAGGATTATGAGAAGCGGTTCTGGGATCTGTTTAACGGTGGGAAGATACAATATGTAAAATATCCCGTTGATTACAATCTTGTGGCAATAAAAACTCTTATAAGACGTGCCATGAAGATGGGCTTTTATGAGGGAGTGAATCTTTCTCTTTCATATTGTGATGATTGCGGACATGAAGAGTTGTCCATGGATGTTTGTCCCGTTTGCGGAAGCAGAAATCTGACTAAAATAGACCGTATGAACGGATATCTGTCATATTCCAGAACTCACGGTGACACCAGACTTAACGATGCCAAGATGATCGAAATATCCGAAAGAAGATCCATGTAATGAGATACCATGATATTACAAAAGATGATATGAAAAACGGCGACGGACTCCGTGTAGTTCTCTGGGTATCCGGTTGTTCGCATATGTGCAGCCAGTGCCAGAATCCTCAGACCTGGGATCCGGACGGCGGTATCTATTTTGACGACGATGCGCGTAATGAACTGTTTGAGCTTCTTTCAAGAGATTACATCTCGGGACTTACATTAAGCGGAGGAGATCCTTTATATCCCGGAAACAGATCCGAGATAGAAACTCTCCTTAAGACCGTCAAGGAAAAGTTTCCCCAAAAGACTGTCTGGCTATATACCGGCTATACGTGGGAAGAAATAAAATCCGTGCCTGTGATGCAGTACGTTGATGTTGTTGTCGATGGTAAATATGACAAGAACCTCCGCGATGTAACTCTTCTTTGGAAGGGAAGCTCAAATCAAAGAGTAATTGATGTAAAAGAATCTTTAGCTTCCGGAGAGGTTAAGATTCACTGTCCCGACCATTATTCCGTACTGGATCCAAATTATGTTTATGGATCTTCAAAATCAGGCGTCCCTTGCATGTACTGATGTAAGGGCATGTACAAGTTCTTGTCAGTATTTTTGCGACATTTGCCGACTCACTTAATGAGCGGAATCTCGCATGATTGCTTCGAGGACTTGTTTGAACGAAGTGAGTTCCGCAGAAGCAATCAGATCTGCGAGA
>JAEEXJ010000002.1 GCA_016291475.1 Lachnospiraceae bacterium | reverse complement strand
ATGATGCAATTTTAGGAAAAATCTGTCGTGAGGATGTTGGAAAATGGGCGATGGAGTATATACGGAACGATTCTGAAATAGAAATTATGGATATTGATGCATGGCACTATTTGGTGGCAATCTCAAATATTGATGAGATGATTTCTCCGGATGATTATTTATTTTCAGATGATGATATCATGGTCATTATTAAAAAATTTCAGTAAACCATCTATATAAAATTGGATTAGCGGAGACCATTTTGACAGGTATTTCGATAAATTATATGAACTTGTTCAGGATGACTATACCAAACAGTGGTCAGATAAGATTAATGAATGTATACGTGACGGCGTAACCTAAAAGGACAGATATCTGACCGAAGAGGGATGATCTCGATGGGGCTATAAAAACAGAGTTTTTCAAGGAGGATAACGGTGAAAAAAATAACTAAAATGGATAAAACAATTTTCCATGATTATCTTATTATGACGATAAAAGAAATAGTTGGAGATGATTTTGATGAAAATAGCATTAGATTTACAATTGTTGCCACTTATGAAAAAGATAAACCATATAACGGCCTGGATGATATGATGCGTCTGCTCTATTTAAGTGAAAAAAATGTTGGTGGCAGGCTTTGGAATGTTCAGGATACTATTGATTTGGTAGCGTGCAACCACCCCTTCGTTCCTACTAAAATCAACATTTCTTTAGATAGAAGGGAAAATGGATTAATAATCTTTAATTTTGTAACCACTTCCAGATTTAGAGAGCCTTCATTGCTTGGTAATGTTGATACTGGCCATCCGCCATTTCGAGCTATTTATTGATAGTGTGGTTTTATGATTTTATTCAGTTTGAATCTCCTATTACAGAGGAGAGGTGTATTATTGTTTGATTTTGCAAATAAACATGTATAAATGATTTCTTGCTGGTTTAAGAGATCTTGTGAGTGATATATTGAATTTTTAATCAAATTTATGATTGAACCTAGAAACTGAAATATATGGAACATATGACTCATAGAAAAATGGAGATAGAACTACAAAAAGCGTTGGCGAATGCATATGTGACTCCTTTTTGTTTAGAACATAATTTATCACTTGCAGGGTTGAGCAAGAAATTCTGTGAAGTGACTTGATAGAAGAAAGTTACTCCCTGACTCGCCTCGAAAACACGTTCCTTTCAGTGGGGATGGTTCTTACCCAGCCGGTAAGAACCGTCCCCTTTGGCTCTTTTAGGACGGGCTTTCTTATGATATAATCAAGTTTCGTAGTACGTAGTTTATTTTTCACAGAAAGGACGCCTTTTTAAGGCGAGTATGAAAGAATGAGCGAGATTCAGCTTAAGTACGGATGTAACCCCAATCAGAAGCCCTCAAGGATCTTTATGGAGGATGGAAGCGACCTCCCTGTTACCGTTCTTAACGGTAAGCCCGGATACATCAACTTCCTGGATGCTTTTAACGGATGGCAGCTTGTTAAGGAGTTAAAACAGGCTACCGGTCTTCCTGCAGCAACCTCCTTTAAGCATGTATCACCTGCAGGTGCGGCTATTGGACGTCCTCTTTCCGATACACTTAAGAAGATTTACTGGGTAGATGAGAAGGCTGAGCTCAGCCCCCTTGCATGTGCATATGCAAGAGCAAGAGGCGCTGACAGAATGAGCTCCTTCGGAGACTTCATCGCTCTTTCAGATATATGTGACGTAAGCACCGCAATGCTCATTAAGCCCGAGGTGTCTGACGGAGTAATTGCTCCCGGATATGAGCCTGAAGCTCTTGAGATCTTAAAGGGTAAGAAGAGCGGCAATTATAACATCATTCAGATCGATGAGAACTATAAGCCTGCCGAACTCGAAAGAAAACAGGTGTATGGAATTACCTTCGAGCAGGGTAGAAACGAACTCAATGCAGATGAGGTTCTTCCCGGAAACATCGTTACCAAGAATAAGGACATCCCTGCAGACGTACTTGCAGACATGAAGGTTTCCCTCATCGTTCTTAAGTATACTCAGTCAAATTCCGTATGTTATGTAAAGGACGGACAGGCTATCGGTATCGGCGCAGGACAGCAGTCCAGAATCCACTGCACCAGACTTGCGGGAAGCAAGGCAGACAACTGGTTCCTTCGCCAGAGCCCTCAGGTTCTCGGACTTAAGTTCCTTGACACTATTAAGAGAGCTGACAGAGACAATGCCATCGACCTTTACATCGGAGATGAGTACGAAGACGTTCTTGCGGAAGGAACCTGGCAGACCATCTTCGCTGAGAAGCCTCCCGTATTTACCAGAGAGGAAAAGAAAGCATGGCTTGCTAAAAATACAGATGTTATTTGCGGCTCCGATGCATTCTTCCCCTTTGCTGACAATGTAGAGAGAGCACGCAAGAGCGGAGTTAAGTACATCGCTCAGCCCGGCGGATCCAAGAGAGATGATATAGTCATCGAGGCCTGTGACAAGTACGATATGGTAATGTGCTTCACCGGAATCAGACTTTTCCATCATTAAATAACACTCAACATCAAACTTGAAACGCCTTAATCCGGGCGTTTCAAGTATAATATCAGGAGTTATGAAATGGCAGATACTGACATTAGAACCGAAAATCCGGAAGGTGAAGAGAAGCGTTCGAGACACTTCATCGAGCAGGAGATAGATAATGATCTTGCTACGGGAAGATTTGATCATGTAATGACAAGATTTCCTCCCGAGCCCAACGGCTATCTTCACATCGGACATGCCAAGAGTATAATCCTTAATTCAGGCATGGCCAGGGAGTACGGCGGAAAATTCAATCTAAGATTTGATGATACCAACCCCACCAAGGAAAAGACCGAGTTTGTCGAGTCCATTAAGGCGGATGTTGCATGGCTTGGTGCCGATTGGGAGGACAGGCTCTTCTTCGCATCGGATTATTTTGACAAGATGTACGAAGGAGCTGTTAAGCTTATCAAAAAGGGTAAGGCATATATCTCCGATCTGACCGCTGATGAGGTAAGAGAGTACAGAGGTACTTTCGATACTCCCGGCAAGGACGATCCCGGAAGAAACAGATCCGTAGAGGAGAACCTTAAGCTCTTCGAAGAGATGAAGGAAGGCAAATTTGCCGACGGAGAGAAGACTTTAAGAGCAAAGATCGATATGGCTTCTCCCAATATCAATATGAGAGACCCGGTAATCTATCGCGTAGCCCACATGGCTCACCACAGAACCGGTGATAAGTGGTGCATTTATCCCATGTATGATTTCGCTCATCCCATTGAGGACGCGGAAGAGGGAATCACCCATTCACTTTGCACACTTGAATTCGAAGATCACAGACCTCTTTATGACTGGGTTGTTAAGGAGCTTGAGTATCCCAATCCTCCCAGACAGATCGAATTTGCCAAGATGTATCTTACCAACGTTGTTACCGGTAAGAGATACATCAAGAAGCTTGTTGAGAACGGAACCGTGGACGGATGGGACGATCCCAGGCTTGTATCCATCGCGGCTCTCAGGAGAAGAGGATTTACCCCCTCATCCATCAGAAAGTTCGTAGAGCTCTGCGGTATTTCCAAATCTCAGGCTTCTGCGGATTATGCTGCACTTGAGTATTGCATCAGGGAAGATCTGAAGGCGGATGCTCCCAGATATATGGCTATCCTTGATCCTATCAAGCTGGTCATCGATAATTACCCCGAAGGTCAGGTTGAGGAAGTTACCGCATCCAATAATCCCGAGAACGAATCTCTCGGAACCAGAACGGTTCCTTTTGAAAGAGAGCTTTATATCGAGAGAGATGACTTTATGGAAGAGCCTCCCAAGAAATACTTCAGACTTTTCCCCGGAAATGAAGTCAGACTTATGAATGCGTATTACGTAACAGCTGTTTCTTGTGAAAAAGATGAAGCGGGCAATGTTACCGTGGTACACTGTACCTACGATCCCGAGACCAAGGGCGGAAATTCTCCCGACGGTCGTAAGGTAAAGGGCACCATTCACTGGGTACCTTCATCAAGTGCGATCAATGCCGACGTAAGACTGTATGAGAACCTTGTAGCCGAAGAGAAGGGCGTATATGATGAGGAGGGTAATATCAACCTTAATCCCAATTCGCTCAAGGTTTGCAAGGATTGTAAGCTTGAACCCGCATTTAAGGGGGCTAAGGCTTTTGACAGATTCCAGTTTGTCAGAAACGGTTTTTTCACGGTCGATTGCAAGGATTCCACTGAGGATCATCTTGTATTCAACCGTATCGTGGGACTTAAGAGTTCATTTACTCTTCCCGCAAAATAGGGATAGATCATTGGAGGAAAGAAATGGCAGGTCTTTTATCGGGGCTTGAGAGCCTTGGCTTAGGCAATCTTGAAAATATGGACATATTCGGTAAGGAAAAGAAGGAAGCACCTGCCAAGCAGGAAAAGAAAGCTCCCGAAGTTCCCGAGGTCAAAGAAACCGATCTGATCTATGATAAGGCATTCAAATGTCCGGTCTGTGATCATGACTTTACGGCCAAGATCATGAAAACCGGTAAGGCTAAGATCAAGAAACCGGATTTTGATCTGCGTCTTGTCTATGAGGGCGGTTTTGTAGCAGAGAAATATGATGTAGTCCTGTGCCCCACCTGCGGATATGCGACTCTTGTAAGGTATCATGGAGCCGTACTTCCCACTCAGGCCAGACTTATCAAGGAAAAGATTACCTCCAACATAGTTCTTACCAAGTACAATGAGGAAACATACAGCTTCGACCAGGCTTTGGAAAGATATAAGATCGCACTTGCATGTGCGGTCGTAAAGCGTGCCAAGGCAAGCGAAAAAGCCTTCATATGTCTTAAGACCGCATGGCTCCTTAGGAGTTACAGAGAGTTTCTGGAGGCCGAGGAAGGTGATTTCACCGAGCTTATCAAGAATCTTACGGAGCAGGAAGCGGAATATCATTCCAATGCATATAACGGCTTCATAGAGGCGAGAAGCTCCGAGGACGTACCAATTGCCGGCATGGATTCGGTAACGCTGGATTATCTTCTGGCAAACCTGGCATTCCACCTTAAGGATTATCCTACCTGCAGCAGAATGGTAGCCGGAATCCTTTCTTCACCTTCTGCAAAGCCCAGAATGAAGGACAAGGTCAGGGAACTGAAGGAAGAACTCGCCAAGATTAAACAATGATCGTTAACAGATAGAAAAAACCTCATCTCCACGCGGAGATGAGGTTTTTTTGCTACCAAAATCGGAGTTGTAGTTGTTTGATTATTTCTTTACCTCTTCGGATGTTCCTTCGGCAGCATCGGAATCATCGAAGAATTCTTCTACGGTCTTATCGGCATCTTCAGCAGCCTTGGTTACGTCCTTGGCTGTTTCCGAAAGGGGAGTGAAATCATCCTCTTCGTCTTCATCATCCTCGAGGTCCTCGAACAGGTCATCAAGATCATCTGAAGCCTGGAATCTGTCCTTTACCTTGGTATATGCTTCCTTAGCGCTCTTGGATACCTTACCTGCCGTTTCCTTGGCTGATTCGGTGAACTTCTTGGCTACTTCGGAGATATCGTCAAGGGATGTATAAGTGCGTCTGGGTGCCTCAGCGGGTTCGTCATCTGCATTTAATACAACGGGTTCCTCGTTCTTCTTCTGATAATAATAATATGCTGCGGCTGCAGCGGCTGTTCCGAGAACAACGGTTCCAAAGAGGAATTTACCAAATTTTTTACTCATGTCCTGCTCCTTTCGGGATGGGAATCGCTTTAGATGCGTAAGACCATTTTAATACATTACCCCCCAGTTTTAAAGGAAAAAATATATAAAACTTTTCGCCCTGAAAACTATGTAAATTGCCGATTTTTTCGGCAATCGGAAACTCAAATCGATACTGCCGGTTCCCACATTTTTATCTATACAACGGCCTTCAAAATGCAGTTCGGAGAAGGGCTGATAAGACGACATGATCAGGCATATTATGGCTGTTATCGGCGCTCGGGATGCTGTCCGAAAGGGGATAAAAAAGGAGAGTGAAGGGATGAAATTTTCCAAAAACGGAATGCAGTAAACAAGCGGTGTTGATTAAAATAACTCATGCTTTCCTAAAAATCCCTACAAGGAGGGGGACGAGCCAAAAATCTGACGAAAAGGGCAGGTATCCGGTGTTATGTATACATGTTTTTTCTGACGACATAGTCGTTAGTTTTTTTGATGTCATAGTTTGTGGATAACTTTCCATAGAAATATCGCGAAGAACTCGGTTTTTTCCACAGACGTCTGTGTCACCATGTGGACAAAGAAGAATAAAAAACTGTCGCAATTTGGATCAATAATGTTTGGTTGCAAGAAAAATGTGAATACTTTATACGATATTATGTCTGCAGACATAAGTGTCATTTATGGCTGAAAAAGGCCCTTTTTCTGACACGGATGTTTAAAATCCCTCCGAAAACAAACACCAAAAAACTCCCCGCAGATTGCTGCGGGGAGCTACATTTAAATCGTAATAGATCATATCAGGTCTTAAAGAATACTCCGAGGAAGTTTCTTCCGATGCTGGATCCGATATTACCTCCGAGGGTCTTTCCGAACTTACCTCCGATGGCACCTCCGACCGTTTTTCCTACTTCTCTTCCGACTGTTCCGGCTCCGGTCTTGGCTACGCTCTGGGCAGCCTTGGCTGTTTTATAGCTGAGGGAATTCTTATCGGGCTTAGGTTTTGCACCCTGGCCGGCTGCTTCCGCAGGCACCTGATCGGCGGGAGCTTCACCCTCTACAAGAGTACGGTTTCTCTGGAGGAACTCATAAGCCGAATCTCTGTCGAAATAGTCGCTGTATCTTGAGAACAATCCGCTTCCTCTTATTACTGAATCTCTGGAAGAATCATCGATCGATCCCATGAGAGAGCATGGAGGAAGGATCTTGGTGTTTTCAACCATGGTGGGTACGCCTTTTTCGTCCAGAACGGATACAAGGGCTTCACCGGTTCCGAGAGACAGGAGAGTCTCGTAGGTATCGAACTCGGGATTTACCACGAAGCTCTGGGCAGCTGCCTTCGCTTTTTTTTGCTCCGCAGGAGTGTAAGCGTGGAGGGCATGCTCGATCTTATTGCCGAGCTGGGCAAGAATGGGATCGGGTATGTCCGCAGGGTTCTGTGTTACGAAGAAGATACCGACACCCTTTGAGCGGATGAGCTTAACGACCTGCTCGATCCTGGTCATAAGTGCCTTGGGTGCGTTATCAAATAACAGGTGTGCTTCATCAAAAAAGAAGACCATCCTGGGCTTATCGAGGTCACCTACCTCAGGAAGTGATTCGAAGAGTTCACTCATCATCCACAGTAGGAAAGTAGCATACATAATGGGATGATTGATCAGCTTCTGGCAATCGAGAACCTGGATGGGACCTTTATCCGAGTCCCTGCGAAGCCAGTCGTTGATATCGAGGGCGGGCTCGCCGAAGAAGTATTCGCCTCCCTGGCTTTCCAGATTTACGAGTGACCTGATAATGGCATTTACGCTCTGTCTTGCGATGCTTCCGTAATCTGCAGCGTACTCTTTGGCATGATCGGCTACATAGTTGAGCATGGCCTTGAGGTCTTTGGTGTCTATGAGGAGCATGTTATTGTCGTCGGCAATCTTGAAGATCATAGCCAGCACATTGGTCTGGGTATCGTTGAGCTCCAGGATCCTGGCGAGGAGAAGAGGGCCCATCTCGGAAATCGTAGTTCTTAAAGGCATTCCCTTGTCGGCATATACATCCCAGAAGTTGGTGGGATAGGAGTCGTATTTGAAGCCTTCCTCTTTTAATCCGAATCTTTCGATTCTGGCCTGCATATCCTCGGAATCGGCTCCGGGTTTACAGAAACCTGCAAGATCTCCTTTGACATCAGCTAAGAATACGGGAACTCCCATATCCGAAAAACTCTCGGCCAGGACTTTGAGGGTGATGGTCTTACCTGTTCCGGTAGCTCCGCAGATCATGCCGTGGCGGTTAGCCATCTTGGGATAAATGCAGATCTTTTTGTCTCCGCTCTTTCCCAGAAAAATAGTTCCGGACTGTTTGTCGTACATGTACTGTCCTCCTCACATTAAATGATACGCGTTATAAAATCAGCATTTTAGCTGCTTTTAAACATTTTGGAGATGAATATCTCATGCTATTGAATTGCCGGTATAGAGAGTGTAATACCTGCCCTTGAGGTTAATAAGTTCATCGTGGGTTCCTCTCTCGATGATCCTTCCCTGTTCCATTACCATTATACAATCGGCATTTCTTACAGTCGAGAGTCTGTGAGCTATAACGAAGGAAGTTCTTCCGTTCATCAGCTTATCCATTCCCTCCTGAACGATCCTCTCGGTTCTGGTATCGATGGAGCTGGTTGCCTCATCAAGGATAAGTACGGGAGGATCTGCTATGGCTGCTCTTGCGATGGCAAGCAGCTGTCTCTGGCCCTGGGAGAGGTTAGCGCCGTTACCTGTGAGCATGGTGCCATATCCATCGGGAAGCTTGGAGATGAATTCATCGGCATTGGCAAGTTTGGCAGCCGCCACAACCTCTTCATCCGTTGCGTTCAGCTTTCCAAAACGTATGTTATCTGAAATGGTGCCGGTGAAAAGAGAGGTTTCCTGAAGTACTATTCCGAGGGATCTTCTCAGGTCTGCCTTGGATATCTTGTTAATATTGATACCGTCATATCTGATCTTACCGTCCTGAATATCATAGAAACGGTTTATCAGATTGGTGATGGTGGTCTTGCCGGCACCGGTGGATCCTACGAATGCGATCTTCTGACCGGGCTTTGCCTCCAGTTTGATATCGTGGAGTACCATCTTTTCATCCGTATAACCGAAATCGACTCCGTCGAATACCACATTTCCCTCAAGAGGTTTATAGTCTGTGGTGCCTTCGGCTTTGTGGTAATGTTTCCAAGCCCACATTCCGGTATGCTCGGGTGTCTCTTCCAGCTTTCCGCCGAAGCCCTTCTTGGCATTTACCAACGTTACATATCCCTCGTCGGTTTCGGGAGTTTCATCCATGAGACCGAAGATTCTCTCTGCACCTGCCATTGCCATAACGATGGAGTTAAACTGCTGAGCTACCTGGGAGATGGGCATGTTGAAGCTTCTGTTAAGGCTTAAGAAAGAAGCAACCGCACCTACCGTAAGAGGGGTGTTTATAGCAAGAATACCACCTGTTATTGCACAGAGAACGTAGCTTAAGTTACCAAGCTGTGCACTGATGGGACCCAAAGCATTTGCATAGGTGTTTGCTTTGGAGGAAGCATCAAAGAGTTCTTCATTAAGTTCCCTGAAGCTCTCTATACCTGCCTCTTCATGACAGAATACCTTAACGACTTTCTGGCCGGTTATCATCTCTTCGATAAATCCGTTAACGGTTCCGAGCTGTTTCTGCTGACGAACAAAGTGTTTTCCGCTGTTCTTGGCGGCAAAGCCTGTGCAGAACATCATGACTACAACCATGATGATGGTCACGAGAGTCATGGCCGGGCTGAGTACCAGCATGGATACCAGTACGGAAATAATGGTTATTACCGAGTTGATAGTCTGAGGGATGCTCTGGGAGATCATCTGTCTCATGGTATCGATATCATTGGTATATATGGACATGATATCGCCGTTGGTATGGGTATCGAAATACCTGATGGGAAGCTTCTCCATCTTGCTGAAAAGATCATCCCTGAGGGTCCGCATTGTACCCTGAGTAATGGTTATCAGGAGTTTTTGCTGTGTGAAATTGGCTATGATTCCCAGTCCGTAGAAGCAGGCAACTCTTGTTATGGCTTTGGCAAGAGGAGCGTAATTGGGAGCCGCATCCGGATTAAGCAAAAACGGGGTAATATATTTGTCTATCAGTTCCTTCATAAAAAGTGTTCCCTGAAGGCCGCTGAAGACGGATATAAGTATACATATGATTACTATTGCATAATGGATGGAATAGGATCTGAAAACGTATCCCATTATTCTCTTGAACATTTTGCCGGGGTTTTGGGCTTTGGGCCCCGGTCTTCCCATCATATTTCTTCCGGGTCCGGGCATTTAGTCCACCTCCGTTTCATCGAAGTCTCCCGAACCGCCGGTCTGGGATTCGTATACTTCTCTATAGATTTCATTATTGCTTAGCAGTTCTTCATGAGTTCCGATTCCGGAAATATGTCCGTTATCCAGGACAATGATCCTGTCTGCATCGGATATGCTGGAGATCCTCTGGGCTATTATGAATTTGGTAACGCCGGGAATCTCTTCTCTGAAGGCTTTTCTGATCTTGGCATCGGTAGCGGTATCGACGGCGCTGGTGGAGTCGTCGAGAATCAGGATCTTAGGGCTCTTAAGGAGTGCCCTTGCTATACAAAGTCTCTGTTTCTGACCGCCGGATACATTGTTTCCGCCGTGCTCGATATAGGTGTTATAAC
Organism: Lachnospiraceae bacterium; assembly: GCA_016291475.1. The sequence goes on along the minus strand of JAEEXJ010000002.1, from coordinate 57,637 downwards.
CTTCGGGCATACCGGAGATAAACTCATCCGCGCAGGCCATTACGCAGGCTTTCTTACATTCTTCCTCGGTTGCATCAGCCTTGCCCCAGCGCAGGTTTTCCAGAACCGTACCGGAAAAGAGCTGGTTTTTCTGGAGAACCACGGATACGGAGTTTCTCAGGGTTTCAAGATCGTAATCCCTGACATCTGTTCCGCCCACCATAACTTTTCCTTCCGTTGCGTCGTAAAGTCTGCTGATAAGACTTACCAGTGTTGATTTGGAGGATCCTGTGGCACCCATGATACCTATGGTTTCACCGGACCTAATATCAAGGTTGATATTTTCCAGGACATTCTTACCGCCCTGATCGTGATTGTATGCAAAAGAAACATTTTCGAATCTTACGGATCCGTCCTTAACCTCATAGATAGGATTTTCGGGATTCTTAAGATCGGGCACTTCACTGAGAACTTCGGCGATACGCTCTCCGCTGGCGGCACTCATGGTTATCATAACAAATACCATTGAGAGCATCATGAGGCTCATGAGTATGTTCATACAATATGTAAGAAGACTCATAAGTTCGCCGGTAGTCAGGTCGCCGACGCTTATCATCCTTGCTCCTATCCAGCTGATGGTCAGGATACAGGTGTAAACCGTTGCCGACATGATGGGGAAGCTCAGAACGACTTTGCTTTCTGCTTTGCTGAAGATCTTGTAAATTGCTTCGGAAGCCTTCCTGAAGCGGTCTATCTGCTCATCTTCACGTACATAAGCCTTGACCACACGGATCGCACTTACATTTTCCTGAACCGATTCGTTCAGAGCGTCATATTTTGGAAAAGCCTGTCTGAAGGTCTTGGTGGCTCCCGATACGATTATGGTAGCGACTATGGCCAGGAAGATTACGGCTATCAGATATACTCTTGCTATTCTGGCATTAATGTAAAAAGCCATACACATAGCTACGATCAGGGAAGCAGGGGCCCTCATCGCCATTCTGAGTACCATATGATAAGCGTTCTGGATATTAGTGACGTCGGTTGTGAGTCTTGTGACGAGACTTGATGTGGAGAATCTGTCGATATTTGAGAATGAGAAGGTCTGTATTCTGTCATACATAGCCTTCCTTAAATTCTTGGCAAGTCCGGTAGAGGCTATTGCACCGAATTTGCCGCCCATGAGACCTCCGAAGAAGCCGATCACCGCAGCAATCACCATATACAGACCGACTTTCAGTATATGGTTCATGTTACCGGCATATACGCCGTCATCGATTATGGAAGCCATCAGATACGGAACGATCATTTCCATGGCGACTTCCAGTATCATGAAAAAGGGCGTGATAATGGATGGCCATTTGTATTCCCTGACTTCTGCAAGAATTTTTCTAACCATTTTCTTTTATCCTTTTTTTCAGTTAACTTGACTTCTTAATTATAGAATATGAGTTTTTCAAGTCAATAAATCATTTATTAAAGAAAAGATAGTTATTATAAACAGATTCTTTCATATGTTACAATAATCTAAATTGTATGATCATTACGGAAGACGTAAATCCGGTCTGTTTAAGGGAGGATACTATGTCATATAAGGAAGTTGCGGATATCTGGAAAAAGAGTCTTGAGGATGGTGATCCTCTCAAGGACGAATTATTGTCTGTAAATGACGAAGCTGAGCTCGAAGACAGATTCTATAAGGATCTTTCCTTCGGAACCGCGGGACTCAGAGGCAAGGTCGGGGTCGGCACCAACCGCATGAACCGCTTCACGGTGGGAAGAGCTGCTCAGGGCATAGCCGATTACATTGTGAAGAAGGGTGCAGAGGCATGTAAAAAGGGCGTTGTAATAGCCCACGATCCCAGACATTTTTCATCGGATTTTTCCAGGATGACTGCGCTTATCCTTGCGGAGAACGGCATTAAGGCCTACACATTCCCTTCACTTCGCCCCACTCCGGAGCTTGCATTCATGATAAGACATCTGGGATGTATCTCCGGTATCAATATCACGGCTTCCCATAATCCCAGGGAGTATAACGGCTTTAAGGCATATTGGGAGGACGGATGTCAGGTAAGTTCCTCTGTTGCGGACGGTATGACTGAGTGCATAGAGGCAGTGGATTATTTTACCGGTATAAAGGGGCTGAAGTCTCTTGATGCATCACTTGATGAGGCATATGAAAAAGCGGTATCCGATGATAAGATCATTATTTTGTCCGAAGAATATGACAGAAAGTATCTGGACAGGATAGAAAGCCTTGCCATTCATAAGGGCGATGAACTTGATCTTGGCATTCCCATAGTCTATACCCCTCTTAACGGTGCGGGAAGTATTCCTTTTATGACCGTTATGAAGGAGCGCGGATTTACGAATGTTAGGATAGTGGAAGAGCAGCGTGATCCGGATCCCGATTTTACGACCGTCGGATATCCCAATCCCGAGGATCCTAAGGCATTTAAAATGTCCGAAGAATTGGGCAAAAAGACCGGGGCCGAGCTCCTTATGGCCACTGATCCGGATGCGGACAGATTTGCCATTGAGCTTCTGATGGATAACGGCGAGTACCTTCCTCTTAACGGCAATCAGACAGGTTACATTCTGGTCGGATATATCCTGGACGGTATGAAGGATGCGGGAACTCTTCCCGATAACGGTGCAATGGTCAAGTCCATAGTAACTTCCACCATGTCATCGGTTATGGCCGAAAGCTATGGCGTCAAGATGTATGAATCTCTTACGGGATTTAAGAATATCTGCGGTCTGATACCTTTCCTCGAGAAGAATTATGAAAGATATCTTTTCGGATATGAGGAATCTGTAGGCTATGCAGCTTGCCCCGACATCCGTGATAAGGACGGTATCAGTGCGGGAATGCTGGTTGCGGAGGCTGCCGCATATTACAGAAAAAAAGAAGGAAAGACCCTTTATCAGGTTCTTATGGGACTGTATGAAAAATACGGATTCTATGCGGAGGATGAGCCTAATCTGGTTCTTGAAGGTATCGAGGGCTCAAAGCGCATAGGAAGGATGATGGAGCATATAAGAAATTGTCCGCCCGCAGAGATTGCCGGTAAAAAGGTTGCCAGGCTTATAGATTATAAGGATGGCGGAGAGGACATCAGACATCCGGAAAACAAGATTCCCGGAACCAATGCTCTGAGATTTTTCCTGGAAGATCCCGACACCTGGTTTGCCATAAGGCCTTCGGGAACGGAGCCTAAGATAAAGTTTTATTTCTATACAAGACAGGCTTCGCGTAAAGAGGCACTGGAGATTAACGCGAAGATAAAAGCCGCGGTGCTTGAGATCATAGAGGCGGTTGAATGAAAAGGAACCGTCCCCGACGGTTTATATATTTAAAGATTTCCCATCAGGAAATCTTTAAGCAGCCCCACACTTTCCCTGATCATATTATTGGGAAGATACAATAAAACAGAATCTGCGGGTATGCCGGTAACATCGGTGTATCCGCTTTTTTTTGCAATGGCAAGAGCCCTGAATATGTGGAAATTGCTGGATACTATTCCTACGCTGCTGTCTGAGAGGCCATCATATAAGGAGGCACTAAGCTGCAGATTTTCCGAAGTGTTGGTGGACTTATCCTCCATGAGGATCCTGCTTTCATCTATGCCGCGTCCTACCAGATAGTCTTTCATTACGGAGGCTTCGCTTGCAGGTTCGTTGCTTCCCTGACCGCCGGATACGATTATGATCGTTTCGGGATTTTCCGAAGCGTATTCATATGCTTTATCCAGTCTCATTCTGGTGACAACAGCGGGACCTGAGGGCTTGACCTGTGATCCCAGAACAATGATGTAATCCAGGTTTTGTCTGGTGTTATCACGAAATCCCGATATTACCATGCACTGGGTTGCGATAACAAAGATAAGTCCCAGAGAGATCAGGAATATGGCGATACCTTTTACCGCCACGGGCAGTTTTGCCATGATCCCCGATCTGAACAGGAATGCAAGAAGAGCAAAGCACAATCCTCCCGCATACCATACGCAGAAGAATTTTGATCCGGAATTGGCAAGCATTATGGTTATTCCGTAGAGAATGCATAAGATTCCGGCAATGAGCAGGATCACGGGAAGTATTATCATTTTCTTTTTACCTGAAGAGTCTGTTTTTTCTTTTTTCATACGCCTTAAGCATATGAGCAGATAGAGGAGTGATATGGCCGAGCTGATACCCCAGGACATGGGATATGAGGTCATAAGTACCTTCATGGTGTGGAAAGATCTGAAAGCAGTGAAGATCCAGAGAATCCTGATTCCGCATACACCGAATACGCTTATGATCATGGGGCCGGTGGCATTGCCCATTCCTCTTAAGGCACCGTGACAAACCTCTATCAGTATGAATGAGAAATAAAATACAACAAAGAACCTGAGCATGTAGGTTGCGATATCAAGTACCACCGGATCTTTGGTAAAGAAAGTAAGGACAAAGGGGCCGATGGCAAGTAAGCCTCCCACAATTATCGTAGTAAGGATCGTGTGGTAGAAAAAGCCGCAGATCATGCTCTGTTTGACGCGTTTCATATTTCCTTTGCCGTAATTTTGCGCAACAAAGGTGGATATGGATATGCCCATGGAGTTGCTGACCATCCAGAAGATCTGGTCTGCTTTTCCCGTTGCAACCCACGCTGCCACGGTATCTGTTCCGAAGCCGTTGACCGCAATCTGAATGATGAGATTTGATGCGGTATAGGTAAGCGAATGAACGGTGGATGGAATACCGATCATAAGTATTCTTTTCAGATAGAAGGAATGGATCCTTATCTTATTAAGGTAAAGTCTGTAGCAGTCATCTGCCCTGACAAGTACGTATATGGTCAGGACCGCGCTTATTGCCTGGGAAAGGATGGTTGCGAGCGCTACGCCGAATACTCCCAGGCCGAGTCCGAGAACGAGGGCCAGGTCGAGAATGATATTTACTATTGAAGAAATAACCAAAAACAGCAGTGGACGCTTTGAATCACCGATGGCTCTCAGGATACCGGCGCCCATATTGTATACGAGGTTGGGGATCATTCCCGCCATGTAGACCCTGAGGTAAACAGTCGATCCTTCAAGGGATTCGGGAGTCGTGTTCATGGCTTCCAGCATGAGTCCGGTAGTGGGGATGCCCGCTATTGTGATAATGATGCCGAGAAGTATCGCAAAAGCCATTCCCGTATGGACGGCTTTGGAAACGTCTTCTTTTCTGCCCGCACCGTAATACTGGCCCACTATGATGGTGGCGCCCGATGAAAGGGATGTAAGGCCGCCTACGAATACATTGACCAGTATGGCCGCAGATCCGCCGACTGCCGCAAGTGCTTCTTTTCCCACGAATCTGCCTACGATTATGGAATCCGCCGTATTATACAGAAGCTGGAAAAATGTACCGAACATAAGGGGGAGGAAAAACAGTATCATTTCCTTCCCTATCTTTCCCTCAGTTATGGGGTTTAATGCCGTATTTTCTTTTTTTTCCGCGATTTCAGTCATAGGAATCATCTTAGTACTTAAATTCCCCGTTGTCGATATAGAAAAAATATAAATATTTAAGCTTCATTTAAGGTTCGCTTTCTACACTGATCTTACGAAACGGAGGTCAGATATGGATTATCAGAACATTTTCAAACGTTACGAGATCAAGTATCTCCTTGATGAAAAACAGAGGCGACGGCTTCTTTCGGAGATGGAAGGAAGGATGAAGATCGATAGCTATGGGCATACGGTTATAAGGAATATCTATTTTGATACCGATAATCACAGACTTATAAGAACTTCACTGGATAAACCTTTATATAAGGAAAAACTCAGGATAAGGAGTTACAAGCGGGTCAGGGAAGACGAGGATGTATTTGTCGAGCTCAAGAAAAAATACGAGTCCGTAGTTTACAAGAGGAGAATAGCACTTCCCGAAAATAAAGCGATGGGGTGGCTTGAAGGCGGCGGAAAAATGCCGGGTGATTCTCAGATCGAAAAAGAGATCGGGTATTTCAGGGATTTCTATACGGGGCTTAAACCGAAGGTTTTTCTCTCATATGAAAGGGAGGCGTTTTATCCGCTTGATGGTTCGGATACAAGGATCACACTGGATACAAATGTTCTTGCCAGAGAAACGCATTTATCCCTGAAAGAAGGTGTATTCGGAGTCCCGGTCCTCGGAAGCGGTCAAAGCATACTGGAAGTAAAGGTAAGCGCAGGGCTGCCCATGTGGATCATAAGATTCTTAAGGGAAGAAGGAATACAAAAAGCGTCCTTTTCCAAATACGGAAAATACTATGAAGATTATATAGCGGGAAATAATACAGATACGAAAGAGAGGCTTAAATATGCTTAACATATTAATGGAAACACTTGTTGGAAATGCGGATATATCGGTTGCTGATTTTATGGTGCCGATAATCGCATCGCTTATCCTGGGAATGATTCTGGCGAAATTTACAACTGATGCGGGATCAAGCAAAGGTTTTACCGTAACTTTGGCACTGCTTCCCGCCATGGTAAGTGTTGTGATCATGGCTGTAAACGGCAATATCGGGGCGGGTGTTGCGGTGGCGGGAGCATTCGGACTTGTCAGGTTCCGCTCAGCCCAGGGGACTGCAAGGGAAATCGGAAATCTGTTTATGGCGATGGCTTTGGGGCTTCTTACGGGAATGGGCTATGTGCTCTATGCCTTTGTTTTTGAACTGATCATGATCGCTACGGTCAGCTTATATAAAGCCACCGATCTCGGACATGATAAAAACTCGGAACTGACCAGAAGTCTCAGGATCACTATTCCCGAAGATCTTGATTATACGGGAGTGTTTGATGAGATATTCGATAAATATACGACAGAGCATAACCTTATCTCCGCAAAGACTTCAAATATGGGAGCTATGTTTAAACTGGATTATGATATTACGCTTAATTCCGCTGATATCGAAAAGAAATTCATCGATGACTTAAGATGCAGAAACGGAAATCTGGAAATAATGGTGTCCTCTCTAAAACGCCGTGAGACGGCCGAACTTTAACAGAAAGGAGTAAAAGATATGAAAAGAAAGAATATCTTGAATATAGTTGCAGCCGGAGCAATAGTCTCTCTTATGATAACGGGATGTACGGCTTCCCATACGGAAAGCAGTGTTTCAGACAGAGTGACGGATACGGTTGTATCTGCGGAGAATGAGATTGAAGAAGAATCCGTAGTCTCCGGATATGATGAAGTAATAGAACTAAGTGATGACAGTGGAATGGTCAGTATCACGGAAGGCGGAAGTTATTTATTGACCGGATCATCCGAGGACTGCACGGTCAGGATAGATGCGGGAGAAGATGAGAGCGTGACACTTATACTCTGTGATGCAAAGATCGTAAGTTCATCTTCTGCAGCGATATATGCCCGGTCCGCAGGTGATGTAAATATCATTTTGGACGGTGAATCCGTTCTTATGAATGAAGAAGGTTTTAATGATCCCGAGGATGAAGAAATCGATGCAGTCATCTACTCTAAAACGGATGTGGCCATAAGCGGGGAAGGCAGCCTTAATATAAATGCGGCTGACGGAAAGGGCATCTCAGTAAATGACAGTCTTGTCATATCCTGCGGAAGTCTTGATATAGATGCTTCGGATGACGGTATCAATGTAAACGAAGATTTCCTGATGAGCAGCGGAACTCTCAATGTCAAAGCCGGTGATGACGGTATTCATGCGGATGTAAATCTTACGATAGAAGACGGCGATATCACACTTGACGGAGCAGAGGGATTGGAAGCCACAAATATAGTGATAAACGGCGGGAAGATCGTGATAAATGCATCCGATGACGGAATAAACGCAGCACAAAAGTCCGATGAAACAGATGTTAAGGTCGAGATAAACGGCGGAGATATTACCATAGTTATGGGCGAAGGTGATACAGACGGGATTGATTCTAACGGCGATCTCATAATAAACGGCGGAAAGATCGATATAACGGGTCAGTCGGCATGTGACTATGACGGAAGTGCTGAATTAAACGGAGGGACTCTTATCGTTAACGGCGAAGAAACAGATGCCATTCCCAACCAGTTCATGGGAGGCGGTTTCGGTTCGGAAGGCGGATTCGGCGGAGCATCAAGGCCGGAAGGAGGTCATGGCCCGGGAGAAGGCTTCGCTCCCGGAGAAGGGTTTATGCCGGGAGAAGGACAGGCTCCCGGTGAGCCTTTCGGCGGAAAATGATGAAATGACAGACGAATATACTTACTTAGTATTTCTTATTGTGAGATAATACAGCTATGAAAATACTTCTTGCGGAAGACGAAAAATCTATGTCCCGGGCATTAACGGCCATACTTAAAGGGAATAACTATTCGGTGGATGCGGTATATAACGGCTCCGATGCGCTCGACTATCTTACGGCCGGTGATTACGATGCAGCCATCCTGGATGTTATGATGCCCGGAATGGACGGATTTGAAGTGCTGAAAAGGGCAAGATCTTCGGGTGTTAAGATACCTGTCATGATGCTGACCGCAAAATCCCAGGTGGATGACAAAGTAGAGGGACTTGATCTCGGGGCTAACGATTATCTGACAAAACCCTTTGACGGAAAGGAACTTTTGGCAAGACTCAGGGCAATGACAAGAACACTCACGCCTGCCGGGGATAATTTGCTCAGATTCGGAAACATATCCCTTAACAGAGCAAACTTCGAATTATCATCGCCGTCTGAAAGCGTCAGACTTTCTTCCAAAGAATTTCAAATGATGGAATACCTCATGTCCAATCCCGGTATGCTGATCACCACGGAAAGATTTTTCGATAAGATCTGGGGAATAGATTTTGAAGGAGACAGCAGTATTGTGTGGACCAACCTTTCATACCTTAGAAAGAAGCTGATCCGTATCGGTGCAAACGTACGGATCAAGGCTGTAAGAAATGCGGGATACAGTCTGGTGACCGATTCGGAGAATTAATCTTATGATAAAAAAGCTTCGGATAAAATTTATTATGACCGCCTTTTTATCGGCTTTTGTCGTACTTATCGTCCTGGTGGGCGGCATGAATATAAGTAACTATATCCACGTGCTCAGAGATTCGGACAAAGTGCTTAAGATACTTGCCGATAACGGCGGGGCCTTCCCCGAGGGGATGCTTCATTCTCAGGCAGGTGAGTTTCCCGGTGAACCTCCGCGGATGATGCACGGAGAGAGGATCGATTCTCCGGAGATTGCATTTGAAACCAGATTTTTTACAGTCGAATATTCCGAAAGCGGGGAAGTCATAAGGAGTGATACGGATAAGATTTCTGCAGTATCGGATGAGACAGCCGTAGCTCTTGCGGACAAAGTCATTTCAGGCGGTGGGAAGACCGGATTTATCTATGATTACAGATATGAGGTCTCTGATACTGAAGACGGCGGCAGGATTGTTATCTTTTGCGACAGAGGCGCGGCATTATCAGGCTTCAGGGATTTTAGAAATACAAGCATCGCCATATCCCTGATCGGACTTATGATCATCGGATGCGTGATCTATTTTATATCGGGAAAAGCAGTCAGCCCTATCGAAGAAGCCGGGGAAAAGCAGAAGAGATTCATCTCCGATGCGGGACATGAGATCAAAACTCCTCTTTCCATAATCAGAGCAGATGCTGACGTTCTGGGAATGGAGCTTGGCGAGGATAATGAGTGGATCTCGGATATCGTAAAACAGACGGAAAGACTCACCCTCCTTACAAACGATCTGATAACCCTGTCCAAAATGGAAGAGGGAAAAGATGTCTTAAGTCCGGAGGAAGTGGATGTATCTGCTTTGGCAGAAGATGTGGCAGATTCGGTCAAGGCTCCTTCCATTACCCGCAGATTAAACTTTGTTTCGGATATTGAAAGTGGGGTCCGCATAACCTGTGATAAGAAGAAGGTCTATGAACTTATGAGCATTCTCCTGGATAATGCGGTCAAGTACTGTCCGGAGGGAGGAGAGGTTTCCTGGAGCCTTTCGTCAAAGGGAAAAAAGGCGCTTATCAGGGTAACCAATGATCTGAATGAGCCTATGGATAAGGAGGCCGTAAGGCATCTTTTCGACAGGTTTTACAGGGCGGATTCTTCCAGAAATTCTGAAAGCGGCGGGTTCGGGATCGGACTATCCGTAGCCTGTGCCGTAGCGGAGGCACATAAAGGCAGGATAACGGCTGATCTTTCCGGAGATAATAAGATCACATTTACGGCGATCCTTTAGGTTTATACGGTAACTGTGAAGAGCATGAGCACCGCGGCGGTATTGTAATAAAGCCCGCCGGGTGCTATTATTTTGAATGGTGCGTATAAATATTTACTGCATTTTTACATTAATTTAACAAGGAGACATATCATGAGTAAGAATTTCGCTGATCTGCTTGCTAAGGTCAAGGGCCTCGACAAGCAAAAACTGGCAGTTGCCGTAGCACAGGACAAGCCCGTGCTTGAAGCTGTAAGAGAAGCACACAGAATGGGAATCATCGATGCCATTCTTGTAGGTGATGAGGATCAGATCCGTTCTATCGGAGCCGAGCTTGATATGAGACTTGATGAATATGAGATCGTTGATGTCAAGGATCCCATGGAAGCAGCTCTCAAGGCTGTAAGCTTTGTACATGACGGAAAAGCTGACATGTACATGAAGGGCCTCGTTGACACCAAGACCTTCCTTAAGAGCGTTCTTGATAAGGAAGTAGGACTTCGTACCGGAAAGCCTCTTTCACACGTATGCGTATTCGAGCTTCCCGGAATCGACAGACTTCTTTTCCTTACCGACGTAGCATTCATGCCTTATCCCACTCTTGAGGACAAGGTTGCCATCATCGACTATACCGTAGAAGTAGCTAACGCCTGCGGCGTTGAGAACCCCAAGGTTGCACCTCTTGCAGCAGTTGAGGTTGTTAACCCCAAGATGCCCGTTACCGTTGAAGCAGACGAGCTTCGTAAGATGAACGAGGAAGGAAAGATCAAGGGATGTGTTGTAGATGGACCTCTTTCCCTCGACATCGCTCTTTACAAGGAAGCAGCAGAGGAAAAGAAAGCGACCGACCGTCCTTGCGCAGCATCAGCTGACATCCTTCTTTTCCCCGACATTCACGCAGGAAACCTTGTTTACAAATCAATTGTTCACATGGTACCCGGAGTAAAGAACGGAAACATTCTTACCGGAACCAAGGCTCCCGTTATCCTTACCTCCAGATCCGACACCAAGGATGTTAAGGTTAACTCCATTGCCCTTGCAGCAGTCGTTTCCGATCAGATGAAAAAGCTTAATAAATAAGGAGAAATAATATGGCACTTAAATCTCTTATCATCAATCCCGGATCCACCTCCACAAAGGTAGGTATCTTCGAGGATGAGACCTGTGTAATGGATGAGACTCTCCGTCACTCAACCGAGGAGATCTCACAGTATGATTCAATAATCGCTCAGAAGGATTTCAGAAAGAACATCATTCTTGATTTCCTTAAGAACAGTAACATCGATGTTAACTCATTTGATTTCATCGTAGGAAGAGGCGGACTTCTTAAGCCCATCCCCGGCGGAACCTATGAAGTTACCGATGCGGTTATCAAGGATCTTGAGATCGGCGTTCAGGGACAGCATGCATCTAACCTCGGCGGAATCCTTGCCCGTGAGATCGCAGATCAGATCGGCAAGAAGGCATTCATCGTTGACCCCGTTGTTGTAGACGAGCTCAGCGACGTAGCAAGAATCTCAGGTATGCCGGAGTGCCCCAGAACTTCAATTTTCCATCCCCTTAACCAGAAGGCTGTAGCAAGACGTTACGCTAAGTCCATCGGTAAGAAGTATGAGGATCTCAGACTTGTCGTTGCTCACCTCGGCGGCGGTGTTTCCGTAGGCGCTCACGAGTACGGCAAGATCGTTGACGTATACAGCGCATTCGAAGGAGACGGTGCACTTTCACCCGAAAGATGCGGCGGACTTCCTACCGGAAAGCTCATCAGACTTTGCTACTCAGGCAAGTACTCCGAGAAGGAGATGCTCAAGAAGGCTACCGGACAGGGAGGCTTTAACGCATATCTCGGAACCAACGATGCAAGAGAAGTAATGAAGAGAATGGACGAGGGCGATGCTCAGGCTAAGCTTGTTATGGAAGCATTCATCTTCCAGGTTTGCAAGGACATCGGAGCAGAGTCAACCGTTCTTAAGGGAGATGTAGACCAGATCATCATCACCGGCGGAATCGCATACAACGAGAGAGTTACCAAGGCTATGATCGAGAGAGTCGGAAAGATCGCTCCCGTAACCGTTTATCCCGGAGAAGATGAGCTTCTTGCTCTTGCCCAGGGCGGACTTCGTGTCATGAACGGCGAAGAAGAAGCTAAGGTTTATGCATAAATAAGTCTTACAAAATGTAAGATATAATTGACAAATTGTAAAAAGAGAATTACTATCCTGTTATAGCGGGGTGGTAATTCTTTTTTTATTGGAGGTTTTTATGAAAAACAAACTGCTGTACATACTGTTCATGATACTGATCCTGCCGTTTTTTGTTTTTCTGACACTATCACTCAGAAAAACCGGACAAGGTGACACATTGCTTAATTCCTTCTACTCCTATGATGTGGAGAAGAGAGACGGAGAGATCAATCCGGACGGAAAAGATTTTACATTCGAGGTTCAGGAGGATGGCAATGTGGTCATGAACTATTCCTGGGATGTGGAGGAGCCGGGTTACATCACCTTTTTTTGGATCGTTGATGAACATGATGATCCGGTATTTACCGTTTCGGGATTTCAGCTCAGTGAAGAAAATATCGTCCTGAATCTGAAGAAGGGGACATATTACGTAAGCTATCAATTAGTTTCAGATGAGGAGACCTTCAGGGAATTATGTGAAGAATACGATATGTTTTCTTCGGAAAAGCTGCTTGAGAGTTATATCGATCAGATCGGTTTTGATACTTTTGATGAAGATGCCGACTCGGTATTTGAGTTTTCCATTGATATAACCGCTTCTGCTTCGGCGCCGCTTTGGATGATGGGTGTTGCCGTTGTTCTCGGACTTTTGGAAATCGCTCTTCTTATCATGCTTATGATCTCTGATAAAAAAGACGACGATATCATCAAAGGCAGAATGAACAACGTAGCAGTAAGATACACGATCTTCGGCCTTGTTGTTACCCTCGCTCAGGTGGTTTTGGCATATGCGGTCAGATTTCTGCCTACGGATATTTCCGATGAACTCAGAACAAATCTCAGTTTTTTCCTGATCATCCTTTCGGTGGATGTTATCGGTTTTCCTCTTATCCTGATGCTGTGCAGGAAAATCCCGGTTAACAGGATTGAAAAGCGCAGTATCGGATTCGGTATGTATCTGCTTTATGCACTGATGACTATAGGGCTGATCTTTGTCGGCGCCATAATAGGAATGGTATTACACCTTATTTTCTCGTCGTCTCAGGCGGATACTTCATCGCTTGCCGATCTTTTGTATAACTCCAATCCGTTCCCCAGAATACTTACCGTAGGTATTCTTGCTCCGATATTTGAGGAATTGATATTCAGAAAAGTACTGATCGATCGTCTGAATAAATACGGTGCTCTTATATCCGTACTAGCATCCGGTCTTTTCTTCGGATTGTTCCACGGCAATTTCCAGCAGTTCTTTTTTGCCGCATTGGTAGGTGGCCTTTGGGCCGTTTTATATCTGAAGACCGGTAAGATATATCTGACCATCGGACTTCACATGATGATCAATTGCGGTACATCTGCCGTAACAACATTCCTTATCACTCATGCAGTTGACGGTGCTCTTCTTACGGGAGAGATCACCGAGGAGATGGCATTACAGACAATGACAGATCCTTACTTTATAGGACTTATGATATGGCTTATGTTTATCCTGCTTGCTGCGGTTGCGGGTTTGATAATCTTTATAGTATTTGCATGCATCGGCAAATTAAAGGTTACGGAAAATACCGCATCTGTTCCCATGCCTCAGGATTTTTCTCAGGGCGGTGAAATGCAGAACGCACAGTGGGGAGGCTATGCCGCTCCTTATCCTTATGACGGAACTCTTCAGCAGGCTGCGGAGTTTACACCTGATCAGGCACCTGTTGTAAAACCTGCGATAAAACCTGCCGCTGCATTTTTCGGCGCGAAGTATACATGGGCATTTATACTCATGTGTGTCGGACTTTTCCTGATGAGTTATATCTGATGTCGGAGATAGATTATGAAGAAATCTCGATTAAAATTTTTTGTTTATCTGGTTCTTCTGGTTATCCTGATACTTGTTTTCGGAGCTGTGTTAATGGGCACCGGAGATTCGGATGAAGGACACATCAAATATTCTAAGACCGTCCGGGTAATTGACGGCGCTGTAGCGGAGCCGGAGAGCTTTACGGCTTTTTCGGTTGATACAGCCGGCAATTACATCCTGAAGTTTTCCTTACTTCCCGAAGGAGTATCGAAGGAAGATGTGGGAAGCGTTGGTACAGATGATCTCGGATTCATTACGACTATACTTGTAACGGATTCAAAGGGTGCAGTGCGCTATTCATCCGTGCAGACAGCAGTTTATCTGGATACTAAGATCTACCTTGAAGAAGGAGATTATAATGCCGGTTTTATCGTGTACACGGACAGGGATGAGTTCTTTGAATATGCTTCCGAAAACTTTCTTAGCAGGAAAGAAGCGGAGACTATAGCAAACGATACATTGTTCGACTCTTTCCCCGAAAATTCCGAGCAGGTAATGGAATATGAATTTGCCTATGAACCGGATGCAGTTATCTCAGGAAATAATGCGATGATAATCGGACTGGTACTGGTGCTCTCCTTAGTGCTCGTCCTTGTCTGCCGTGAGGCTCTGATCATGCACGGAGGAGACGTTCGTGACAAATACGATGAACGTCAGATATTTGAACAGGGTAAGGGATTCAAACTCGGATTTTTTACACTGCTTATAGAGATCGGTATTATGATCTGTTTCGATAGCATGGGGCTGGTGCCTTCTTTTGCCTTTTACGGCGGAGCACTTTTTATAGGTATAATCGTTTATGCGGTATATTGCATATGGCATGAAAGTTATTTTGCCGTCAATCGCACCGGTAAGGATAAGTTTATAATGTTTGCGGTTATATTTTTGATGAACCTGATAATATGCATCATCAATTATTTATCCGGAACAATAATCCAAAACGGTGTACCGACCATAAGGATACTGAATGTTTATTGCGTTGTAGCATTTTTGATCATTTTCGCGGCCATTTTCATAAAAAGATATTTCAATCGGAAGTCCGAATCATCCGAAGATGAGGAGGAATAACCGATGAAGAATCTGAAACTGAAAGCTGCGAGAGCGGCGCTTGATATGTCCCAACAGGACCTGGCTGATAAAGTGGGAGTATCCAGACAGACCATCAATGCCATCGAAAAAGGTGATTACAATCCTACGATCAATTTATGCCGCAGCATATGCAAGATACTCGGAAAGACTCTTGATGAACTGTTTTGGGAGGAATAAAACGCTATGGAAATAGTTAAGATGGATAGATCGCATTTCGATGAAGTGTTTGAGATGATGAGAGTCTTCTATGATTCTCCCGCGGTTCTCCATACATCATCCGATAATGTGCTTAAGAATGATATTGAAGCCTGCATCGGAGATTGCCCGTATCTTGACGGATATGTATTTATGGAAGACGGCATGATAGCGGGATACTCCATGGTCTCAAAGAGCTTTACAACAGAGTATGGCGGGATCTGCGCATGGATCGAGGATCTGTATGTTAAAGAAGATTTCAGAAGACGCGGAATATCGAAACAGTTTTTTGAAACGCTTCCTTCCATGTATCCCGGGATAGTCAGGTTCAAACTTGAGGTTGAACCTGAGAATGAACGTGCTATAGAGACTTACAAAAAATGCGGTTATACAAAGCTTCATTACGATATAATGGAGACAGTGATCTGCGAAGGATAATTGCAAAATAAAAGGACTGCCGTGAGGCAGTCCTTTTTGTATATGGGTCTTCCGTGGAAAGCCGGAAGACTTAAGAGATATCCGTTCCCGAGGGGGGTGGAAAGGATACCCTTAAAGCGAATTTCTTCCCAGGAGTTCATCATAGGAAATTTTTATATCGATGAATCCTGAAGCATAAGGTCCCATCTCATAGGGAGGATAGTAATATATGATACCTTCATCGGTGAATTCTATCGTACCGGAAGTGAGTGATACGTTTTCATATGCCTGTGCATAAACGGTTTCTGCATCACCTGCAAAATAAGGTGTTCCGTAATCATCTTTTTCAATGCAGCTCAGGAAATGTTCCTTGGTCTTTTCTGCTACGAGAGCTTTGAAATCATCTTCCGAACCGGCATAGAAATCCGAAAGGGTTTTTAGTTCTCCGGTGGTAAGGTCGAACATGTACTGGAGCCTTGATGGCATTCCGTGAGCACCTCCGCCGTACCAGTATCCGGACATATCAATGGTTAGATAATTATCACAGATCCTGTTGATTGCGGACATATAATAATCATCCGTTATCCTGTACCAGGAGGGATGTTCACTGTGATCTTCACAGGAACTGTCCTCATATACATCTTTTATATTCGCATCGATAAAACTCTGTGCGACGCCCTTCATATATTCATTGATCTTATCGATATTGTATGAAGGATATTCGTTCAAAACAGGATATTCGACATAGGTGCAGACAAGATCCGTATTGCAATCGGGGCACTCATAGGTGTTTGACAGGTATTCTATGGTTCCATAGTTAAACAATTCTTCGGAACCAAGATCGATCCTGGGATATTCCTTGGAAGGATCGTCGATCTTTACGGGGACCCAGAAAATACTTCCGCTGTCAAAGCCCACGTAGTAGATGAAGGAATCGGTCAGCGTAAAGCCTTCAACTCCCGGAAAAATGTCGGAACCGGGGGCAAACTTTACATCGTACAGCAGTCTGTTGTTTCCGCTTTCCGAATCATACTCATATATGTAATTATGCTTTATACCGTATTCCGGGCTGTCCGTACGACTGTAGTAATATTTTGTGCCGTTCTTGCCAAGCAGCCGGTCTGCCGTGTAATCTCCGGTAATCTCCTTTATCTCATCTCTTTTGATGTCGTAGACACAGACGGTTCCTGTTCCCGTTTCATAATCCACCAAAATGGTAAATATATTGGATTCATCATAATAAGCGTTGTATCCCTCTTCCAATCCCGGAATGTTTTTGGTAACTCCATCAGAATCAATCAGAATAAGTTCTCCGTCCTTTACCGCAGGCAGATATCCGCATTCATCAAAGACATGAGCGTTACAGAAATTTCCGCTTCTTCTAATGTGTGCTCCGATATCGCCGGCTGCCCGAATGATCTTTTTAAGACCATCATTAACTTCGCCTTCCGTAAAAGAATCGGTTATGCGGTCATATTTGAAACAAACAACATCTTCTCCGAGTGATGTGTAATTTTCATCGTATCCGATATTGTAATCGATGTATATGTATCCGTTATAAAACTCGCATCCCTGGATAAAACCGTCTCCGTTGTTTCTCCATACATCGTAGATCTTGTAATCATCTTCTTTGACGGCATACACGATGGACTGGGAATTTCCGCCTTCTTCAAATGCGACGCTATCCTGGAAAAAAAAGAATCCGTCGCCTTCACCGATAAGGGAACTTCTGTAATAATCATATTCATTGTATAAGCGGTAAATATCCGGATTGGCATTCGGTGTTTTTTCCGCCATCTCGTAACGGTTTATCCCGCGTAAAGAATCTGTTTCCGAATCATACACGTAGAAGGAATCTGCCATAGGAAACCTTGCCAGTACGTAGCTATCATTTCCGCGTGCTACTCCTTCTGAGGACACCGAGTTATCATCTTCATTATCCGAATCTTCCTTATCTGTGTCTTCCGTATCTTCGTTTTCTTCAATAAGCTCGTCATTTGACGGCGGTATAACTTCGTTGAGATTACTGCATCCCGTAAGAGCGATGGCAGTAATTCCGATAAGCATTAACCTGACTAATCGTCTCTTCATAATAACCTCACAATCTTCCGCAAAGTATGTCACGGATTTTGTTACGAGAAGACTATAGCACAAAAAAACCGCATGAAAAGCGGATAAAGACAAATATAATAAAGCATTAAAGAAACTTAAAAAAGGGTTAAAGAATTAGACTTACTGGAAGATCCAGTTGTAATAGGGAAGTATCCTGATATCGGTGTTATACGCACTTCTGAGAAACATTGCATAGAGAATAAGGAAAGCAAGACCGATAAGAACGGTCCATGCAGTCCTGGTTTTTTTATCTTCGATCTTAATGAGTAGAGCGGGTATAAAGAACACATTGCTCACATTAAGATAGAATCCTATTCTGGAAATTTCGGGCATGAATGAACAGAAGACATACAAAAGAAGCGCAAAAAGATTGCAATAGAATCCGAACTTGAGCTTTCTGTCTTCTGCGATCTTTTTACGATATATAAGTGCGAAAATAAAAATTGCGGCAGCCTTTGCGATGTTGGTGATACTTGTCTGTCCCGTATCAAACATCGACCCTTCATAAAAAGGATAGAAGAAAAAGATTATCTTCCTGTAGAGTCCGGGGAAGAAGAGAAGGGTGGCGCAGAATGAGCTTATGACGGTGTGCCCCAGCCAGTTCCAGTTAACGGTGGCGAGAAGATATAAAGGTATTACGATCAGTACCGATTTGTGAAAGAGCGCCGCGGCACCGATAACGGCGAAGAATTTTACGTAATCTTTTTCCAGGACATATTTCATTGAAAACATGGCGGCGGAAAGAGCCAGATAATATCTGACATTGTTAAGACTTCCGAAATAGTAACCCGCTGTCATGAATATGAATACGGAAAAAACAAACCAGTCACTCTGATCGTAGATCGCTTTTACCATCAGGAATACCGTGATGAGTGAAAAGAATGCGAAGATGGGAAGATAGTTATCGTAGTCCAGAAAATACTGAAGGATCTTGACGATGTATCTGAAACCCGGCTCATAGCTGACATATCTGTTTTGAGCTATGAGATTGAAATTGTCCCTGTAAACCCAGTAGTCATTACCTACCGCGATCCTGCAGACCGAAACCGCGGACAAAAGGATAAATACACCTGCGGCAAGTATTCTGTTTCTGAGGACTAATTTTGCCGGGTAAACAGAGCCGGAGAGCGAACGGGCACTGACGGTATCCACCCCCATTGAGATGAAGACCACCGCTGCGGTAAGAGCTATATACAGAAATAATCCGTAGGTTATCATTTAGTGTTTTTGCTTTCCTCGGCAAATCTGGATTTTTTGCCGATGTAATATGCTCTGATAAGTGTATCGTCGGTATCTGCAAGAACCGCACACATGGGTTCTTTACCGCACTTGCTTAAGAAGGATAATGCTCTTTCATCTCCGCCGGTATGGCTCTTGGAAGAGAAGATATATACGATGGGATGATCCGCATTTTTGACCTCGTTTAAAAGGCCGGGCTTTTCGGTATCCGAAAGGTTAAGGGTTTTTCCCTCAACATTGGAACCTATGGAAATGAGTTTGTCGATGATCGCATTGAATCTGTCGGAAGGAAGAGTGGACGCGGCGATGAATCCGCCTTCGCCGGCAAGATCTTCCAGAGTCTCATTGAGATTCTTTGCACTTAAACATCCTGCGGAAGGAAGGTGGTATCTCTTTTCGATGGTTTCGGGAAGAATGATGCGGTCGTCCGATATGATCATGACCCAAACGGCAAGTCCCGATATGAACAATCCGATGATCGCACCGAGAATGATGGCCCTTACTGCTCTTACATCGGGAGGGAGAAGAACGGGCTCTGAAGTTCCTCCGATCTCTTTTACGGATAGTATTTCGGGAAGTGATTCGGCAAATTGAGAGATTCCGACAACTCCAGCATCAAGGATCCTTGTACACATGTCGGGATCGGGGTTTGTTACCTGAAGTGTGAGAACCTTGACATCCGATTTGAGAGTAGCCAGAAAAGACTCCCTTACGGTCTGTTCGTCAAGTGACGGATCTGCCTTTAAGATCTCGTCAACGATCGCAGAGTCCTTGGACATTTGTTCCCATGTATATTTGTTAAAATAGATAAGCTCGTTTGATCCTGCCTCGGGAATGTATTCGAGGTAGACGTCGGTCTCCGCCTGAAATTCATAGGGCGATGAAAGTCTGTAGATAAGATGACATGCGCAGACAAGAGCGGCACCTATTATGGCACAGCCTGCTATCAGAGGGATTTTTTTGATAAATCTGAGAAGGAACAATCTTCCGTTTACAGGTTCGTCACCATATCTCATTTCCCAAAGTTTCATATTATTTCTCCGACTTTTTAAAAATGTATCTGTCCATGAATGAACCTACGGCGGTTATAGCGGGACCGAGGAAAACAGCCATCAGTATGGTACCTATTCTCGGTCTGTCTCCGAACAGAAAACCGATCACGACGGCGCAGGAATCGAAAACGATCCTTGTGATGAAAAAAGGAATCTTCTTAAATATATCGCAGAATATTTTGCCCGTTCCGTCATAAGGTGAAAGACCGAGACGGGAGTTCATATATACCGCGGCACTTATCAAAAATCCGATGAGACCGAGGATGAATGTCACCGGTCTTGCAACGGGGCCCATGAAG
The DNA here is from genome assembly GCA_016291475.1 of Lachnospiraceae bacterium. The sequence continues at coordinate 37,037 of JAEEXJ010000002.1, read as the reverse complement.
AATCCGTCGGCAAAGGTCTTACCGAGGATCATTCTGGTGAAGTCAACGGTATAACCTACCAGTACCATGTTTGCGATGGAACCCGGTCCGATAAGTTTTATTCCGGTTACGATTATGACGATAAGAAGCATTACCGCATTTAACGTAAGCTGCCAGTTACCGAGAGTCCACCCTATCTTTCCTGCGATGCTTACATTCATGAAAGTATACGGATCGGTTCCGAGGTCTGTCTCCAGGAGAAAACCGAGAGATATACCCATGCATAAAACCGCACATACTACCATGACGACATTTGATGCGAATTGTTTTTTGTTGTTTTTAAACCTGTCCAGTCCGGCCCAGCTGGTGAATTTACTCTTGTCCATTTTGAATTACCTTCGGAAGATCATCCAGTGTTTTTATCTTGGTCATGCACAGATGCTCAACCTCCGGCTCGCTTTCTCTTTGATCCGGTACGAATACAACGCTTAAGCCTGCCCTGCTTGCGGAGAGTATTCCGTTAGGCGCATCCTCTACTGCAATACATTCGGACGGCTTCAGCCCAAGCTGCTCAACAGCTTTCAGGTATACGTCCGGTGCGGGCTTTCCGAACTTGCAGTCAGCCGCGGAACATATCCTGTCAAAACAGCCTTCAAGTCCGACGCTTTTTAAATATCTACCCGTTCTTTCAAGATCGGTGGCTGTTGCCACGGCTCTTAAGATTCCGTTTTCTTTTAACCAGTTAAGAGCATTTATCGCACCGGGCTTGACCTGTATGCCGTGCTCTTTGACTATCTCTTCGTATATAAGTTTTCTGTATGCGCGGACTTCATCGTAGTTAAATGAATCTCCGAACCATTCCCTGAACTGATCGTAGACAAAAGGCCTTCCGAAACTGCGGAGCTTCAGGTACATTTCTTCGTCCATATGAAAACCGAAGTGTTCACAGGCTTTGGGCCAGCATATCCGGTAGTATTTTTCTGTATCGAGTATAGTGCCGTCGAGGTCAAAGATCACCGCTTTGATCATTATGAAAACAGCCTTTCGTTATATTCATTTAAATACGGAAAAGATTTGTAAACATACCGATTGCTATGATAAAATCATATCGATTTATTTTAAACTTTACGGTATCTATCGTCAACTTTTACGGAGCCCGTGCTTCATCTGAAAAAATGCTGAGATTTTACGTAACAATAATCGTATCGATTCCCTGGATAATCTACTTTATGATCAAGTCCAGGTATATCATGAGTCATTTCGATTCTTATCCTCTGGAAGAAAGATATGCTTTCGTTAAGCGTATGGTGATCCAGTGCATGAGAAACGGCCGCATCAGGACCAAGGCTTTCGGAATGGAGCATCTTCCCAAAGAGGGAGGGTATGTGATGTTCCCCAACCATCAGGGAAAATACGATGTGCTCGGTATTGTGTATTCCCATGAAAGACCCTGTACGGTTGTTATGGATGAGGTTAGATCAAGACTTCCTCTTGCAGATGAGATGGTGGATGTTCTGGAAGGATGCAGACTGAATAGGTCGGATATGCGTTCCCAAGTAAAAAGTATTCACTCCGTATCCGAACAGGTCAGGGACGGCAGGATATATATCATCTTTCCCGAAGGCGGATATTATCACAACAGAAACATGGTTCAGGAATTTATGCCCGGTGCTTTTAAGGCGGCAATGAAGGCTAAACGCCCCATCGTTCCCGTAGCCATTATTGATTCATACAGAGCCTTCGGTGTAAACATCCTTGCCAAGATCACAACTCAGGTTCATTATCTTGAGCCTCTCTATTATGAAGATTACAAGGATATGAAGTCCAAAGAGATATCCGATTACGTAAAGCTTCAGATAATGAAGAAGATCAATGAAGTAATGGTCGCCAAGGGAAAGAAAGCCCCGAATGTGATTCCCGGAGAATAATGGTGACGGTGGGGACGCTTCATTTTGTCACCTCGATTTCATAACATAAAAAAGGAGTAGCGTAAGCTACTCCTTAAATTTTTGTATTAATCCGGGGATGACAAAACAATACATCCCCATGGTCACTTACTTTCCTTCAAGAGGGAACTTGAAGTATCTTACCGCATTGTAGTAAGAGATATTTTCTACGATCTTTCCAAGGATCTTATAGTCCTCGGGGAATTCTCCGTTATCTACCCACTTTCCGATCACGTTGCAGAGTATCCTTCTGAAATATTCATGTCTTGTATAGCTTAAGAAGGATCTGGAATCGGTGAGCATTCCTACAAATCCGGAGAGGTTTCCGAGAGCCGCAAGGGATTTGATCTGATCGGTCATTCCGTTAATGTGATCGTTGAACCACCATGCGCTTCCCTGCTGGAGCTTGCCTACAGCGGATGAATCCTGGAAGCATCCGAGGATCGTACCGATATAAGCGTTGTCGATGGGATTCAGCGAATAAAGGATGGTTCTGGGAAGGCTGTTATCCATATCCAGTGCGTTCAGGAAATCAGCTACCTGAGCGGCGGGAGTGTGGTTGTCGATGCAGTCGTATCCGGTATCGGGGCCGGTAGCTTCGAACATGCGGGTGTTGTTGTTTCTCTTGCATCCGTAATGAAGCTGCATGGTCCAGTCGTGAGCAGCGTACTCTTTGGCTACAAAGAGCATGAAAGCGGTCTTGAACTTGGTCTCGTCTTCTTTGCTGACTGTCTTTCCGCTGAGTCTCTGAGATAAGATCTCTTCGACTTCATCATCGGTAGCGGGAGAGTACATTACATAATCGAGACCGTGATCGGAGACTACGCAGCCCTGTTTGTCAAAAAAGTCCATTCTGGCAGAAAGAGCTTTCTTTAAGTCCTTCCAGGTCTTGATCTCACCTGTTCCTGCCGCAGCTGAAAGCTTGGCAAGGTAGTCTGTAAAATCGGGCTTTTCAATGTTCATGGCCTTATCGGGACGCCATGCGGGAAGTACCTTTACATCAAAAGTGGGATCTTCAGCGATCTGCTTATGCCAGTGAAGATCGTCAATGGGATCATCGGTGGTGCAGATCAGGGTGACACCGCTCTTTTTGATGATTCCGCGGGCACTCATGGAAGGATCGGCAAGCTTTTTGTTGCAAAGCTCCCATACCTCCTCTGCATTCTCGGAGGTAAGATGTCCGTGAAAATCAAAGTAACGCTGAAGCTCAAGGTGGCTCCAATGATAGAGGGGATTACCGATTGCTTTTTCCAGACACTCTGCCCACTTGATGAACTTGTCGTGGTCCGATGCATCTCCGGTGCAGTATTTTTCTTCCGTGCCGCAGCTTCTCATATAGCGCCATTTATAATGATCGCCTCCGAGCCATACCTGAGCGATATTGTCGAATTTTCTGTCCTCTGCGATCTCCTGAGGTGAGATGTGGCAGTGGTAATCGAGAATGGGAGTTTTCTCCGCATATTCGTGATAGAGTTTGGAAGCTACTTTGCTTTCCAGTAAAAACTCCTCGTCCATAAATGCTTTCACGTTCTTGGTCTCCTTTGGTAATAAATTAATCTTTATTGAGTCTGGTTGTTCCTTTTTCGATGATGTCTGCCTTGAATACGGTCTTTTTGGGCATCTCTTCACCGGAAAGAACTCCCAGAAGTATCGATGTGAGATGTTTGCACAAAGTTTCTACTTTGTTATCTATGGAAGTGATCTCGGGATCACAGCAGTTTGTGAGCATTGAGTTGTTATATCCGATTACGGAAAAGTCCTCCGGGATCCTAAATCCCTTGGACTGTGCGTATTTGACCGCACTGAGGGCCAGGGTATCGTCGGAAGCTATGACCGCATCGAACTTAAGTCCGGCGGAAGCGGCTTTTTCCAACTGTGCCGACATTCCGTGAATATCTTCATTGGAACCTTCGAAGAACTGGAACTGTCTTTCGGTCACATTTATTCCGGCAGCCTTCATTGCATCCCTGAAGCCTCTCTCTTTGAGATGGCCGGAATAAGAGGTGGTGTTGTAATAATAAAGAACATTTTTGTGTCCGGATTCCACGAGCTTCATGGTAGCCCTGTATACGCTGTCATGGTCGTCGGAGCTGACACAGTAGATATTATCGCCTTCGATTTCCGCATTCAGGAGCATTACGGGAACGCTTTCCGAAGCGCGGAGTATGTATTTGTTGTCGCAGGCGTCGGGGTATACGAAGTGAGACCCGACAAGAATGATCCCGTCCACCTTTTTGCTGATGAGAAGGTCGATGGCCGCCTTTTTGTCCTTGAGCTCATAACCTGTGCAGCAAAGGAGGGAATCATAGCCGTTTTCCCTTAATTCTTCTTCAAAATAATATATGGCCTTGGCCAGATAGAGGTCGGATGAGTCGGCCGTAAGGATACCGATAGTTTTCATGGTGTTGAGTCCCAGACCTCTTGCGAAGGCATTGGGGGTGTATCCGGTTTCCTTGATGGCGTCCATTACCTTTTTACGGGTGTTTTCGCTTACATTATTCGAATTGTTCAGTACTCTCGATACTGTAGCGATGGAAACACCGGCTTTTTCCGATATGTCATAAATTGTGACGGTACGTTCTTTCACGGTTCCTCCCCGGCATTGATGATTGAATTTTTGTAAGCGGTTACATAGGAGATTATAGATAAACATCGTTATGAATTCAAGCATTTGCTGAAATACCTTTTTCATTGAAACCGCTCCCCTTATCTGTTAAAATATGCTGATGTGAGGTAAAAGGCATATTATGAAACTGACAGAAAAAATATTCGGAACTCATTCCGAGAGAGAACTTAAAAGAATCACTCCGATCGTAGATAAGATCGAGAGTTTAAGACCCGAGATGCAGGCACTTTCGGACGAAGAACTTAAGGCTAAGACCCCCTGGTTCAAGGAACGTCTTGAAAAGGGTGAGACCCTGGATGACATTCTTCCCGAAGCTTTTGCGGTCGTAAGAGAAGCTGCAAAGAGGGCAATAGGACTGGAGCACTTCAGGGTACAGCTTATCGGTGGTATCGTACTTCATCAGGGCAGGATTGCCGAGATGAGGACCGGTGAAGGTAAGACCCTTGTTTCCACATGTCCCGCATATCTGAATGCGCTTACAGGTAAGGGCGTTCATATCGTTACGGTCAACGACTATCTGGCAAACCGTGACGCGGAGTGGATGGGCGAGGTTCACAGATTCCTTGGCCTTACCGTCGGTGTTGTTCTCAACTCGATGAATTCCGAGGAGAGGCAGCAGGCGTATAACTGCGATATCACATATGTAACCAACAACGAGCTTGGCTTTGATTATCTGAGAGATAACATGGCTATATATAAGAAGCAGCTCGTTTTAAGAAATCTTAACTTCTGTATAATCGACGAGGTTGACTCCGTTCTTATCGACGAAGCAAGAACACCTCTCATCATATCCGGACAGAGCGGCAAATCCACCGCACTTTACGAGATGTGCGACCTTCTTGCAAGACAGCTCAAGCGCGGCGACGACGTGAAAGAGCTTTCCAAGATGGATGCCATTATGGGTATCACTCAGGAAGAGACCGGAGATTTCGTAGTTAATGAGAAAGATAAGATCGTTAACCTGACCGAAGCCGGAACCGCAAGGGTAGAGCAGTTCTTCCATATAGAGAACCTGTCGGATCCCGAGAATACCGAGATCAATCACAATATCATCCTTGCCCTCAGGGCACATAACCTCATGCACAAGGATCAGGATTATGTTGTTAAAGATGATCAGATCCTTATCGTAGACGAGTTCACCGGACGTATCATGCCCGGCAGAAGATTCTCCGACGGTCTCCATCAGGCCATCGAAGCTAAAGAGCATGTTAAAGTAAAGCGTGAGTCCAAGACTCTTGCTACCATTACCTTCCAGAACTTCTTTAACCTCTTTGAGAAAAAGTCCGGTATGACCGGTACCGCACTCACCGAGGAGGCCGAGTTCAGGGAAATCTACGGAATGGATGTTATCACCATTCCCACCAACAAGCCCGTTATCAGAAAAGACCTTCAGGATGCTGTTTACAAGACTAAGAAGGAGAAGCTTAACGCTATCCTTCTGGCTACCCAGGAAGCTCATGCAAAGGGACAGCCCGTCCTTATCGGTACCATCAATATCGATGCATCCGAGGAACTTAGCAGAATGTTCAGCAAAGCGGGTATCAAGCATGAAGTTCTCAATGCGAAGTTCCATGAAAGAGAAGCGGAGATCGTCGCACAGGCAGGTATCCACGGTAACGTAACCATCGCCACCAACATGGCAGGTCGTGGTACCGATATTAAGCTTGATGAAGAGGCACTTGCAGCCGGCGGTCTTAAGATCATAGGTACCGAGCGTCATGAATCCAGACGTATCGATAACCAGCTCCGCGGACGTTCCGGACGTCAGGGAGATCCCGGTGAATCAAAGTTCTATATCTCTCTTGAAGACGATCTTATGAGACTCTTCGGTTCGGAGAGACTTATTTCCATGTTCAATGCTCTCGGTATTCCCGAGGGACAGGAGATCGAGCACAAGGCACTTACCGGCGCCATCGAATCCGCCCAGAAGAAGATCGAGTCCAATAACTTCGGAATCCGTAAAAATCTCCTCGAGTATGACCGCGTAATGAGCGAGCAGAGAGAGATCATTTATGAAGAGAGACGTAAGGTTCTCGACGGCGAGAGCATGCGTGATTATATCTATAAGATGATCACCGATATCGTCGAAAGATGCGTCGATACTTGTATCAATGATGATGTTGCGCCTGAGAATTGGGATTTCAAGGAACTTAACGAGCTCCTTCTTCCCATCATTCCTCTTGAACCCGTTACCAGAGAGAGAATGAGCAAGCTCAAAAAGAACAGCATCAAGCAGGCTCTCAAGGAAGAGGCGGTTAAGTATTACGAAACCAAGGAAGCCGAATTCCCCGAGCCTGAACAGATCCGTGAAGTAGAGAGAGTCATCCTTCTCCGTACCATCGACCGCAAGTGGATGGGACATATTGACGATATGGCAATAATGGAACAGGGCGCAGGCCTTGCTTCCTACGGACAGAAGGATCCCCTTATCGAGTACAGAAATCAGAGCTATGCAATGTTTGACGAGCTCATCCAGAACATTCAGGAAGATACCGTCAAAGTTCTCATGCATATCAAGGTCGAGCAGAAGGTCGAGCGTGAACAGGTTGCTCAGGTTACCGGAACCAACAAGGATGATTCCGGCCCCAGAGCTCCCAAGACAAGAGCGGCACAGAAGGTATATCCCAACGATCCCTGCCCTTGCGGAAGCGGCAAGAAGTTCAAAGCCTGCCACGGAAGACCCGGCATGAAGCTCTGACAGACTTTTCGGAAAAATGTTGCTGATGTTAATTTTTCGGAAAGTGTGGTTTAAATGGTAGAACTTGATCAGATAAAACAGGAAATACTTGCTTACAAGGCACCTCTCGCAGAGGTTAAGGATTCACTCAGCCTTGAAGATAAGTCCAAGAAAATAGAAGAGCTCGAAAGAGAAATGGAAGCGCCCGGATTCTGGGATGATCCCGACAGGGCTAACACCAAGATGAAAGAGCTCAAGAATCTTAAAGATACCAGGGATCTTGTTAAGAGCCTTGAGACCGGTATCGATGATATACTTACTCTTGTAGAGATGGGAAATGAAGAAGAGGACGAATCTCTCATTCCCGAAGCAAGAGAAGAACTTGAGAATTTTGTTGCCAGATTTGAGGAACTCAGACTCTCAACTCTCCTCAGCGGTGAGTACGACGATTCGGATGCGATCGTCGAGCTCAATGCCGGCGCGGGCGGAACAGAGAGCTGTGACTGGTGCGGTATGCTTTTCCGTATGTACTCTAAGTGGGCGGATAAGAAGGGACTTAAGCTTGAAGTCCTTGATCTGCTGGACGGAGACGAAGCCGGGATCAAATCCGTATCATTTCAGGTCAGCGGTGCAAATGCTTACGGTTACTTAAAGAGTGAGAAGGGGGTTCACAGACTTGTCAGAATTTCTCCCTTCAATGCACAGGCAAAACGTCAGACTTCATTCGTATCCTGCATGGTAATGCCTGTAATTCCTCAGAATAATGATATAGTAATAGAGGATAAGGATCTGCGTATCGATACTTATCGAAGCAGCGGTGCCGGCGGTCAGCACATCAACAAGACCTCCTCCGCTATCCGTATCACTCATATTCCTACCGGAATTGTTGTTACCTGTCAGAATGAGAGAAGCCAGTTCCAGAACAAGGACAAGGCATTCGAAATGCTCCGTGCCAAGCTCTTCGAACTCAAGCAGGAAGAGGAAGAAGCAAAGAGCAAAGGTATCGCCGGTGACATTAAGGACATTGCATGGGGTAACCAGATCAGAAGTTACTTCCTTCAGCCTTACACCATGGTCACCGACAAACGAACCGGATATAAGACTTCGGATGCACTCGGAGTACTTGACGGAAAACTTGATCAGTTCATCGTAAGCTTCCTTAAGTGGAAGAGCACCGGCGGAGAAGAAGTCGGCGGAGATGACGAAGAAGCCTGATCAAACCATATGCATGGGGGTTTTAGCATATGAATAAAATATCAACATCAAAACTTAAACCCGGAATGATCGTGGGAAGTGATGTCCTCAATTATGACAACAAAACTGTCATTGCTAAGGGCACCAAGCTTTCACAGACTCTTATAACCAGACTTGAGTTATACGGAATCCTCAGTATCTATGTTGAGGATGAAGTAAAAGAGACCGCATCTAAGCAGGACTCCTCTCAGTCCGAGGAAGGACGTGAACCTTCCCATTTCGAGAAATTAAGAGATACGGAACTTTTCAAGGAGTTTCAGGCTGACTACGAAGAGGGTAAGAAATCCCTTGAATTCCATGTCAGTGAAATGGTCGACAAGAACGTTGAAGTGGATCCCATACTCCTGCTTGAAAAGCCTCTCGATATGATATCCAAGGCGGGTTCCAGAGTATCCGTGATCGATATGCTTCATGCAATGAGAGGATTCGATGATTCCACATTCGCTCACTGTATGAACGTAGCTCTCCTTAACTATGTCGTATCCGGATGGCTCAGATGGAGCAAAGCGGACCAGGAAATGGCCATGATGGCCGGTATCCTGTTTGATATCGGTAAACTTAAGGTTTCGAGAGAGGTCCTCAATAAGAAGACGCCTCTTACCGAAGATGAGAAAAAAGAGATCAAACGTCATGCCGAGTACGGATATCAGATCCTGAAAGACAGAGATCTTCCCGATCATATAAAGAGCACCGCCATCATGCATCACGAAAGATATGACGGAAGCGGATATCCTCTGAGACTCCATGGAGACAGAGTGGATCTCTTCGCAAGACTTACCGCAGTAAGTGATGTATATGATGCCATGACCAGTGCAAGGGTTTACAGAGAACCCATTTGTCCCTTCAGGGTTGTTGAGATATTTGAGGATGAAGGACTTGAAAAGTACGATCCCGATATCATCATGACATTCCTCAAGAATGTTACATATACATACATTCAGAATGCATGCAGACTTTCCGACGGCCGCGAGGGAACGATCATAATGCTCAATCCCGGCGAGTATTCAAGACCTGTCGTAAAGTGCGGAAACGAGTTCATCGATCTGAACAAGCACAAGGAACTCAGAATAGAAGATCTTCATTGATCAAATGAACAATATTAAAAGGTCCGGACAAAATGTCCGGATCTTTTTTGATACGTTATCAGATTCTTTCATCTATCGGGATATAATGTCCGGGATTCATGAGATTAAGGAAAAACAGGGCATGTGCTTCGAGCATTATCGGATATACCCAGGTCATTCCGATGCCCATGGAGAGGACGCATAAGAGAAGCATGGGGATGAATCTCAGATCCAGTAAAAAGAGTCTTACTCTGTGCCCCGTTATCTTTTGCCTGGTGAGGCGGAGTATCTTCCCGGCAGGATAAGAGGGGAAATCAAGCTTTAGGAAAAATGCCATCCCGTATGTAAGATGCATATAAAAAGAAGCGAGGAATGCAAGTGCGACAAAAAGTATCGCCATGTACATGAACTTTTTTATCCCCGTGAGGAGATACAGATCCGCAAAAATGTTGTAGGGCAGTGACAGTATTATGGAAGGCAGCATCAGAAATGCCGCAATCTTAAAAGTCTCGGAAGGGTTATCCCGAAATCCTGCAAATATATCACTGTTCTGCGCATCGCGTCCCGTAGAGATATTCAGATAATAAAGATCCATGCCGCATACGAACATCTCGCTTATGATACTCAAAAAAGCCGCTATGAGAGAGGAGATAACGGTGTATGCGATCTGTGTTTCAATGCTGATCTTTAATCCGGAGAAAACGGGCATCCTGCCGATCATGGCGGATATGATGCTTCCCGAATAGGAGAGCAGATAGATCCATATGAAGTATGAAAGAGTTACCATTACGGCTGCTGCAAATCTGCCCGCAAGTGCTGACTGGGCGCGGGATTTCAATTCAGCCGGTGTACGATATTCAGATCTGTTTATCAAAATTCATTCCTTCCGTAGCCAGACCGTGAAGCATTTTCAGGCCTTTCTGATAAGGATTATTTTCGTTTTTGTAAGCTATCCTGGTGGTTGTGGTGCCTCCCGAAATATAGGTCCTTCCGCATTCGGGGCAGACAGCCGTATGTATCGCAACGGACGCCTGTAAAACCTTGCCGCCGTCCTGCGCTGCTTTTGTATAAGCGTTGGAAACATGCTCCTGCTCGTGAGCCCTGACTCTTGATCCGGCTGCTGTTGGGGAGATGTGCTGTGCCGACTTGAAGGAAACGTTCTCATCGGATCCGTCCTGATATTTTCTCTGTTTGCAGGTTTCGCATTCGGCCTTGTTTACCTTGCCGGGCTGACCGCTTTTGAGCGCAGACTCCTCCATGGGGGTAACGGTAGGCCCCGCTATCCTCCTGATCTGGGAATCACTGTATCCCGGTATTTGGTTTCCGATTGAACCTACAGATAAACCCAAATGATTCATCCTCCCGAGAAAATAGGGAATTCCGGCATTTCCATTCCGTAAGCTTCATACATTCTTCTGACCTGTTCCGGTGCCGAAGGATCCGTACAGAACCAGTAGAGTGCGATCGAAACGGTCAAAATACCTGCTATCATGCCTACACACGATAATATCAGTCCTGTCTTTGATGCCCTGGTGCGACCTGCTCCGGGCTTTTTACCCAGCGCCGAGAAAAGAATACCGAGAGCTCCCGCAGGTATGCTCAAAACGCCCGTACAGAGCAGTATCACCGATATTGTTCCCATTACGACGGAGGCTGTATCGAAGGCCTGTCTTCCTCTGTCGGGATTGTAATTGTTATAAGTCGAATTTCCTGTATTCATCTGCTTTAAGACCTTAATTATACCTAAAATTTATCATTATTTGCGTGCTATTGCAATAAACAGGCTCATGTAATATAATTCTGACGTTAACTTCAGGGCAGGGTGCAACTCCCTACTGGCGGTAAAGTCCGCGAGCCTCACGGGGCCGAATCGGTGCAACTCCGATACCAACGGTACAGTCCGGATGAAAGAAGGAGGATTATAATGGAAAAATTCAATGTTCTGATCACTCAGATCAAATCTAACGCTCTGTATGTAGGCAGTTTTTTGCTTATCATAGCAGGGCTATTTGTTTGCTCGGTCGTAGCGGAAAGGATCATTCGTAGCAAAAAGGGTATAACCGATAAAACTTCCGCTGCCAGACGTGCAGCATCCGTCGGTCTGCTTTCTGCGATTTCCGCAGTTCTGATGCTCATTGAGCTTCCCATGCCTTTTGCACCGTCTTTCTACAAGCTTGATCTTTCCGAACTTCCCATAATGATCGGTGCATATGCATTCGGACCTTCCGTCGGCGTTCTCATCGAGTTTATCAAGATAATTCTCAAGCTGTTCATGAAGGGAACATCTACGGCATTTGTGGGTGAGCTTGCCAATTTTGCCGTAGGATCGTCATTTATCATCCCTGCAGCTACCCTTTATTATGCTAACAGAACCAAGAAGAATGCTCTTAAGTCCTGTGTACTCGGAACGATTTGCATTACCGTATTCGGAACCGCTTTCAATGCCGTATATCTGCTTCCGGCATTTGCCAAGCTCTACGGAATGCCTCTTGAGGCCATTCTTGAGATGGGAGCGAAGGTCAACCCTCTTGCGGGAGATAATAATATTGTAACTTTCGTCCTCGCGTGTGTTGCTCCCCTTAATCTGATCAAGGGAACCGTTATCTCGCTGCTTACACTTCTTATTTACAAGAAGATCAGCCCTGTTCTTAAGGGAGCAGGTATCGGAGCGGATCTTGTTACCAAGAAGGACGCTGATCCTGAAAATAATTAAAAAAACATACTCTGAAGTATTTTTATGTGCGGTGTGCTTTGCATACCGCACGTTGTTTTTATAAGGCGGAATGTGATATTTTAGTATCCGTATGAGATTTTATTAAGGGAGTATTTTTTGACACCCAAAAAGCGAAGATATAATTCAATATTCATAGGATTGATCACTTTGGTCATCGTTGCGCTGACCGTTATTCTCGTTATCAATTTTATCCGGTATACGAACAGATTCGGTATCAGCAGTGATGACGCTGCATATGACAGATACTATGTAATGATAGCCGACAACCCGAAATCTTCTTTCTGGCAGTCGGTTTATAAGTCAGCGCTTGAAGCCGCATCCGCAAGCAACGACTGCCTGGAGATGATATCCGATAATTTATCCCGGGATTATTCCGTGTATGAGCTCATGGAGATAGCAACCGTCTCCGGAGTGGACGGAATAATAGTAAGTGCGGACGAAAGTAAAGAGATGACTACCCTAATAGATAAAGCTGAGGCAAACGGGATCCAGGTCGTTACTTTATATAATGATAACTCCGCATCGGAAAGACTCAGCTATGTCGGTGTGAGTAATTACAATCTGGGAAAACAGTACGGAGAGCTTATCCTGAAGATAGCTCAGGAGAAGAAGTTTTCCAACGACAAGATCGAGGTTGTTATATTTGCCGATGCCGCTTCCACAAATGCAGCCCAGAACCTTATGTTCACGGCGGTACAGGAGACGGTGGATGCGGAAGATGATGAGCTTAGAGAGACTCATCCGCCCATCGAACTTACCATCTACGGTGTCGATACCACCAGTGAATTGTCAGTAGAAGAATCCATCAAGAACTTCTTGCTCAAAGACAGGGAATCACTTCCCGAGATCGTAGTATGTCTGAATGAAATGGATACCGTAGCCGCTTACCAGACCGTCGTTGATTATAATGAGGTAGGTCTTGTTGATATACTCGGATATTACGATTCGGAAGTTATATTAAACGGAATAGACAGAAACGTTATCTATGCCACCATCTCAACTGATACCGAGCAGATGGGCCGCTACAGCATAAATGCCCTTACGGAATATTTTGAATACGGCTATACCAGCCAGTATTTTACTTCGGATATTTCCGTAATCACCAAAGACAATGTGGCACAGTATATGGAGGAATATGAGGATGAGAACTAGATTCCGCAACATGTCCCTCCAGATAAAACTTACTACGATATCGCTGATGGCGAACCTCTTCGTTTTCTTTATCAACATCGTGCTTCTTGCGGGCATAAATATAATGTCCCGAAGGATCGATACGGTATATCAGGCAAACCTGCAGCTCAACGAATTATCGGTGTCCCTTAATCAGGTTCAGGATTCCATGACGGAATATCTGAATGCCAAGACAAGCGATTCGCTGGAAAACTATTACAGATCCACACAGATTTATTCCGAACAGGCGGATGAGTTATCCGATGCGGTGACGGGAAGACTGCTGGACAGAATGGAATATTCCATCAGAAACATGTCTGAGGAATATCTGGATGAGGTTGCGCTGACCATCGAAGCAAAGCGCGGACGTAATGTGGAAAAATACAGAAGCCATTATGAGGAAGCCACCAAACTCTACGGTTATATAAGCACATACATCTACAGCCTTAACAATGAGCAGTTCAAGGAAAATTCCGAGAACTACCGTGAGATGGTATCCGCCTTCAAATCTTTTGAACAGGGGGGAAACCTTATACTGATCGCTGTCATCATAGTTAATGCACTTCTGATCTTAAGGCTCACCGCCAATCTGATAAGCCCTCTTAAGAAGCTTGCGGGAAGAGCTGATGAAGTAGGTAAGGGAAATTTTGATTTCGAACCCCTTGAGGAAATATCCAGGGATGAAGTCGGTGTCGTTACCAAGGCCTTTAATCAGATGGTCATCAGTATCAGGGACTACATCAGGCAGGTAAGAGAAAATGCCGAGACCGAAAGAATGCTCAAGGAAAAAGAGCTGATGATGGAAGCCCATCTTAAGGATGCCCAGCTGAAATATCTGCAGGCACAGATCAATCCTCATTTCTTGTTCAATACGCTGAATGCCGGAGCACAGCTTGCCATGATGGAGGGTGCGGACAGGACATACGAGTACGTGCAGGTCATGGCGGAATTTTTCAGATATAACGTCAAGAAGGGCTCCAAGACGGTTACCGTCGGGGAAGAGATCGAACTGGTCGACAATTATATCTATATCCTGAATGTAAGATTTTCGGGTGATATCCTGTACGAAAAAGAGATCGATGAGTCCCTGATGAATGTTAAGATGCCCAGCATGATCCTTCAGCCCATTGTGGAAAACTGTGTCAATCACGGCATCAGGGATATGATGGGTGAAGGCCGTATCAGGATGAAGGTTTACAGGCAGGATGATAAAGCCTGCATTAGCATAGAGGATAACGGGATCGGAATGAGTCCCGAGATGATAGATGGTTTGTTAAACGGGACTCCCATACCCGGTATCGCGAAGAAGGAATCCAACGGTATCGGTATGGACAATGTTATCGCAAGACTCAAGCTCTTTGTCGGGGAAGAAGATGTGTTTCACATTGAGAGCGAGGGCGAGGGGAAAGGAACCAAATTTATCATGTACCTGAGTACGGACAGCAGGGGGACCGCAGATGTATAAAATATTACTTGCGGATGATGAAGGAATAGTAATTGATTCACTTTCCTTTATCATTGAAAAAGAATTCGGAGACAGCTGCATAATAGATCATGCCAAAACCGGAAGAAAGGTCATAGAACTTGCCGAGACTTTTCATCCGGATATTGCGGTAATGGATATTCAGATGCCGGGCATAAACGGACTCGATGCGATGCGTGAGATCAGAAAGAGCAATGAAAATACCATTTTCATTGTTATGTCCGCATACGATAAATTCGATTACGCTCAGGAAGCCATCAAGCTGGGCGCGATAGAATACATGACCAAACCCATGGACAGAAACCGTATGATCACGGCTTTGAAAAATGCCATGGCGCTGGTGGATCAGGAGAAGAAGAGACGATCCAACGATCTGTTTATCAGAGAGAAGTTGGAGACCGTTGTGCCTATTCTTGAAAACGGTCTTATCTATAATATCCTGTTTCATGAGTATTTCGACGAAGACATCGAGAATTACAGATCCATGCTTGAGATAACCGCAGACTACGGTTATATGATGGTCATCGTATCCGGTGATGCCGCAGAGGGCAACCATATGACAAACGCAGTAGGAAGCGGTGTCAAACTTCAGCAGCATTATCAGAATATAAGAAGTTATATCAAAGATTATTTCGGCGGCATCGTCGGTTCCGTAATGGGCAATAAGATCGCGGTTCTGATTCCTTTCGAAAATAATACGATGGATTACAACGAAAGAGTCGAGGTCATCGGTAGGGCCAGGGAGCTTGCTCACAAATTAAGAGAACGTACCGATATCGCATTCAGGATCGGTGTGGGAAGAGTAGAGAAGATAAGGGACATGGAAAGTTCTTACAGAGATGCGGTGAACGCTCTTCTCCTCACCACCAATACCGTGGCACATGCGGACGATCTTCCCATCGGATGCGAATATTCGGAGAACTATCCCGTTGATATCGAGAGAAAGATATTTGCTGAGGTTGAGAAGGGAAGAACCGAAGCTGCCCTTAATGCGGCCAAGGAATATTTTGAATATATCCGCGGCGGTGACTTAATGGATATCAGACTCAAGATACTTGAGTTTGCACTCCGTGCGGAACATATCTCATACAGCAGCGGCGGTATGGTATATAACATATCCAATCGAAGAGATTATCTGCCCACGCTTATGGCGATTGATGATACGGACAGTCTCTGGAACTGGCTCTCCGACAGACTTATATTCTCGTGCAGGAATATATCAACCAAGCGTGAAGAAAGTTCCAACGATGCAATCGAAGCGGCTAAGAAATATATCGAGAACAACTATACGGACAACATCACTCTTGAGGATGTATCAAGGGAAGTAAATATCAGCTCGTATTATCTGAGCAGGATCTTTAAGGAAGGAACGGGAGAGAATTTCATAGACTATCTTACGGGCCTTAGAATGGATAAAGCCAAAGAGCTTCTGGCAACAACACAGTTGTCCATGAAGGAGATCTGTGCAAAGGTAGGATATTCGGATCCCAACTATTTCAGCAAGACATTTAAAAAGAATGTGGGCGTAACTCCCACCGAGTACAGAGAGGGGAAGTAAGTGAAAAGGAAAATAACCGCGCTTATCGCTGCGTTTCTCCTTCTTTTGACGGGATGCGATGCTCCTGCGGGAACTCAGGAGGCGGATTCCGGAGAGGGTAACGATACCATTGAGATCGGAATGAGCTTCGATTCTTTCGTAATAGAAAGATGGCAGAGAGACAGGGATGTATTTGTATCGACGGCCAAGGAACTGGGAGCTACGGTAAATGTCCAGAATGCCAACGGTGATGTTGAAAAGCAGAAGGAACAGATAGAATACCTGATAGCCAAGGGTGTGGATGTTATCGTCATAATCTGCATCGATTCCGAATCCCTCAGAGAGACGGTTGAAAAGGCCAAGAATGCCGGAATCAAGATAATCGCATATGACAGACTCGTAACCAATTCAAATGCGGATCTGTATATTTCTTTCGATAACTATAAGGTAGGAAAGCTCATGGCCGAAGCTCTTTTGAGTAACGGTATCGCAGACGGCAAGGTGCTGATGCTCGGAGGATCTCCGACGGACAATAATGTACCCCTTGTGGAAAACGGCTTTACCGATGTATGCGATAAATACAGGATCGATATTCTCGATACCATGCATTGCGACGGATGGAGAGCGGAGCTTGCCGCAGATTACGTATATTCTCACGGAGATCTTGTTCGTGAGGCCGATGCCATAATGTGCGGTAATGATAATCTTGCGGGTCAGGTTATACAGGCTCTTTCGGTAATGAGACTTGCGGGAGATGTGATGGTGGTCGGACAGGATGCGGATCTTGAGGCGTGCCAGAGAATAATTGAAGGCACTCAGACGATGACCGTATATAAACCTGTGGAAAAACTTGCGAAGCGTGCCGCAGAGTGCGCAATAGCACTTGCCAAGGGAGAGGACCTGACCGGTAATGACATCACTACCATAGATGACGGAACATACACCATTCCGTACATAGGCCTCGAACCCATTGCGGTTACCGCCGATAATATGGATGAGGTAATAATCGCCAGCGGATTCCATCTTAAGGAAGATGTCTATTTATATGATCCGGAACAGATGCCTTGATAAATTTATAACAGGATAATTATTTGCAGATTAGGAAAAAGCCCGAATTTTCGGGCTTTTTTTAATGCAGTCGACATAATGCAGGGTAATATCTTGCGTTTTTTGACCGGATTAACTGCAAAAAATTGCCCGTATCGGTTCAGAAAACAGTTTCACAAAGAAAAAAATATCAAGATGACTAAAAATTTATTCCATCCGGAAAGTGATAATAATATACATGTAACAAATAAATATTCCTATGAAGGAGAAAGAAAAAATGAAGAAAAAAGTATTTAGTTTGTTACTTGCAGCTTCGATGCTTACATCAGTTCTCGCAGGATGCGGAAATACCGCAGGCGGAAACACTCCCGCTTCACCCGCTGCAAGCAATGACACCACTACTGTTGACGCAGGTAATACTGACGTTGATACTCCCGCTTCACCCGTTGCTGAGGGTACCGGAAGAATCGGTGTTGCAATGCCTACCAAGGATCTTCAGAGATGGAACCAGGATGGCGACAACATGAAGAGACTTCTTGAAGAGGCAGGATACGAAGTTGACCTTCAGTATGCTTCCAACGACATTGCTACTCAGGTTTCTCAGATTGAGAACATGATCAGCTCTGGATGCCAGGTTCTCGTTATTGCAGCTATCGAAGGCGATTCACTCGGAACCGTTCTCGAGCAGGCTAAGGAGAACAACATCCCCGTTATCGCTTATGACCGTCTTATCATGAACTCCGATGCAGTTACCTACTATGCTACTTTCGATAACTACATGGTTGGAACCAAGCAGGGACAGTACATTGAGCAGCAGCTCAACCTCGCTAACGGCGACGGCCCCTTCAACATCGAGCTCATCACCGGTGACCCCGGAGACAACAACGCAAGATTCTTCTTCGGCGGCGCTATGGACGTTCTTCAGCCCTACATCGACAACGGCCAGCTCGTTGTTAAGTCCGGACAGACCGATTTCGCAACCGTAGCTACTCAGGGATGGTCAACCGAGAATGCTCAGAACAGATTCGATGCTATCATTTCCGCTAACTATGCTGACGGAACCCAGCTTGACGCTGTTCTTGCATCCAACGACTCAACCGCTATGGGTGTTACCAACTCTCTTGAAGCTAACTATGTAGCAAATCACGACAACTGGCCCATCATCACCGGTCAGGACTGCGATATCGCTAACGTTAAGAACATGATCGATGGCAAGCAGGCAATGTCCATCTTCAAGGATACCCGTACTCTTGCAGCTAAGACTGTAGAAATGGTTGACGCTATCATGAACGGAAGTGAGGCTCCCGTAAACGATAAGGAAACTTACGACAACGGAACCGGAATCATCCCTTCATATCTCTGCGAGCCCGTATTTGCTGATATCAACAACTACGAAGAGCTTCTTATCGAGTCAGGTTACTATACAGCTGATCAGCTTAAGTAATAAGAATTGCCCAATACAGACTCAGGCGGGGTTAATCCCCCGCCTGTTGTCAGGGTAAAGCAAAAAATGCATTACCTATGCAAGGAGGAGTAAAATTGGCTGACAATATACTTGAAATGAGGCAAATAACCAAAACCTTCCCCGGTGTCAAGGCTCTCGACAATGTTTGCCTTGAGGTAGCCAGAGGAGAAATACACGCTCTTGTCGGAGAGAATGGTGCCGGAAAATCAACACTTATGAATGTCCTCAGCGGAATATATCCTTACGGAAGTTATGAGGGCGATATAGTTTATGACGGCGAAATTTGCCAGTTTCACACTATCAAAGACAGTGAACACAAGGGCATCGTAATAATTCATCAGGAACTTGCCCTTATACCTTATATGACCATCGCCGAGAATATGTTCCTCGGAAACGAGCGCGGCGGAAAACAGGTCATCAATTGGAATGAAACTAACGAGCTTGCGAAGAAATACCTCGAAATGGTAGGCCTCAAAGAATCTCCGCAGACTCTTATCAAAGATATAGGCGTCGGTAAGCAGCAGCTTGTCGAAATCGCCAAGGCGCTTGCCAAGAATGCCAAACTTCTTATTCTGGACGAGCCCACATCCTCACTTAACGAAGAGGATTCCAAAGCACTTCTTGAACTGCTTCTCAAATTCAAAGCTAACGGAATGACTTCCATCATCATTTCACATAAGCTCAATGAAGTATCTTACGTAGCCGACAAGATCACGGTTATCCGCGACGGCTGCTCCATCGAAAGCCTTGACAAAAAAGTTGATGACTTCTCTGAGGGAAGGATCATCAAAGGCATGGTAGGAAGAGAGATTTCCGACAGATTCCCCAAGAGGGAGTCCAATATCGGAGATATCAAGATGGAGGTCCGCGACTGGACCGTATATCACCCTCTCTATTCCGAAAGAAAGGTTGTTGATAATGTCAACATCAATGTAAGAAAGGGTGAGATCGTCGGAATATCCGGACTTATGGGCGCAGGACGTACCGAACTTGCAATGAGTCTTTTCGGAAAGAGCTACGGAGACAAGATCAGCGGTACGATCATCATCGACGGCGAAGAGGTAAAACTTGATTCCGTAAAGAGCGCCATCGAGCATGGTCTTGCATATGTAACGGAAGACAGAAAAGGAAACGGACTGATCCTTTCCAATCCCATTAAGATAAACACCACTCTGGCAAATCTTGACGGAGTTTCCAATAAGGCAGGTGTTATCGATAAGTATGAGGAATATAACGTTGCTTCCGAGTACAGAACAAAGCTGAATATCAAATGTCCTACCGTTGAACAGAATGTAGGTAATCTGTCGGGTGGAAATCAGCAGAAGGTACTTCTTGCAAAATGGATGTACACAGACCCCGATATCCTGATCCTGGACGAGCCTACAAGAGGTATTGATGTCGGTGCTAAATACGAGATCTACTGCATCATGAACGATCTGGTTGCGGCCGGAAAGTCGGTAATCATGATATCGTCGGAAATGCCCGAGATACTCGGAATGTGTGACAGGATCTATGTCATGAATGAAGGCAAAATGGTAGCTGAGCTCAAGGGAAGCGAAGCAAGCCAGGAGATCATAATGTCTCATATCATTAAAACGGCATAAGAAGGATACGAAGGAGAATTAAGAAAATGGATAAGACAAAAATACTTGATCTGGTCAAGAAGTACACAATGATCATTGTACTCATTCTTGTGCTCGGATTTTTCGCAATACGTACCGGCGGAGCAATCCTGCTTCCCATGAACGTATCGAACCTCATTTCGCAGAATGCGTATGTATTCGTTCTTGCAACCGGTATGCTCCTGTGCATACTGACCGGTGGTAACATCGACCTTTCCGTAGGTTCGGTAGTATGCTTTACCGGTGCCGTCGGCGCAATTCTTATGACAAAGTACAACGTACCCTTTTTCTTCACAGTACTTGCCATGTTCGCAATCGGTATTCTGATCGGCGCTTTCCAGGCTTTCTGGATCGCTTACGTTCGAATCCCTCCCTTTATCGTAACCCTTGCAGGTATGCTTATCTTCAGAGGACTTTCCAACGTAGTTCTCGACGGACTTACCATTTCCATCAAGGATTACACCACTTTCGTAAATGTATTCGGCGGTGGCGCTAACTGCTACATCCCTGACGTTTTCGGAAACAACTCTTTAAATATTACCTGTCTTTTGGCAGGAGCGATCGCAACAGCGATTTTCGTATTCCTTCAGTTCAAGGGCAGGATCAGCAAGATCAAGAAGCATTACGAAGTAGAAAAGGCCGGATTCTTCTGGGCTAAGACCGCTATCATCTCACTCGTGATCCTTGCATTCACATTCAGACTTTCACAGCACAAAGGTATTCCTACCGTTCTTATCTGGGTTATGATCGTTGTCCTGGTATACGGTTTCATCACATCCAATACCAAGACCGGACGTTACTTCTATGCGGTAGGCGGTAACGAGAAGGCTACCAAGCTTTCCGGTATCAGCACCAACAAGGTATACTTCCTTGCATATACCAACATGGGACTTCTTTCGGCACTTGCCGGAATGATCACCATCGCAAGACTTACCTCAGCTCAGCCTACATACGGCCAGAACTATGAGATGGATGCGATCGGTTCCTGCTTCATCGGAGGCGCTTCAGCATACGGCGGAATCGGTACCGTTCCCGGAGTTATCGTCGGTGCGGTTCTCATGGGTATCATCAACCTCGGTATGTCACTTATGAGCGTTGATGCCAACTGGCAGAAGGTTGTAAAAGGTCTGGTTCTTTTGGCAGCAGTTATCTTCGATGTCGTCTCTAAGCGTGGCGGAAAGATGATATCTAAAGATTAATAAATCCTCCCATAATCAAGCAATGAGCGGCGGTTCAAAAGACCGCCGCTCATTGCTTTTTTACT
The DNA here is from genome assembly GCA_016291475.1 of Lachnospiraceae bacterium. The sequence continues at coordinate 15,169 of JAEEXJ010000002.1, read as the reverse complement.
GCTTTTACGGTAAAATAAGATGATATTTTGTGTATATTGCGCCACTATGCCCGAAGGGGTAAAAAACTGCTGTATTCGGGCTTTTAAGGAATATTATGATCGAATGCGATGTCAAGATCGGAAAGGCCGATCTGTATGATTACAATCTGAAATACACCTACGGGAAATTCATCAATATCCTGGCCGAGATAATCGGTTTTGCTGCCATAGTGTGGGGGATATACAGTGCGAATTATCCGCTGGCAGTTATTGGTGCCGTAGTAGTGATTTATCTGCCCGTAACTCTCTGGATGAGAAGTGCACAGGTGGCTGCTCTGAGTCCCGCATTTAAGAACCCGCTTCATTACAGGCTGGACGATGAGGGACTTACCGTATCACAGGGTGAGAATGAAGAGACCATCAAGTGGGAGGATTGTGTAAAGGCCGTATCCACTTCCAGAAGCATTCTGGTATTTACTTCCCGCACCGGAGCGACGATCTTTCCCAGAAACCAGCTGGGTGACAAGATCCCTTTGGTAATTCAGTGTATTTCCCGGAATATGGCTCCGGATAAGGTATATATCAAATGTTAAAAGAAACTGTTGAAAATCCTTCATGCAGGATAATAGAAAGCTTTTCTGCGGATGATACGCATGAACTCGGTGTCAGGTTCGGCAGGGAGGCAAAGCCCGGAAATGTCTATACTCTCGAGGGCGACCTGGGAGCGGGCAAGACGGTTTTTGCCAAGGGATTTGCGGAAGGGCTCGGAATATGCGAGAACGTAACAAGCCCTACTTTCACCATCATGCAGATCTACGAGGGCGGGAGGATTCCTTTATACCACTACGATGCTTACAGGATCGAAGACCCTTCCGAGATGGAAGAGATCGGATATACGGATTATTTTTACGGAGACGGTGCCTGCCTGATCGAATGGGCTTGCAACATTGAAGAGTTTCTTCCCGAGCACATCACAGAGATAAAAGTGGAAAGAGACAACGATAAAGGATTTGATTATCGGAAGATAACGGTTACGACTATATGAAGATACTTGCGATAGATTCGTCGGGGCTTGTAGCGAGCGCCGCAATCTGGGAGGGTGATCCCGGAGAACGCGGATGCATACTTGCGCTTAGTTCCACCGATTATAAGAAAACACATTCTCAGACTCTTTTGCCGATGATAGATTCCATTTGCAGGGAGACGTCGAATACTGCCGGGGATTTTGATGCGGTGGCCATATCGGCGGGACCGGGTTCTTTTACCGGACTCAGGATAGGTTCCGCAACCGCCAAGGCAATAGCTATGGCGGCAGATGCACCCGTTATAGAAGTCCCCACTTTAGCGGGGCTTGCATATAATCTTTGGGGCGCAGGCGCTTATGTATGCCCTATGATGGACGCCAGAAGAAATCAGGTTTATACCGCTCTTTACGGATTTGAAAACGGAAATCTTGTGACTCATATCGAGGGAGAAGCTGTAGCTGTAGAGGATATGATAGGACGTGTTAATGCTCTGGGTAAAGAGGTTATATTCCTCGGAGACGGAGCGGATGCATATAAAAAGATCCTTGAAAGCAGCGTGACGGTTCCGCATAGATTCGCACCTGCTCATTTGAACAGACAAAGCGCTGCCTCGGTTGCAGTGCTGGGATTGAAGATGTACGCGGAAGGGGCTTACGTAAATGCGGATGATCACTCCCCTGCATATCTGAGAGTATCCCAGGCGGAAAGAGAAGGCGCCAAGAATTTTGATCTGAGAAAATAAAGAACTTATCATTGTGGTCCTTATGACGGAGGGGATGCATATGGCACAAAACATCAGTGAGCTTAAGATCAGAAAAATGGGTGTTAGTGATATCGGCCCTTTGGCCTATATCGAGACTCAGTGTTTTTCGAGACCCTGGTCTGCAAGGGAATTCGGACATCTTATGGAAGAATCCGATGCTCTCTATCTTGTGGCGGAGGCAGTGGTCGATAAAGGTGCAAGAAAGATCGTGGGAACCGCTGGGATGAGGATCATCAGCGGTGAAGGCGATATTGATAATGTTGCGGTTCTTCCCGAATTCAGAAATATGGGAATTGCCACAAAGCTGATGAGAGAACTGATCGCTGCGGGAAGAGAAGCGGGAGTTGAGGAATTTACTCTTGAAGTAAGGGTATCCAATGTTCCTGCGATAAAGGTTTATGAAAGTGCCGGGTTTGTAAGCGAAGGCATACGCCCCGGTTTTTATGAGGATCCCAAAGAAGATGCAAACATTATGTGGATCCGCAAGAGTTGATTTGGAGAATTTATGGTTGATGTAACGCTTCTGGGCACCGGCGGAATGATGCCGCTTCCATACAGGTGGCTGACCTCTCTTATGGTCAGATATAACGGCAGCTCACTTCTTATCGATTGCGGTGAAGGAACACAGATAGCAATGAGAGAACGCGGCTGGAGTCCCAATCCGATCGATGTGATCTGCTTTACCCATTATCATGCGGATCATATAAGCGGGCTTCCCGGACTGCTTCTTGACATGGCCAATTCCGACAGGACAGAGGCAATAGACATATACGGTCCAAAGGGACTTGAGAGGGTCGTTTCCGGGCTCAGAGTTATTGCTCCCGAGCTTCCCTTTGAAGTAAGACTGCATGAGTTTTCCGGTGCGGAGCAGATAATAGAAACCCACGGATACAGACTTAAAGCATTTAAAGTAAATCACAGTGTGACATGCTACGGATATACTTTTGAGATAGACAGAGCAGGGAAGTTTGATAGAGATGCCGCTCTTGCCGCAGACATTCCGCTCAAATTCTGGAGCAGACTGCAAAGCGGTGAGACCGTGGAAGACGGAGATAAGACCTATGTTCCGTCAATGGTAATGGGTCCCGACAGAAAAGGTATCAAGCTCACCTATTGCACCGATACCAGACCTGTTCCTGCTATATGTGAAAATGCCGCGGGAAGCGATCTGTGCATACTTGAGGGAATGTACGGAGATCCCGAGGATGAGCAGAAAGCACTTAAGAAGAAACATATGACCATGTATGAAGCTGCGCAGCTTGCGGCAGATGCAGGTGTAGATAAATTGTGGCTGACACATTTTTCACCATCTATGGGGCGAGCGTCAAGATATGCTCCGGGTGTTAAGAAGATCTTTGAAAACACTCTTATTCCGGAAGACGGTGAGACCATGGAACTGAACTTTGACGAGTAAACGGGAAGGATCCCATGAAGTCCGGACAGATACGTGTGACAATTGTAATAATCATCCTTGTTTTCGGCCTTGTAGGATACTATTCATATTTGGCCGGAAGGGCTAAGAGTGCTCAAAAAGACGCCACCATGACGGCTGTTGAACTTGCACTTTCCAGGGATATCACCAATGATTATCCCCCCACTCCCAAGGAAGTCATGAAGTATTACAACGAGATAATGCTTTGCTATTATCGTGATGACGTAACATCTGAAGAGATCGATTCTCTCGGAGTAAGAGCCAGGGAATTATTCGATCCCGATCTTCAGGCGATAAACGAAACCGGAACATATCTTGTAAGGCTTCATCAGGATATCGATGAAAACAGGGAAAACGGCAGGAAGATAACCAATGCTTCCGTCGCCAATTCCACCAACGTAGATTATTACGACAGGGACGGATTCCATTTTGCAAGACTCATGTGCACATACAATGTGACCGAGAACAATCAGTCCAGCACACTTCGTCTTATATATTTGCTTAGAAAAGATCCCACAGATAAGAAATGGAAGATATTCGGATGGGATCTGTATGAAAACGTGGATCTGACCGGTGAGGGTGCTCCTTCACAGGATCAGTCCGGTGATAAATGATTATGAGTAATGAATTAACCGAAAATAAAGAGCTGCTTGTTTTGGGCATAGAATCATCCTGCGACGAAACGGCGGCATCTGTCATAAAAGGTTGCAGAGAAGTTCTCTCCAACGTTATCTATTCCCAGATAGATCTTCATACCGTCTACGGGGGAGTCGTTCCCGAAATAGCATCCAGAGGTCATATCGAGAAGATAAATCAGGTTGTCAAAAAAGCTCTGTCCGAAGCGGGGAAAGAGCTTAAGGACATGGACGCCATAGCAGTCACTTACGGCCCCGGCCTTGTGGGCGCGTTGCTGGTCGGCGTAGCACATGCCAAAGCACTCGGATGGGCAGCGGGTATTCCCGTAGTGGGAGTAAACCACATTGAAGGTCATATCTGCGCCAACTTCATCGATAATCAGTCTTTGGAGCCGCCGTTCATGTGTCTTGTTGCGTCGGGCGGACATTCACACCTGGTCAATGTAACCGGATACGGAGAATATGAGATCATTGCAAGGACTCGCGATGATGCTGCGGGAGAGGCTTTTGATAAGGTAGCGAGAGCCATAGGCCTCGGCTATCCCGGAGGACCCAAGATCGATAAGGAAGCGAGAAACGGTGATCCCGATTCCATAGATTTTCCCAGAGCTAAGGTTCGTGAGAATGAATATGATTTCTCCTTCAGCGGCCTTAAGTCGGCGGTTTTGAATTATCTCAATTCATGCAATATGAAGGGTGAGACGATAAATTCCGCAAATGTTGCGGCTTCGTTTCAGAAAGCGGTTGTCGATACTCTAGTAGGTCACAGCATGCAGGCAGCCAAAGACAGAGGAGTAAAGAAATTTGCGATAGCCGGCGGCGTTGCATCGAACACCGCACTTCGCGAAGCGTTCGAAAAAGAATGTGCAGCGGCGGGCATTGAATTCATGAGACCTCAGCCGGTTTACTGTACCGATAACGGAGCGATGATAGGAGTGGCGGGTTCCTATGAATACCTGCTGGGATACAGGAGCGGGCTTGATCTTAATGCGGTTCCGAATCTTTCCATAGGCGACAGGAAGGGCGTTTTCAAAATATGAGAAAAAAGAATGCGCTGATACTTCTGGCAGGCGGGAGAGGCAAAAGGATGGGGAGTGATATTCCCAAACAGTTCCTTAATATCGGAGGTGAACCTCTCATAAGCCGCAGCTTAAGCACAATACAAAAATCGGATCTCATAGATGAATGCATTCTGGTATCGGGTGCAGAGGATATCGGTACCATAAGAGATATCGTGGACCGCGGAGGCTTTGATAAGGTAAGTCATATAGTATGCGGCGGCGAGGAAAGATATCTTTCCGTTGTTAACGGAGTGCTTGCCGTATGTGAGAAGAGCGGATGCGAAGCATTCGAAGGAAAACCCGAAGTCATACTCATCCATGACGGGGCAAGGCCCTTTGTGGATGATGAGATAATAAAACGATGTCTTGATAATGTAAGTGAAGATCAGGGAAGCGTAGCAGCGGTTCCGACCAAGGATACAGTCAAACTTGCGGACGAAAACGGGATCGTTACCGAAGAACCGCCGCGCAGAAATGTATGGCTGATGCAGACGCCGCAGTGTTTTACGGCGGATGTTATATACAGAGCGTGCCTGCTTGCAAAGAAAGCATATGAAGACAGCAAACAAAATAAGGATATCAAACTTCCCGAGATAACCGATGATGCACAGATGGTTAATATGTATCTCGGAACTAAAATAAAGCTCGTCATGGGAAGTTACGATAATATCAAGATTACTACTCCGGAAGACATTAAACTGGCGGAGAAAATATTGGAGGCAAAAATTGGACATATCTCTTAAGATCGCGGAAGAACTCGGAATCAAGAAGACACAGGTCGATGCCGCAGTCGGACTTATCGATGAAGGAAATACCATCCCCTTCATTGCACGATACAGAAAGGAAGTTACGGGCTCACTTAACGATGAGCAGCTCAGATCTCTTCATGAGAGACTTGTTTATCTCAGAAATCTCGAAGAGAAGAAGGCGTCATACATCGCTTCCATCGATGAGCAGGGCAAGCTTACCGATGAACTCAGAGCTAAGATAGAAGCCGCTGAAAAACTCGTTACACTCGAGGATCTCTACAGACCTTACAAGCAGAAGAAAAAGACCAGAGCACTTGCCGCTAAGGCAAGAGGATTAGAGCCGCTTGCCGACTTTATCCAGGCGCAGAATGCAACCTCATCCGTTGAAGATGAAGCGGCAAAATATGTCACCGGTGTCATAAAGCCCGAGAATGATACCAAAGAAGCTGCCGTGAAAGCTGCGGAAAAAGAAGTTAAAGATGTTGCTGCGGCAATTGCCGGTGCATGCGATATCATCGCAGAGAGAATTTCCGATGATGCGGATGTGAGAAGCTTTATCAGAGAACTTACCGTTAATGAGGGACTTATAGTATCGAGTGCCAAGGATCCTCAGGCGGAATCGGTGTACACCAATTACTATGATTACAATGAACCTGTTAAGAAAGTTGCGGGACACAGAGTTCTTGCTCTTAACAGAGGTGAAGCGGAAAAGATCCTTACCGTCTCTGTAAAGGCTCCGGAAGAAAACTGCATCGGTTATCTCGAGAAGAAATTCATCACTTCGGATAACGAGTTTACCACTCCTATTCTTAAGAATACCGTTAAAGATGCATATGACAGACTCATCGCACCTGCGGTTGAAAGAGACATCAGAAGTGATCTTACATCCAAAGCGGAAGACGGAGCTATCGACGTATTCGGCAAGAACTTAAAGCAACTTCTCATGCAGCCTCCTATTGCGGGATGCACCGTGCTCGGATGGGACCCTGCGTTCAGAACGGGATGCAAACTTTCTGTTGTGGATCCTACCGGAAAAGTTCTTGACACAGTTGTCATATATCCTACAGAGCCCCAGAATAAGGTAGAGGAATCCAAGAAGATCGTAAAAGCGCTTATTAAAAAGTATGGAATCAACCTGATATCCGTAGGAAACGGAACCGCTTCCAGAGAATCCGAGGCTATTATTGCGGAGATCATAAGCGAAATTCCCGAAGCACATGTTCAGTATGTTATTACCAATGAAGCAGGAGCTTCCGTTTATTCCGCGAGTGCGCTTGCAACCGAAGAGTTTCCTAATTTTGACGTCGGACAGAGAAGCGCAACTTCCATTGCCAGAAGAGTCCAGGATCCTCTTTCCGAGCTGGTTAAGATAGATCCTCAGTCCATCGGTGTAGGACAGTACCAGCATGACTGTGATCAGAAGAAGCTTTCCGAAACACTCGGCGGAGTCGTTGAGGATGCGGTCAATAGTGTAGGTGTAGATCTTAATACCGCATCGGCCGCACTTCTTAAATATGTATCCGGTGTATCAGCGGCTCTTGCCAAGAACATCGTTACATACAGAGAAGAAAACGGAAGATTCGAATCCAGAGCACAGCTCAAGAAAGTCCCCAAGCTCGGACCCAAGGCATTTGAGCAGTGTGCAGGTTTCCTTCGCATAAACGGCGGAAAAGAACCTCTCGACCAGACATCTGTACATCCCGAGAGTTATACGGCCGCTAAGAAGCTTCTTGATAAGATGGGATGTGAGATAAGAGACGAGAAGGCTATCAAGGAATTTGAGATGACCGCGGATAAGATCAAACTTTCCGAGGAACTCGGAATAGGTGAGATCACCCTTACCGATATTTTCCATGAGCTTGAAAAGCCCGGCCGCGATCCCAGAGAGGATATGCCCAAGCCCGTACTCAGAAGCGATGTCCTTGATATCAAGGATCTCAAGCCCGGAATGATACTTAAAGGAACCGTCAGAAACGTTATTGACTTCGGTGCGTTTGTTGATATCGGAGTTCATCAGGACGGCCTTGTACATATCTCCAGAATGACCGACAGATATATCAAACATCCTCTTGAAGTTGTATCCGTAGGAGATATTGTTGAGGTGCGCGTTGTGGATGTTGATGTTGCTAAGCAGAGAATATCTCTTTCCATGAGACTTGACGGAGATGACACCCCCGCAGGAAAAGTTCCGGGCGCATCCGGAAGTTCTAATGCGGATAAGAAAGAAAATGTCAGAAGGGATAACGACAGAAGAAATAACGAAAGAAGAGACGGCAGAAACAACAGATCCGGAAAGCCCTCCGGAAAACAGGGCGGTGCACGCGAGGAGTTTGCACCCGGAACAATAGGTTATATACTCGCTCATCAGAAGAAGAGATGACCATGGTTTAAGAGACAGAGGCGTTTATGAAGAAGCTTAAAGAGTTGCTGGAAAAGAAATGGTTTGCTTATACTTTTGCCGCAGGCTTTGCGGTGGTTTTGTACGTCATGCTCACGCACTTTGAGAGCATAGGCAATTTCTTTGCCGCGTTCAAAAATGTCGTATCACCCGTAATATGCGGAATAATAATGGCTTACCTCATGAATCCTCTTGCCAATTTTTTTGAAAGGACTTTGTATCGTAAGGTCAAAAAGGAAAAGACAAGGCATTCTCTTGCTGTCATAACTACGGTTCTTATCGTCATATTAGCCATAGCACTTTTATTTGTTGCTCTTGTTCCTTCACTTGTGGACAGTGTCACTTTGCTGTTTTCCAGTGCGCCTTCGTATCTGGAAAATATTTCCACCTATTTTGATAAGATTACCGGCAATCTTTCCAAATTCGGAATTGATGTAAGTAATATCGAAAAGACACTTGAGGATTCCCTGTACGGTCTTTTTGAGACTATTCCCAATAACATGGGCAAAGTCCTGAGCACTTCCGTTAGCGTCGGAAGCAGCCTGTTTAATCTTGTTGTCGGTTTTATTCTGGCTATCTATTTCATGACAGGAAAAGAAGGCTTTAAGACCGGGTTCATAAGACTACGCCATGCGCTGCTCACCGATAAGGCATATTCGACCCATACTGCCTTCTGGAAGAAGTGCCATGAGATTCTTATCAGATATATAGGATTCGACGTTCTTGACGGTTTTATCGTGGGCGTGGTCAATGCAGTGCTTATGTTTGCCTTTAATCTTCCGTATAAACCCCTTATTTCGGTAATTGTAGGTGTGACGAATCTTCTTCCGACTTTCGGACCATTTATCGGTGCGATAATAGGCTCGTTTATCCTTGTACTGGTAGAGCCCATGTATGCTCTTATTTTCCTTATTTTCACACTTGTTATCCAGATCATAGACGGATACCTGATCAAACCCAAGCTGTTTGGAGGATCCCTCGGTGTGCCTGATGCATTTATCCTTATTTCGATCGTTGTGGGCGGAAAACTGTTCGGACCCGCAGGCATCGTACTTGCGATCCCTTTTGCGGCAATTTTCTCCTTTGTCTATGACGAACTGATCATGCCTCTTTTACTGAAAAGAAAAGCTAGGATAGAGGCAGAAGACGACACTGCAAATTAATGTCTGATCATATGTTTGTTTCTTAAGAGTTCCCGCGGATATTCTGCGGGAACTTTTATTATGTGACAAAAGTCATATACAAAAATCTTTCTTTTTTCACTGATGCGTGCCGGAAAAAACTGATATCCTCTTTACAGATGAAAAGGAGGCGCGGCTGTGGAAACAATCTTAAAGCTTAACGAACTTACCAAGAAATATGAAAACAGAGCGGTGGTTGATAACGTGGACCTTGAGATAAAAAAAGGAGAGGTCTTCGGACTCCTTGGTCCGAACGGCGCGGGAAAAAGCACCACTATGAATATGATATGCAATATCGTAAGACCGACACTCGGAAGTGTTGAATTTATGGGAAAGGATTTTGGCAGGAGAAATAAAGAGCTTTGTTCCAAACTGGGCTATATTCCTCAGGATCTTGCCATACACGGAAGTCTGAAGGCGTGGGAGAATGTTGAACTGTTTACTTCACTGTACGGGATAAAGGGTAATGAACTTAAAGACAGAGTAAAGGAATCTCTGGAGTATGTCGGGCTGTGGGACAGAAGAAATGACTATGCAAAGAATTTTTCGGGTGGAATGAAAAGACGACTGAATATTGCATGCGCTATAGGTCATCATCCGGATCTTCTCATATTTGACGAACCTACCGTAGGTATCGATCCCCAATCGAGAAACTTCATACTGGAGAAGATCAAAGAGTCGAACAGAAAAGGCACAACCGTCATATATACCAGCCACTACATGGAAGAAGTGGAAAGCATATGCACCAGAATAGCCATTATGGATAACGGAAAGATAATCGCTACCGGAACCTCGGAGGAACTCAAAAAACTGGTTGTGGATGATACATCTTCCATAACTCTTGAGGAGGTGTTCCTGACCCTTACCGGTAAGAAACTCAGAGATATTTAAAGAGCGTGGAGATAACTGTATGATCAGGTATTTGATAAAAAATAATCTGAAACTGATGCTGAGAAGTGCCGGTAACATATTCATCTATGTATTTGCTCCCATAGTGGTATCGGTGGTGCTCATAAGTGCTTTTACGTCACTTATGGAAAGCTATGAAGTTCCCGATGAATTCACCGTGGGATATTACATTGAGGAAGGAAGCTCATATGAGGTGCTTGTGCCGTCTCTTAAGACAGCATCAAGTGATGCGGGTATCATCATGAAAGAATATACGGATGCGGATCCGGAAAAAACAATCCATGAAGATGACCTCGGAGGGTTCGTGGTATTCGGAAGTGATGACTATACGCTTTATAAAATGAATGACACAAGAGGCCGTGCTGCGGCATTTTTCCTGAAAGCTTTTTTTGACAATGTATTCTACGGTTATTCAAAAACCGATATTGAAGTAAAACGTCCCTATTACATTCCTGCCATAGATGCAGGCGATTACTACGGCATAATCTATGTGGTCTATTTCGGATGGTGTGCGATCGTCTGTGCATCAAGACTTCTTTTCGGAGAGAAGAAAGACGGTATTGAGAAAAAATATCTGGTATCGGGAATGGGAGATGCAGGGATATATCTTGAGAAAATGATTCCCACGTTTCTGACGGTGGTTATATGTACATCGATAACCGCACTGCTTTCTGCAATGTGCCTTGATGTCAAATGGGGGAATCCGCTTCTTTCCCTGCTCATATTGGCAGTCAGCGTACTGGCAGCAACCACCATGGGAATGTTTATTTATTATCTGTGTGAAAGCAATGTGGTGACCATTATCATAACTTTTATCCTGGTATGGACAATGGGTTTTATCGGCGGTTCCTTTGAAACATATATGTTTTCATCTTTCTCGGATTCCCTTAAGAATATATGCCCCATATATCACATAAACAGGGCGCTTACGGAAATGTCTGTTATGGGAAGGAGCGATTATGCTGCAAGCGCAATAATATATTGCTGCCTTTTGTCGGCTGTGTTTGCTGCGGCAACTTTGCTTACCGCCAAAATAAAGAGGAGGGTTAAGGCATGAAAGCTTTGATAATATCCGGGTTAAAACTTCTCCTTAGAAATAAGGGATTTTGGTTTTTTCTTATAGTCACTCCGATCGCTTCATTACTGCTCCTTAACAATCACAATAATAATTCGACATATTATCATACCGATGACGATACCGTTACGGAACTTTCGGGTACATCCGACAAGGTCGCATATTATAACGGAGACGGAAAGTTTGTCATAAAGATCTATGATGCCTCATGCAGCTCTGCATCCGAGACACTTGCAAAGTATCTCACAGAGGGTGGGCTGTTTAAGATATGCAGGGCAAAAGATTCCGATATGACGGAGGAAGATTACGCGCTTCGTACAGAATATGACGGAGTAAACGACAGGATGAATGCTTCAATTTATATATCATCATCGTTTGAATCCGTATTATCCGAAGGCAGGGCTGAGGATGGGCTGATAGTTTCAATATTATCCGATGATCCCAGATCGGATATCCTGAAAGACGAGATGAACATTATCTGCGGGATACTTAACACATACGGGGATTCGGCGCCTGAAAGTATCTGTGCGGGTAAAACTGTTACGATCGAAAGTTCCGGGGATACACTCCTTACGAACGAACAGATCGACTATAAAGTATCCATAGGATATGCAATGGCGTTTATGACGCTCGGATATGTATTCTGCGGTATATTTGTAGCTCATACCATTATGGAAGAACGCAGGGATAAAGTTGCTATCAGGATCGATATTTCGGGATTGTCTCCGATTTTATATTTTATGGCCAAGTTTATAACAGGTATATTCGGAACAACGGCACTTACCGGAATGCTTGGTATAGGGATGCTGTTTATGGGTGGCGATTACGGAATACCCAAATGGTCACTTCTGATCCTTTTATTCCTGATGGGGCTTATCTTTACCAGCATGAGTATTATGATAGGTGTCTTTTCGAAGGATGTTATGACGGCAAACATAATTGCCTTTACAATCTGGTCTTTTTCATCCATGCTGGCGGGAACATTCTTCCCTTTGACCAACGTAACAACCATGGTTAAATTCCTCTCATCGCTTATGCCTCAGAAATGGTTTATGGATGTTGCGGATGAGATTTTCTTAAAGAGCGGCAGGACTGTAATTATGCTATTATGTATTATGACTGCTTATCTATTTACTATCATCAGCTTCGGAAGCGTGGGTATCAGATATTCGAAGAATGAGGAATAATACCTGATGGAGAAATTGAAACAAAATTATTTTATCCCGATGAAGATGCTCATAATGTCGGTGCTTCTGGCATATGGGATCACAGCGGTGATAAATGATACAGGAGTATCCGTGAGGATGCTCCTGCTTGTTTCGCTCTATGCAGGTACATTTGCACTCAAGGAATTATTTAAAGGCCGTTTCCGTATCGCTTTATTCTTTATACATTTTGCAGCGCTTGCTTTACTGATCTTCCTGGAGGGGAACAGTTTTATATTCTCCGGCTATCTGACTTTGTATGAGGGAATCTCGCTTTTTAAAAATGTGGATTTTCGGATTTATTTCGTTCCGCTTTTGTTTTCTTTTGCCGGAGAGTCCGGACAGGCACCTGTCAGACTGATCGTACTTTTACTTCTGAGTGCCTGCTATATACAGCACAATGTTGTGGTTGCTGCGTACAGGAAACTTGTGATCGAAGACACCATCAATGAGCAGAACCTCAAGCAGGATATCATCCGTACGGAATACAAGGCCAGAGACGAAAAAAGAAAAAGCATGCTCATGGCAGAAAACCAGATACTGGAAGAGAGGGCATCTCTTTCACAGACTCTTCACGATAAATTGGGACATAATATCAACGGGTCGATATATCAGCTCGAAGCCGCGAAGGTACTTATGGATAAAGATCCGGAACGTACCCGCGGAATAATCCAGGGAGTGATCGACAGCCTGCGTACAGGCATGGATGAGATACGCATGATCCTTAGGAAGGAACGTCCGGAAAAGAAACAACTTGCAATGCTTCAGCTTTATAAATTATGTGATGATTGCAGGGATAAAGGAGTGGAGACCGAGCTCTCGTCCGAGGGGGATCTGACTCTTATAAGTGATGAGATCTGGGAGATAATACTTGATAATGCTTTTGAGGCTATATCAAATTCCTTGAAGTATTCGGGATGCACGGGTATCACTATTGGAATCATGGTCATGAATAAAAGAGTGAGATGTACGATCAGCGATAACGGAAAAGGCTGTGAGAAAGTGGTTGACGGAATGGGAATAGCCGGGATGCGAAGAAGGGTAAGAGAAGCCGGCGGAACCCTTGTCATAGAAAGCGAAGCGGGTTTTAAGGTAAATATGCTTCTTCCCATTGAATAGGAGATCCTATGGATAAGATAAAAGTGATAATTGCCGACGACAGTGACTTTGTGCGTGACGGCATGAAGATCATTCTTGATGTTGATGATGAATTTGAAGTTTTAGCCTGTGCATCTAATGGTGAGGAAGCTGTTAACGCCGCCAGAAAATATGGCGCAGATGTCATATTGATGGATATACAGATGCCTGTCATGGACGGGATAGAAGCTACCGGGATCATCGTAGAAGAGAACCTGGGTAAAGTGCTCATCCTGACTACTTTTGATGACGATGAACTGGTCAGAAAGGCTCTCGCAAAAGGTGCGAAGGGCTATCTCATTAAAAATCATACCCCGGATCATCTGAAGCAGATGATAAAGTCCGTATATAGCGGAGCGGGAGTTATGGAAGAAAACATATTGGATTCCATAATGAAAACTATGGATGGGACCGGAGCGGCGGGCGAAGGCTTTGACGGAAGCGGATATACGGATCGTGAATTGGAGATAGTAAGGGCGGTGGCGGATGGCCTGTCCAACAAAGAGATTGCAGGTAAGTTATATATATCTGAAGGGACGGTTAAAAACTATATTACGAATATTCTGTCCAAGGAAGGGTTGTCTCACAGAACGGCCTTGGCAGTGTATTATCTGACCGGGAAAAAGCAGTCCTGAAAAGGCTGAAAACCCTCTTAAAAAAATTCCGAAAAAAAATCAAAAAATATTTCAAATTATTGTTGACTAAGGGCGGTACCTTTGATAATATAAACGTTGCCGCTGTGCTGGCGCTTTTCTTTTTTTGTGCTGAATCAGCCGCCTGGAGAGGTATCGAAGCGGTCATAACGAGGCGGTCTTGAAAACCGTTTGTCCGAAAGGGCGCGTGGGTTCGAATCCCACCCTCTCCGCTCAGACATTTCAGACCATTTTTAATGGCTGTTCATACTTGCTTTTAATTCAAGCATGGTACTTTGGAGAAGTACTCAAGTGGTTGAAGAGACACCCCTGGAAAGGGTGCAGGTCGTTAATAGCGGCGCGAGGGTTCAAATCCCTCCTTCTCCGTTCAGGCCGATGGCCTGTGGTTCCTTGATAATTCAATACTAATGCATCCCTGAAAATTCCTATTAAAGCCGGAACTCGAAACCGGCATAGAAATTTCAGAGACGAACAAAACCTTAATCAGTAGATTATGGATAAGCCAGTTTAAGACTGGCTGAGATTAAACTTTTATTGAGAGTTTGATCCTGGCTCAGGATGAACGCTGGCGGCGTGCTTAACACATGCAAGTCGAACGGAGTATATTTAGAAGCTTGCTTTTTTATATACTTAGTGGCGGACGGGTGAGTAACGCGTGGGTAACCTGCCTTATACCGGGGGACAACAGTTGGAAACGACTGCTAATACCGCATAAGCGCACGGATAGGCATCTATCAGTGTGAAAAACTCCGGTGGTATAAGATGGACCCGCGTCTGATTAGCCAGTTGGCGGTGTAACGGACCACCAAAGCGACGATCAGTAGCCGGCCTGAGAGGGCAAACGGCCACATTGGGACTGAGACACGGCCCAAACTCCTACGGGAGGCAGCAGTGGGGAATATTGCACAATGGAGGAAACTCTGATGCAGCGACGCCGCGTGAGTGAAGAAGTATTTCGGTATGTAAA
>JAEEXJ010000058.1 GCA_016291475.1 Lachnospiraceae bacterium | reverse complement strand
GAAGGCAATGATCGCGGCCAGTATGCATCTGATCAGTTCGTTATAGCTTGCAAATCTCCAGATACTGTTATACAGGCGCAGTTTCCAGAATATGAATATGCACAGTACCGTGTATATAGGCGAAAACTTGATGAATGCATCAAGGTAATTTACAGGGATAGCAGAATACCTAGTATCAAACCTAAGCCAGAGAGCAGCAAGGTATGATACATTTACCGCAATTATGTCATATACAACAAGACATGCGGATATTACTTTCCAGTGTTCTATACTTTTAACGAAGTTCTTAAGCTTGTTCATTCTGATTCCCGTCTTACTATATTTTTATAACGTTCACTATTGTGCGTGACATTTTATTATACCATTTACAAGCGGTATATTACCAGCCCGTTACGCCTTTCCAAAGGCTCACCGGGTTTCATAAGACTCACTACCGCTTCAAGCTCCTCGGAGCCATCTTCTCCTATGACCAGATCCGGCTTTCTGTCCGGATACAGCTCATAGTATTCAAGGAGTCTCTCATCGAAGGTAGGGGTACTTATAGTGGAGTATGTCCCGATCTTGTAATCCCCCAGCATATACCAGTGGCTATGACTTCCTGCTACTAGGATTGTATCGTTCTCCGAGGCATATGCTTCAAGGAGGTCGGATGCGGTGTTATAGGCATAGCCGTCATTGTATACACAGTAGATGCCCTCCGCAGGACCGGACAGAGCCTTTTGCTTAACATATTGGACCGTTTCCTTATATCCGTTGTTTTCCATGACAAGCCATCCTCTTGCGAAGAATAAGATGAAGATCATCAGGAGCATGGAAAGCCTAGCAGCCTGTAATTTCTTCTCATCGCACAGGATAACCATACTTAAGATGATACAGGGCATGAGGAAGGCTCCGGTTACCCTGAAGCCCGTATTGGTCACCAGCATTACGCAGGCCCATATGGCTATATTAGGGATGAAGAAGATCCGTATGAGGGATTTGTTATCCCGGCAGGCTAACAGCCCCGTAATAAAGGCTATGTAAAGATACAATAAAGGCCTGTTGAAGTAAAGGTTAGAGGGGATGAGCCAATAGATAAGCTGATACAGTACTGATACGATCAGCATAGTCAGAGCAAAGGACGAAGGCTTGCCCTTCCGTTTATTGACTTTTTGGCAAATTATATATATCAGCAAGCTTACAGCTATAATGATCAGTAAAGGTATGATCCAGCTGACCGTTTCCGTCAGTATCCAGGATACTTTCCCCGATACTGAGCTATGTGATCCGTCGGAGAGCATCTGCCTGATTCCGAAGACAAAATCGCTTAACGACATCTTAGTCAGGAAGTATCCGATGTAAGCAAGCCCGAAGGCTACACAGGTAATTAGGGTTATGAGGGCGGGGGAAGGTTTTGTTTTCACACCCGCAAAGTGAATTGCAATCAGTATAAAGGTAGCTGCAAGGATACAGCTGGGATAGGCAAGGATGGCGATGCAGGTAAAGATCCCGGCAAGGACAGGCCACAGCATCTTATTACCGTCACCTGAATATATCCTCATGATGCACATCATAAGGCAGATAAAACTCCATATGAGGATATTTGAGAATTCGGGGGTAAGGATCCACTTGGGAAGGATCAGAAAGGATAAAAGAGATGCACAAAACGCCAAATGGCGAGAATAGTTTTTACGAAATGTGCTATAGACGAATACGGAAACAAGGGCTTCTATGCAAAAGCCGCAGATGCGTAGGAAGATCACGAGGTGATCTGTTTTACCCGTAACATTAATAAAGGCCCTTATAAGGGCGGTGCAGATAAAGCCGGATGTCTGGTGTGGTTCCCACATGAGCTTAAACATTCCATCTCCTATGGCATTCCGGTAGGCCATGATCACGGCGTATTCTTCATCAACGGTAAGTCCCAGTATGATGAGCTTTACGGTGGAGAGGATGGCTGCGGCGATAAGGCAGATATCTATGAAGATATTGATGCGGCGCTGCAGGGGCTTATCATTTTTAACTTTTGTGATAAAGCTGTTCATAGTCACGGGTATTATACCATAAAGAGCAGCTTGGATATTTAAAGTTTCTTTAATTTATGTGTAAGATCCAGGGAGACAGTTCTGGTTTAGCATCATTACCTCCAGCCCAGTCAGTAGTTTACCCTTCGGCAACAAGCTCCTTTTCAGTCTTTCCCCCATGGAGACTTTGAATTGTTCACCTCCCGCACTATGTTTTTCGGCTATAGCTAAATATTTCTGAGAACCACCTATGTACTCCAGTTATCAATTCAGTATCCGAATAAAAACCTGTAACTTACCATGATAATTAATGATTTCATTGCAAAACAGGGGGTAGCTGTTTCAAAAGTCATTCTTTATAAGCCTTTGAGTTCTCCTTGTATGTCTCAATCAATTTATTTCTTTCGAGTTGCCCCAAAAGCATATATAATAACAGAGCTTGTTCATAAATAAGATCATAATACGTTTCCTTATCATTAGCAGAAAGAGTATCAAACGCAGGACTATAGTTTTTTGTACCCGATTCAATATTATTATGCCTGATATTCATTTCATTAACGAGATAAAAGAAATCCGTTGTCTTGTTCTTATCTATTTGATTAAGCACATCTTTTTTAGGTTCCAACGCCCTAGCGATTTTCATCAAAATATCTTGCTTTTTATCTAAATTTCCCTTTAATAAATAGTGATTATATTCAACAATAACCTCCGCTAGCTCCGGATTTTTATCAGCAACCTCTATAGCCGCCGGATTTTTTAGTATAATCATTTTAGTACCGCCATTATCAACAAGCTCATATCCGCATATTTCGACTACTTCTTTAATCGTAGATAACACAAATGAAAAACGTTTGCTCAAGTCTCTGCTCATTTCAGAAGACGAAACCATTACCAAATCAATAACAAGATTTGACAGCATCTCAGCATACAAAAAATAATCTTCCATCGATACCTTTGATCGAAATAATAACTGATCTTTTTTATGTTCAACAGAAAAACCACACTGCTCCCTTACTTCAGCAAATGATGTATAGTTCTTTCTATTTTTCCATTTACTAAAATTTTCTTCAATCCATTTATCTAAAGTGACGTAATGACCGTACACATCAGATGATAAATAGTTCTCATTGCAGACGATTTTCTCAATTTTTAAATATTCCTTTGAAAAATCGATTTTCCTCTCTAGTTTTTCATAAAAATGCATCATTATATAAGTATCGCCTCACATTTGTTAAATTTTTTACAACAAAATTAGACCTCTATATATTTTATTAATTCCTCCACAAGTTTGAAAACCATTGTCCCCGGAGCCATCTCAGAAGGTTTCTGTTTAGCCTCATCATAGTCTGACATCCTTCTTTTAGCATTTTTGATGGCAGTACCAATCCCACCAAACGAATTCAGGAGTTCATAAAGATTTTCCATATTCTTTTCATATCCATTTTCAGTCAATCCGTAATCCACAAAGAGAGCATCGAGTTTTTTCACCCACTCTGATCTATGCAAGTCAGAATCACAGTATTCAAAATGAAGATATATCCAATATTCAAAGCATTGATTGCTCCAGCCAACAGAATATCCCTTTTGTTTTCCGATTTCGACAGCATCATCAAAATCTGAGAAATCATCTTTATCAAAAATCACCCAAACATTTTTGTATATGATCTTGGCTTTACTAACAAGTTGTTCTGTTATCTCGATCAGTTTTTCCGTCGATGCTCCCTTCCCTTGAATATCAATCTCAGGAGCTGTAACAACATCAATAGCCCCGCCGACAAATTGCCTGATAGCCCTTTTCAAGCCATCGAAATAAAACGGCTCAGTTTTTGTTCCCTCTGTAACAATTAGATAGGAATTTGCTTTGGGAAGTTTGAAATCATGAGAACGTTTCTCCCTTTCCTGTCTTCTTTTTTTGAAAAGATCATCACTTCCCATTTAATCCCCCATTTCCATTTCATAATCCAAAAGGGTTGGAATTCCGCCATATACACCTGAGAGATAGTCTTTTTCAAAAGATGCATCTGAGCGAATCTTAAAGTCTGAAAGAGCAGTCAGTTTTGAATAACCAAATTCGTTCTTTTCGACAAACCATACCTGATCTCTCCTGAAAAATTTAGTATCCAGCAAAGTGGTATCATGCGTTGTATAGATTAATTGTGCCCTAGATTTTTCATTCTTAAAGAGATCAATGATGAATTTCATCAGCAACGGATGGAGTTTAGTATTTAATTCATCAACTATCATTACTCCATTATCTCTAATAACTGCAGACGCCAAAATAAAAATCACAATACTTTTTAAAGTGCCTTGTGACTCTCTAAACAAATTTAACTGATATATTTTTTTATCTTCTCCGACATGACAAGTATAAAAAGCTACTCCATGAGGGACCTTTTCATATCCAATATCAATTATTCCGGTATCAATCGCATGCAAGAAATCAATCAACTGTTCCTTATTTTCATCAATCGCACCAGAAAGCAATTTTTCAATATATCGTCTCTCTTCAAAATGATTTGCATCAAAAAACATCATATGATTAATATCTGAGAAAACCTTAGTGAAAATATCAGCCTGAAGAGATAATCTGCTAAAAAAAGTAAGCATTAATGCAGACCCAGGAATCTCATCTTTATACTTTTCACATTCTTTTCTAACTGATGCCCCTAAACTAATATCAGCTTCAGATCGTTCTATAATCATAGATTGACGATTTGTTGAGAGGTCTTTTCTATAAAGCCACTCACTAACAATCTTTTCAGAGGTAAATTCAAATCCATATCTATATTCATTATTATCATCAACCAATACAATTTGATATTCCGACGGAGTTTCTTCCTCGGTAAATTTAAATGGATGATAATACCTTTTAAGAATATTATCCTCAGTTTTATCAACTGTGTTATTCATCGAACTGACAACAACACTGCTAAAAAAAAGTAACCCAAAATATAAATTTGATTTTCCACTGGCATTTGCACCATAAATAGCGGCAAACCTTACAAAATTATCGTTAACGCCGTTGATTAGATTATATTTATGCTGTTTATAAGCATTAATTGAAGTCAAGTCGATAGTGGTCTCATCCTTAAAGGAAAGAACATTTTTCATAGTAAACTGAGCTAACATGATAACCCTCCTATCATATCTATGAATCCTCATACATGAGGGTATCATTTTCAGCGACTTATATCAAGTTTTTTGTGATTTTTTCTCATTAAAACCTTTCTAAAAATTCATTTTGTTAGTTTCACAGCATGCTATAGGCTTCACTACAATCGTCTAACATGTAATCAGATGACAGAGGGGACGCTTTTGTTTTTGTCAGCTTTTTTGTTGACACAGCAAAAGCGCCCCCCTCTGTCCCAGGAAGCAAATCATTAGCTAAGAAGAACCGTTCCTATTGATTTATTCGGTTGTGAAAGCTTTTTTGAGAGCTGTCCAGATAACAAGAGTATAGGCTACCCCGATAAGAGCTGTTAAAAGCTGTGTTACAGAGTAGGTCGTTCTGAGGATGGGAAGTTTTGCCTGGAGTGCCTCTGGCAGGGTGACCACGGAGAGGACTCCGTATGAGATGGTAAGGGCCATGACTGCTGCCTTGGCAACGCTTCCGACTATTCCACCGATAAGGATGTTAAGGTATTTTTTGTTTTTACGGACAAATACCCAGAAAGCAAATACGATAACCAGATTTCCGAGCATAACAAGGGGCATGATGGCAGGTACTACTTTCATAATGGGAGCACCCGTAATGAAAAATGCGGTGACAGGGATTACGATTGCAAGGACCGCTGCCCAGAAGATTCCGCAGGTTAGTACGGCAATGAGAAGGCAGGCGTTGATGATGGGACCAGTGATGTAGACACTGAAGTTCTTGAAGAGCTGGCTTACGATGCAGATGGCAAGGAGTGCTCCTGCGGCAGTGATCTTTTTGGTTTTGGTGTTCATAAGATTTATTCTCCCTTCAACAAGATAAAGTTCTTAATGAATCAACAATAGCACAATACCTGCCAATTTTATAGGTTTATTTTCCGTTGACTATACATCATTTTTGATGTATAAATGGTGTGAAATTTTTTATTGAGTATTTGTACCTACCATACTACAGGTGGAAAAACATGCTAAAACAAAATGACCCCGAAAGAGAAAATAAGATAATAGAGGATTTGATCAAATCCGATCCCAAGCTTAAGAAGCAGCACGAATTATTTTTGGCAGAAATGGCATTTAAACAGGAAATGATCGATGCCAGAAAAGCCTGTTCGCTTACTCAGAGTGATATCAGTCGCATGACCGGATTATCGCAGCAAGCTGTTAGCAGAATGGAAAAAGGGAAAAGCGGAACAATAGAAACCGTACTAAAATATCTGAATTCTCTCGGATATACATTAACTCTCAAAAAGATCGGTGCTCCAAAAGCATGATATTGAATCATATCTTGAATAACCGCTTAGGCGGTTATTCTTTTAATTGCAAAGAGTTTGACGGGAACGCTATAATAGAAAGGCATGTTTTATAGAAGGGATTATAAATTTATGGATAACAACACACCTAGAGAAAATAAAATGGGGGTTATGCCTGTTCCGAGGCTTATCGTAAGTATGTCGCTTCCGATGATGTTTTCGATGCTGGTTCAGGCTCTTTACAATATCGTAGACGCATTTTTCGTAGCTAAGATCGAAGAGGCTGCACTTACCGCGGTATCTCTCGCCCTTCCGCTTCAGATGCTTATGATCGCTGTCGGTTCGGGAACCGGTGTAGGTATCAATGCTATGCTTTCGACCTCTTTGGGGGAGAAGCGTTTCGATAAGTCAAATGCTGCGGCAAATACGGGAATCTTCCTTGCTTTTTGCAGTTTCGTAGTATTCCTGTTCCTCGGACTGTTCGTTTCAGAGCCCTTTCTGGCAGGCCAGACGGAAAGCTCGGTCATTCTGGATTACGGTACCACTTATCTGAAGATAGTTATGGTCTGCTCGCTGGGTCTCTTTTTCCAGATGACCTTTGAACGTCTCCTTCAGTCAACTGGACTTACATTCTATTCGATGATATCCCAGCTTACGGGTGCCATTATCAACATGATCTTAGATCCCATCATGATCTTCGGTCTGTACGGCTTCCCCAAACTGGGAATGGCAGGTGCCGCTGTTGCAACGGTTGTAGGTCAGACTATAGCTGCGATTGTTTCAATCGTACTTAACCTTTGGAAAAACAAGGAGATCACTTTCGATCTTAAGAAGATCATCCATCCGGATACCGAGGCAATCGCCCGTATCTACAGGGTCGGAGTCCCCTCGATCCTGATGATGTCCATCGGATCTGTCATGAGTTATCTTATGAACATGATCCTGGGATTCTTTACGGATATTGCAGAGACCGCGCGTGCGGTATACGGTTCTTACTTCAGGCTTCAGAGCTTTTTCTTCATGCCGGTATTCGGCATGAACAACGGTATCATACCGGTGCTTGCATACAATTACGGTGCAAAGAAGCGTAAACGTATCGATGAAGCACTCCGTTTCGGAGTCATCGCAGCTGTCGCAATAATGCTGGTCGGAAGCCTGGTATTCGAGCTGATTCCGGACATGCTCCTTGATATTTTCGAAGCTGACGCGAACATGAAGTCAATCGGTATTCCCGCACTCAGGATCATTGCGGTTCACTTCCCCATCGCAGCGGTTGCCATATCCCTCGGAAGCGTATTTCAGGCATTTTCCAAGAGTATCTTCTCTCTTATCATATCCATCTGCAGACAGCTGGTTGTACTGATACCTGCGGCATGGATCCTTGCAGAGGTAACGGGCAATGTAAACATGGTATGGCTCAGCTTCATCATAGCCGAGGTGGCATCGGGAATCTTGTCGGTGATATTTTTCCGATATGTGTATAAGACGACCATAGGGCCGATAGAATATTAAGATGACAGAAGGGACGCATCAGATTTGTCACCGGGTGACAAATCTGATGCGTTCCCATTATTTTTTTGCATTTTTTAGTTATTTATAATAGTATTTCCCTATCCGTGAAATATTTTCTTCCATTCATAGGCATATCGCCTATCTCCCGTAAATGCACATTTATTTTTACAAAGTGCAATATTTGCACTTTGTATTGACATTAAAGTGCAAATATTGCACACTATCCATAATGGAGGTGCATTATGAACACTATCAAGGATTTGAGGAAACAGAAGAAATTGACCCAACAGCAGACGGCAGAAATACTTGGCATTTCCTTAAGGTCTTATAAATCCTATGAGAATGATGAAGGTAAAATCGGGACATTAAAATATAGTTACATTATTGATAAGCTTAATTCCATAAATCCAATAGACGAAGAACACGGTATTTTGGATTTGGAATATATTAAAGATAAGTGCACCGATGTTTTTTCCGAGTATCCTGTTCATTATTGCTTTTTATTTGGGTCTTATGCGAAAGGAAAGGCTCAGGGAAACAGCGATGTGGATCTGCTGATTTCATCCGATGTAAAAGGACTAAAATTTTATGGAATGGTCGAAAAGCTAAGAACTTCACTCCATAAAAAGGTGGATGTCCTTAGCCTCGAGCAACTTAGGGATAATCTTGAGCTGACAGACGAGATATTAAAAGACGGAATCAAGATATATGGATAATGTGAAAAATGATAATTACTATTTGGACAAGATCATAACGGATATCGAGTTCATTAATGCTCACATGAAAAATGTTGACTACCAAGAATTAAATGAAAATGAAATTCTGCTCGATTCAATGCTCTTTAGAATGATTCAGATTTCAGAGAACTCTAAACGACTTTCCGAGGAATATAAAGAAGTGAAATCTAATATGCCATGGAATGAGCTGATTGGTCTAAGAAATCGTATAGTTCATGATTACGGCAACATCGATCTAAATATTGTATTTGAAACATTGAAGCATGATATTCCGGATCTTATGCGGCTGCTAAAAGAGTAGATGACATAAGGGACGCATCAGATTTGTCACCGGGTGACAAATCTGATGCGTCCCTTATGTCATATCTATTGTCATCTGTGAGGTTTTAAAGCAACGACCTGATTTCGGCCATGTTCTTTGCCGTAGTAGAGATTTTCGTCGGCCTGATTGATAAGTGATTCCAGGGAATAGCCGGGAGCGTATGTGGATACGCCGAGGGTCATTGTGAATCTGATCTTGTTACCGGAGAATTCAACAACATTGTTTTCTATTCTGGATCTGATACGTTCAGCGACGGTTGTTGCCACGCCTCTGTTACCTGATATGAGAAGGAGGAATTCCTCGCCTCCCCATCTGCAGACGTAATCGCCGTCTCTTACGCAGGCTTTCAAGATATCCGAAACTGATACGAGAGCCACATCTCCGCAATCATGTCCGTATGAGTCATTGATCTTCTTGAAGAAATCTATATCTCCCATTACAAGGCTGAAGATGGTTCCGTTTGTCTTGGCCTCTTCCATGGCCTTATCAAGCTTCTCTTCCATGGTACGTCTGTTGTATAGCTTGGTAAGAGAATCCTGACCTGCCGCAATGTCCAGCGACGCATTCTTTTCAGCCATATCGTGGAGGGACTTCTTATATCCAAGCACCAGAAAATGCGACATCCAGGCAATTAGCTGAAAAGCGAAGAAGGAGTTGAAAATAAAGATCAAAACCTTCTGCGTCGTCTCTAGTTCTTTCACGGGACTGATGTTAAGGTTAAGGATATAGGTTCCGAGGAAAACTCCGAAGGTGATCATCGCCCAGATATAGGGGGTAAAAGGATGATCTCCGTTTCTTCCAAGAAACATGTTTATGTAGTAGTAAAGCGGGATAAGTGCGATGACGTAAGCATAGAATCCGACGCTCCATCCGACGATCAGAGTGGTGAGGATCATCTGTGCCACTATCTCGAAGAAGGTCAGTATATATCCAAGCCTTACCTTGCCCTCACGGACAGTGGTATAGCAGTAGGAATAATATGCGGTTACGATGATGTTATAGAGGGAAAGCTGCCAGACGCCCATGATATGGAATAGGAAAACCATCATAACATGGACTACGATTACTGCAATCGAAAGAATCTCCAGGATTTCCTGGTGATTAACGCTGTCCGTTCCGGTTAAGATACGGACGATTGCACTTCTTTTCTTCTGTTCAGATGCTTCTTCCAAATGAGCCTCCGAAGATCGTTTTCGTAAATTATATCACAGGTGACAGTGGGGACGCTTCATTATTTCATATAGATATGCGAAGTAGTCGGGGAAGGTCTTTCCGCAGCACGACGGATTAAGGATGGTTATTCCCGGTACCGCAAGTCCTATCAGAGAAAAGCCCATAGCCATTCTGTGGTCGTTGTAAGTTTCTATTTCTGCCGGATGAGGGCATGATACGTCAATTAATATATCGTCTCCCTCTTCTGAACACTTTACCCCAAGTTTATTTAATTCGGTCACGATGGCGCTTATGCGATCACTTTCCTGAACTCTGATATGGGATATACCGGTGATTCGGATATTCTTGCCTGTGAAGGGAGCAATGGCAGCAAGGGTAATGGTCTGATCGGAGCAGGAAGACATGTCGATAGTGACATTGGGGACGTACCCCTTTGTCAGGGAATCCTTCTGACAATGGGGTACGTCCCCATTGTCACAACTGACCCTAATTCCTTCCGGGGTATCTTCATAGTTAATCCATCCAATATTTTGGAGTACTTTTACAAAGCCTGTGTCTCCCTGCATGGAGTCTTCATGAAGGCCTGTGATGGTTACGGATTTTCCGATGAGAGGGGACATGGCGAAGAAATAAGCAGCAGCTGAGGCATCGGGCTCGATGGAGTAGTGAGTCAGCAGGGACGGTTCTCCTTGACTCGCTCCTTCGGAGTGAGTCAGAGAGAACCGTCCCTCTGACTCACTTACCATCTTCCTGGTCATCTCAACATAGGTCATGCCGTGCTTGCCGGTGACGTCTATCTTCAGATCCGGCTTGATAAATGCGGATGCTATGATAAGAGCGCTCAGAAACTGGGAGCTCTTGTCTATATCAACCGCGGTCTCAGATTTACCTATTCCGTGAGGCTTGAGTGTAAAAGGAAAGAATCCCTCTTCTCCTTCGTATTCGACCTCACATCCGAGATCGATTAGAGAATTAAGAAGAGGTGCCATGGGACGTTTTTTCATCTGGTCGGATGAATCCATGTGGTAGATGCCTTCATTAACGAGGCCGAGAACCGCGGTAAGAAATCTTGCAGCCGTTCCCGCAGAGCCCACGTTAAGAGAAGCCTCCTTCATAGGGATATTTCCGCCGCATCCTTTTACGGTTACTGTGCATTTTTCGCGGTCCACAATCGTCTCAATCCCGAGGCTGTCCATGCAATTCAAAAAGCTTTCGGTATCATCGGAAAAAAGCACACCGTTAAGAACCGTACTTCCTTCCGCAAGCATGGCAATAAGAAGAGCACGATTAGTAATGCTCTTTGAACCGGGAACTTCGATCAGATATCCGTCATCCGTTTCGGTGATCTTACCGGTATGAGGCTTTATAAGCGTCTTTCTCGGGATAACTGTCTTATCCGCATCTTTGAGAAAAAAAAGAGAATTTACGATCTCACCGTCCGTGCAGGATTCGCCCTGCACTGTTTTTACAAGTCTGTATCCGGACTTTTCATGAACTCTCCTGCTGGCGGTATTTTTCTCCATAACCTTTGCTGTCAGATGAAGAAGTCCCAGCATTTCGAATCCGACTTTTTCTCCGATGAGCTTAACCGCTTCCGTAGCGAGTCCCTTACCCGCAGGCGCATCCTCTGAAAAGAATACTCCCGTTTCTCCGGTGAGAGTCGCAGTATCTATGTGCTGGAGATATACGCAGCCAACCGGCACATCGCCTTCTTTCATACAGACAATGTACTGATAGACTTCACCCGTATTTACTTTATTACGGATCCAGTTAAGATGGTCTTCCGTACTGATAGGAGTGCGGTAGTAGAAATTACTGACAGTCCTGTCGGAATTTCTCCAGGCAAGGACCATGTCAGTATCGGATTCGGTGATAGGGCGAAGGTATATGGTTGTGCCTTGTATAACGGAACTCATTCTATACCTCTCATACCTATTACAGGAGCTCCCTTACCCTTTAGATAATCACCGGTGATAGTAACAGTACCGATGTTGTCATCCTTGGGGATCTCGTACATGATATCGAGCATATAGTCTTCGATGATGCTGCGAAGTCCTCTTGCACCTGTCTTAAGTTCCATTGCTTTATCCGCGATCTCTTCGAGAGCATCGTCTGCAAATTCAAGCTTAACTTCATCAAGCTCAAGGAGCTTCTGATACTGCTTGAGTATTGCATTCTTGGGCTCTGTCATGATCTTGATGAGCATTTCCTTCGTAAGCATCTGAAGGGTCGTGATAATAGGAAGACGGCCGATAAATTCGGGGATCATTCCGTATTTTCTGATATCCTCGGTTGTTACTTTGGACAGGATATCGGGGTCGTTCTCATAAGAATCCTTCAGAGTTCCTCCGAAACCGATGGAATTGGTTTTGGAGAGTCTCTGCTTGATTATATCTTCAAGTCCGGGGAATGCTCCGCCGCAGATGAAGAGAATGTTTCTGGTATTGACCGTTGCAAGAGGAACCATTGCTCCCTTGCTGGATGCACCCACGGGAACTTCAACCTCGGATCCTTCAAGGAGCTTGAGCATTCCCTGCTGTACGGATTCACCGGATACGTCGCGGTGGTTGGAGTTTTCTTTTTTCGCTATCTTATCGATCTCATCGATGAAAATAATACCGTTCTCTGCCTTTTCAACATCGTTATCGGCAGCCGCAAGGAGTTTGGAGACAACGCTTTCGATGTCGTCTCCGATGTATCCCGCTTCGGTAAGTGATGTGGCATCTGCGATCGCAAGCGGCACATCGAGGAGTTTAGCGAGAGTTCTTACCATGTATGTTTTACCGCATCCGGTGGGTCCGATGAGCAGGATGTTGGACTTTTCGATCTCAATGGAATCCATGGAGTCGGTTGCAACTCTCTTATAGTGGTTATATACGGCAACGGACATAACCTTCTTGGCATGTTCCTGTCCCACAACATATTTATCAAGGCTCTCCTTGATCTTGTGAGGTGCGGGGAGATTCTTGATGTCGATGAGGGGCTTTGCATTTGGATCTTTTTTCTTCAGCTTCTGCTTATTGGGGATCCCGCCCATTCCCTGAAGGTTAGCAAGATTGATGAATCCGAAATTTCCGAAGGGATTATAAGGATTCTTTTCCTTGCCGGAATTTGATTTCTCGGCATTATCGGCATCTTCCACCATCTTGCGGAGCTCAGCGTCGGTGGGCACATTCTGTCCCGTCAGCATTCCCTGGTAATCAAACTGGGATACGGTATCCATGGTCTTCTGCATGCAGTCGGGGCATACGCAGATACCTCCGGGAAGACGGAACATCTTGCCGGTCTTACTCTCGGGGCGGCGGCATACGAAGCATACATCCTCATAGGTTGAATTGTCGTCTTTACCGGCATCACCTGTTTTGGATGCATCCTTATCTTCACTTAAAGAACCCTCGGAAGTATCCGAGGGTTCGGTTATATCTATATCTTTATCTTTGTTTTCGTTATCCATAACTTTACCCTTTCAATACGATGTTCTAATTATAAAGCATGGGTAGGGCTATGGCTATGGATTTTCGGGATTTTTAAGCATTTTTCGGGATTTTTAAGCATCTTACGGCGTTGAGAACGGCGATGATCATAACACCGACATCCGCGAAGATGGCCATCCACATATTTGCGATTCCCATCGCACCCAGTAGCAGGCAGAGGACTTTGATGCCAATTGCAAATACGATGTTCTGGTGAACGATCGCAAGACACTTCCTTGAGATCTTCATAGCAAGTGCGATCTTGGAGGGATCGTCATCCATTAAGACTACATCCGCACTTTCTATAGCCGCATCGGAACCCATGGCGCCCATAGCGATACCGATATCGGCTCTTGATAAAACCGGTGCATCGTTTATTCCGTCACCCACGAAGGCAAGCTTTTCTTTCGGTTTCTTTTCGCTGATAAGCTTTTCAACTTCATCAACTTTATCGCCGGGAAGGAGCCCCGCTCTGTATTCGGAAAGTCCGAGTTCTTCCGCAACGTGTTTTGCGCTTTCTTCCCGGTCACCGGTGAGCATTACAAGTCTTCTGATGCCGGATGATCTGAGGCTGCTCATGGCCTTTTTAGATGTAGGCTTTACACAGTCTGCGATCAGTATGCAGCCAAGATATTTTCCGTCAGCCGACACATGAACGACAGTTCCGGGTTCTTCACATTCTATCGGAACAAGTCCGAGCCCTTCTATAAGTGCTGCATTTCCGGCGTATACTTCGTGTGAAAAGGTCTTGACCCTTACTCCTCTTCCGGGGATGTTCTCGTCCTCGAATATCTCTTCTTTACTCTTGAACCCTTTTTCATCCGCGTATTTTTTTATCGAAAGAGCAATGGGATGATCCGAGTAGCTCTCTGCAAGCGCCGCGTATTTGATTATCTGCTCCTCGGTATATGAGGCAGAAGTGTGAACCGCCGCAACCTCAAATTTTCCCTTGGTAAGAGTTCCGGTTTTATCGAAAGCGATGATGCCGGTTTCCGAAAGGGCTTCAAGGTAGTTGGAGCCTTTGACCAGGATTCCGTTTGATGATGCGGCACCGATCCCCCCGAAGAAGCTTAAGGGGATGGATATAACAAGGGCGCAGGGGCAGCTGATTACCAGGAAGGTAAGTGCTCTGATGACCCATGTTCCCCACATGGGAGCGTTGCCCATGATGATCAAAACTATGGGAGGAAGCAAAGCAAGCGCAAGGGCGAGGTAACATACGATGGGGGTGTAATATCTTGCAAATTTGGAGATGAAGTTCTCGGACTTACTCTTTTTCATGGAAGAATTCTCTACCATGTCGAGGATCTTGGATACGGTGGATTCACCGAATTCTCTTGTGGTCTCGATCTTGAGAAGTCCTGTCAGGTTAACGCATCCGCTGATAACTTCATCGCCCGCCTCCTTGGGAACGGGAAGTGATTCACCGGTAAGTGCTGAGGTATCAAGAGTTGCGCTGCCTTCTCTTACGATTCCGTCAATGGGAATCTTCTCTCCCGCTTTAACAACGATTATGGTTCCTATCTCTATGTCATCGGGATCTGCCTGAACCAGCTCACCGTTTTCATCATAGATATTTGCATAATCGGGACGAATGTCCATAAGGTCCGTAATATTTTTCCTGCTCTTTCCGACGGCAACGCTCTGGAAGAGTTCACCTATCTGGTAAAAGAGCATGACGGCTACGCCCTCTAAGAATCCGCCCTCCTCGCCTGCGGTTACAAGGCCGAGAATGATGGCACCGATGGTCGCCACAGTCATAAGGAAGCATTCGTCAAAGATCTGCTTGTGTGTGATGCCATGGAATGCTTTCTTAAGGATGTCGCCTCCGATGATGATGTAGGGCACCATGTAGAGTACGAACTGAACTATCACGGGAAGCTCTACAAAGTGAAGGAGGATCTGAAGTACGATGAGGAGCACCGAAGAAACGATTATGCGATATAAAACTTTTTTCTGTTTTTTATTCATATTCTTATCTCTTAATGTCTTTTCGAATATTATAAAGCAGCTCCCGTTTGAAACGGGAGCTAATTATCAAAACTTAATCTCGCAATCGCTTTCTACGGCTTTACATGCCTTGAGAACTTCGGGCATGACGGCTGCAGGGTCCTGACCGTCCGCAAATTCTACCTTCATCTTCTGAGTCATGAAGTTAACGGTTGCATCGGCAACGCCCGAAACCTTCTTGGCTGCATCTTCCATCTTCTGAGCGCATGCTGCGCAGTCAACTTCGATCTCGTAAGTTTTTTTCATATTGAATACCTCTTCTTTTCTGATAGATACGGAGGAGTAATACTCATCCGATTACATATGAATATCTGTTCATATGTTCATTATACATGAAATCGAGAGGTTGTCAACAGGGAAAGGGTGGAATATAATAATAGTACATTAAACCGTACGGTTTTTAGTACACATGAGGTAAATATTATGATTGTCAGGCAAATGGACATTAGAGCGAATATAAAAAAATATTTTGATCTGGCTTATTCCGGGAATACGATATTTGTTCCCAGAAAAGGGAACAAAAATGTGGTCATCATGTCAGAAGATGAATACAACAAGATCAGGCGATCCGATGTATTGAGCACATATGCCGGTTCCATCATCAAGCATGCCTCAGCAAGAAAAGAAGCTTCCGAATCAGTCGGTAGTTTAAAGACCGATAATCTTAAAAAGCTGGAGATAATCCGATGTCTTAAAGAAGACTGGAACGGAAACGGAGCGCCTGCATTTGCTGACACACTTATAGGCAAGGTAAGTAAGATCATAAACAGATTATCGATTCAGCCTGAAATTTTCCCCACCGCTCTGGGAACCGTCCAGCTTGAATATGATAATTCAAGACGTGATCACATGGAGATAGAAATCGGAGAATATGATGAAGTCGAAGTCTTCATCTCTACCTATGACGGTAAAGAGTTATTCGACACCATTACTTCAAGTTCGGAAGACATTAACAGAAAGGTAAGTGAATTTTATGGATAATACTTTTAAAAGCGACGATTATTTCTTTCACATAAAGCCGTAATTGTTATGTAATGACAAAGATGACAATGGGGACGTACCCCTCTGTCAGGAAGGGCTCCTGACAGAAGTGGTACGTCCCCATTGTCATCGCGTAGCAGTTGTCATATTAAGGCTTTTCGCCGAGTGTTACCGTTACGGTGTGTTCTACGTATTTACCGCCTTCGTTTCTCATGAAGGTGATGTCCACTTCATCGCCGATGGCGTAATATTTCATGATCTTCATGAGGCTGTCGATGGATTTTACCGTGGTGCCGTTAACGTTTACAACTACGTCTCCCGCAATGATTCCGGCATTTTCCGCTCCGGAATCTTCAACTACTTCGGAAACATAGATTCCGACGGGAATCCCGTAATATTTTGAGATTTGTTCCGTTACTTCCTGCATATAGATCCCGATGAATCCCATATCATCCTCATCTACCTCTACAAGAGTATCCCTTCCCATGAACTCTTCGATAGTCTCTCTTACAGCGGAAATGGGAATTGCATATCCCATACCCTCTATGGACTCTCCGCCCATCTTATTGGAGTTTATTCCGACTACCTGACCTGCCATGTTAAGGAGCGCACCTCCTGAGTTACCGGGGTTGATGGCTGCATCCGTCTGGATGTATCTCTGGGTGTTTCCGTCGGATGTGGTGATCTCACGGTCAAGTGCAGAGACGATTCCCGTTGTTACCGACTGTCCGTAACCAAGCGCATTACCGATGGCTATAACATTCTGGCCGAGAACAAGACTGTCGCTGTCACCCAGCTCTGCTACCTTGATCTTATCCATTGTTTCTTTATCGAGGTCATCCTTCATTACAGCAATAACCGCTACATCGGTGCTCGCATCAAGGCCTTTGAGATATGCGGGAGCGGTGGTGTTATCGATAAATGTGATCTCAAGATCGTTCGCATCTTCCACTACATGGTTATTGGTAACGATAATGTATTCATCATCGGTTTCACCGATTATAATTCCGGATCCCGATCCTTCACCGTCCTGGGTATAGGTCTGTCCCCAGTATGTAGCAGATATCGTATAGTGCTCGGTTATTGATACCATTGAAGGCATTACATCGGCAACCACACCGGTAAGATCCGTTTCTTCTTTGGTAAGGACGGTGACCTGAGTCTCACCGTTTGACAGAAGATCCTGTAATTCATCCATGTTGGGGAGTGCCGCAGGCGCTGCTGTTGATGAGGTGTCCGCATTTTGCACCTGAGCACCGGACTGAGAGGTAGCTTCCGCAGGTGTAACAAGTCTTACGGTATATAAGCCGACTCCTGCGAAGATCCCGAATAAAAGTCCCATACACACTGACATCAGTAGCTTAGCTGCGGTTGTATGTTTCTTCGAAGAAGGATGAGGCGGTTGAGATTCCTGCTGAGGCGGGATTTGCTGAACGTATTGCGAATAGGATTGATACGTATTCTGAGGCGGTGTCTGGTATCCCGCCTGATATGAGTTTTGATCGTTTTCGTACATCTTTATACCTCCTGAGTACGTTTCGTACTTTGAATATGTAATGAAGTATAAAAGGGAAATGTGTTTATTCTGTGAAGGAATTATGAAATATGAATATATGACAATGGGGACGTACCCCTCTGTCAGGAAGGACTCCTGACAGAGGGGTACGTCCCCATTGTCATATCATTATTCGACTGTTACTGACTTAGCAAGGTTTCTGGGCTTGTCTACGTCAAGGCCCTTGGCAACGGATACGTAATATCCGAGGAGCTGAAGGGGAATGACTGCAAGGCTTGCCGCAAAATGAGGATCTACCTTGGGGATGTAAGTGACGAACTCACATGTATCCTCTGTCTTGTAATTACCAACCGTGGTAAGTCCGAAGAGGTAAGCTCCTCTTGCTTTACACTCGACCATGTTGCTGATGGTTTTCTCATAAAGATCCGGCTGGGTGAGAGATCCCACAACAAGGGTTCCTTCCTCAATGAGGGAAATGGTTCCGTGCTTGAGTTCTCCAGCTGCATAAGCCTCTGAGTGAATGTAACTGATCTCCTTGAGCTTAAGGCTTCCTTCGAGAGTTACCGCATAGTCGATTCCTCTTCCTATAAAGAAGATATCGTGAGCATTTGCATACTTGGCTGCAAACCACTGGATTCTCTCTTTATCGAGGAGAATATTTCCGATCTTATCGGGTATGGTCATCATCTCTTCGATGAGGTTCTTATATTTCTCATCATCGATCGTTCCGCGAACCTTGGCAAATTCGATCGCAAGGCAGTACATTGCGATGAGCTGTGCGGAATATGCCTTGGTAGTTGCAACGCTTATCTCAGGTCCGGCAAGGGTATAGAAGACATTGTCCGCTTCTCTTGCGATGGATGAACCCATTACATTTACGATTCCCAGGGTGTTGATCCCGTTTGCCTTAGCCTCCCTGAGTGCCGCGAGTGAATCTGCGGTCTCACCGGACTGGCTGATCACGATAACAAGCTGGTTCTTATCAAGGATGGGCTTTCTGTATCTGAACTCACTTGCAAGCTCTACTCTTACCGGGATCCTTGCAAGATCTTCCATAACATACTGTCCGACCATTCCGGCGTGCCATGCGGATCCGCAAGCTACGATGGTGATCTGGGAAGTGTTCCTTATCTCATCTTCGGTAAGACCTACCTCAGTAAGATCGATCTTTCCGTTCTTAACCACGCTGGTGAGAGTATCCTCTACAGCTTTGGGCTGCTCGTGGATCTCCTTTATCATGAAGTGCTCGAATCCGCCCTTCTCGGCAGCCTCGGCATCCCACTTGATCTCGGTAAGTTCCTTCTGGATCTCATCTCCGTCCAGATTGTAGAAAGTGGCTTTGCCGTCTGCAAGCTTAGCCATCTCCAGATTTCCGATATAGTAAACCTGTCTGGTGTACTTAAGGATGGCGGGAACATCGGATGCGATATAGCAGTCACCGTCAGCGATACCGATGATCATGGGGCTTTCTTTTCTGGCAACCCAGATCTCACCCGGGTGATCCTTGAACATGACCTCGAGTGCGTATGAACCTCTTACTCTGACCATGGTCTTGGCGATGGCATCCACGGGACCGATCTGATATTTCTTATAGTAGTAATCGATGAGCTTGATAACGACTTCGGTATCTGTCTCCGAATAGAACTGATATCCATGCTTTAAAAGCTTTTCCCTGAGTTCCTGATAGTTTTCGATGATACCGTTATGAACGCCCACAACGTCACTTTCGACGGTACCGGATCCTGATCTGGAGCAGTTACCGCTGACGTGGGGATGAGCGTTTATCTGGCTGGGTGCTCCGTGGGTAGCCCATCTGGTATGTCCTATACCACAGTTACCCTTGAGGGCTCTTCCGCCGTCAACCTTATCGGAAAGCTCTTTGAGTTTTCCTTTTTCCTTAACAACCTCGGCAAGGGCATCGCCGTCTCTTACGGCAAGTCCCGCTGAGTCATATCCTCTGTATTCAAGCTTGGCAAGTCCGTCGAGAAGAATGGGAGCTGCCTGCTTCTTACCTACGTATCCAACTATTCCGCACATATATGCTTTCTCTCTTTCAAATAATTGATGCCTTATTATACTCTGTTTGTTCCAAAAATGCGAATTTCAGGCTACCTCAGGTAACTGCCTGTATCTATGGCTATAGTTTCCGAAAATGTCTGTACATTGGAACTAACCTGATAATGATCGTCTCCGAATAAGAATCTGTGAAGCTCGATGACATTGGCTTCAAGGCTTAAGGGGATTACGCAGTCTCCCTTGGCGGGCAGATTTGCGGCACCCATCAGATCCATGGAGGGGAATCCGCCTTCCCGTACTATTTTGTAATCGGAGATGTTAAGGATCATATTAAGGAAGGTCTTCTCATCGATGCTTGTGTAGGTGTAATTCATTACATCGGTAAATACATTGGTGAGCGTGGCCGCATCCTTTTCCTTCGCAGCTTCCATAATAGCTTTTACAACTTCCTGCTGTCTCTTGGTTCTGGCAAAATCATTGCCTGCGGTGTATCTGATCCTGCAGTATGCTGATACCTGCATTCCGTTAAGAAGCTGGTAGCCTGTTTCTCTGACGGGAACTATCTGATCCTCAGGAACACCGATTGCCTGGGCAACGGCTATCTGGTAATTATTCAGGTGGTCGATCTCGTCGGACTCAACGTTGATCATAATACCGCCCAGATCATCAACCACGGTGGCAAGAGCTTTGTAGCTTACGGTGACCCAGTAGGTGATATTAAGATCCAGATTGGCATTAAGCATTGTGACCGCCTGTGTAGCTCCACCCTTTGCATACGCCGCATTACATTTATTGTAGGAATCGTTTCCGAGATTAAGATAGGTGTCGCGGTAGACAGATACCAATGCGACTTCACCGGTGGCATTATTGATGCTGGCGATCATGATGGTATCACTTCTGTAACCCTTGAGAAGATCCGAGCCCTTGGTGCTCAAAGCGTCAACGCCGAAAAGAGCGATATTGGTATATCCCTCCATTGAGCCGCCTTCCCCGGTCTCCTTAACAACATTATCCGAGATTCCGATGGTGGCAGGATCGATATTCTGAGCATCGGCATATATGGGGCCTTTGTCATAATCGTTCTCGGTGTGTTTCATTACATAATACAAAACACCGATCATAGCGATTATTATCATTATCTCTATGACAAAGACAGCCATTTTTCTTCTGGTCCTGACCTGGGAAGAAATAGTGCCGGGCTTATTAGTTTTTGGGGTTTCTTTAGTCATGCAATGACGATTGTACCGCGAAAGAAGGCACGAAACAATCAAAGAATCTTAATTTTTAGTTAAGTATCTTTAATCACATAGAATATGTTTTTTAGTAATGTAAGTTCTATGGCAAATAGTCTGGGGATTATCTTGGTGAATCCTTTGTAGCGGTTACCCCGTCCCTTGCCGAAGCATTTACCGAAGCCCTGAGCCAAGCCTTTCAGGTAATCCCTGCCCAGTCCCTTCTTGATAAAGAAAGCCGTCTTAAATATGAAGCCTGCAA
>JAEEXJ010000155.1 GCA_016291475.1 Lachnospiraceae bacterium | reverse complement strand
TATCCTTCCATAGCTTCCGTCGATCAGGATTCACATGAACACGGAATGGTCTGCGCAGCGACGATCACCGATCTTATAGAAGGCAGGCAGGTAGACGAAACGATCATGATCCCCTGCAAATTCATCCCGGGTGAAAGCTGCGGATGCAAGAGCAGTCAGGCAGTTCTCGATAAAAGAGTACGATCCGGAACCATAGCCTTCAGAAAGAGCCAGCTTTCAAGCAGTGCGACATGGCATACCCTCAATCTTGAGAGGATCGTCATGGACTGCGAATCTTACAACGATATCAAACGCGTCCTTACAGACTACATCACTCGTGAGCATGTTTTTGAGGGCGACAATTTCCATATACTCTTCGATCCTACGGCATACAGATCGGAGATTGAAACCGGAGTATCCCTTACCGATACGGATACATACAGCGATAAACAGGACGTAATCTATTCGCTCAGAAACGGTAAGGTTCAGAACATCCGCTCCATCCAGACTAAAACTCTCGTCCCCGGTATTTCGCAAGAAGACGACAAGCATTTGTATGTATTCCTTCCCATTCACGAAAGAGAGATCAGAATAGGTTATCTGTGCTTTGTCGATTGCTATGACAAGATCGAATCACGAGCTGTCAGGGAATACTGTGATCGTTTCAATTCAGCAGTTGAAAAAGCCAGAAAGGCAATGTATCTCAAAGCGATCAACGATTCCATCAGAGAGCTCTCCCATGTCGATGCTCTTACACATGTAAAGAATCGTACCGCTTATGAAAGCCGCCTCGATGAGGTCCGCAATAAGGCCGAGAGAAAAGGGGCTATCGATTTCGGTATCATCCTCTTTGACGTCAACAACCTCAAGAAGATCAACGATGAGCTCGGACATTATGCGGGTGACGAATATATCAAGAACTCCTGCAAGCTTATCTGTATTGCATTCAAGAACAGCCCCGTTTACAGAATTGGTGGAGATGAATTCGTGGTACTTCTTGAAGGAAAAGCCTTTGAGCAGCGCGAAGAACAGCTTAAGAATTTTGTGGAAGAGATGAACAGCGTGATGAACAACGAAAACATCTCTCCCGAAGAAAGAGTCTCCGTCGCATACGGCATGTCCATATACGAAGGCGCAACCGAAACAATCGATGATTGCATCAAGCGCGCCGATGAAACGATGTATGAGACCAAGAAGAAAATGAAGGGATCAGTCAGGTGAGACCGTAGTATCTTCTGTTTCAGGGAAGACATATAATTCCGGTAAAACCGTCTGAGTCCCATCCACAGCGATTACTGTTTGTATCCCGTCGGGCGTGATAACAAGTTGCGTTCCGTCGGGCTACATTGTTACTCGGCTACCGTCTTCGGCAATAATGGTCACACTGCCGTCTTCATTGTATATGATCTGATTTCCTTCGGAATCTGTCGGAACGATGTCTCCCAGTTCATCAAGGAAGGATGAAAATCTCGAAAGAGAACTTGAAACAGCCGCATAACCGAGTTCCTCGGTAAGGGTTCTCTGATTGGTATAAAGGCTTGTTCCGAGTCCGAGTCTTCCTCCGGGTATCTGAACTCCGATCGCAGAAAGCGTGGTCGGGAACATATCCAGAGTCGAATACGACCTGTAAGCAGTACGAACAGGTGCTACAGGTGCGTTGATCACGCATGTATACACTCTTCTGACATAATCATTATCTATATTTCTGCAATATGTCGCATCCATGGTGGGATGATCTCCCATAAGGATAATCGTGGTATTTTCGTAGAAATCCTGCTGTTTTATCCAATCGATAAATTCACTTACCTGTCTGTCGGAGCAGGCATATACGTTGGAGTATCTGTTTTCGAATTCGTTTCCGCAGAGCTCACAGGTATATCCTCCGGTCATATGTGTATCAACGGTGAGCATGGTAAAGTTAAAGGGTTCATCGCTTGATCCCAGCTCTTCGAGAGTCTCCTTTGCATAGGAGAAAAGTTTCTGATCCTCATATCCCCACCAGACATAATATCCGCCGGGCAGATGACCGGTGCGCTTTGCCCAGTTAAGATCCCTGAATTCGAATTCTCCGTGATTGGTCAGATACAGCTGTCTTCCCCCGAAAATGGCTGAAGAACCTATCATGAATATCTGTCTGTATCCTTCGTCGTGAAGTATATCCCCCAGAGTTGTTATCGTAGGATAAAAAGCATCCTGGGTATTCATGTCATTGTGATCCGCAAGTCCGCCGGTCTGAAGCGGTATTCCGGATGTGGAGGAAAAGATCGCGCCTATGGTCCAGGTTCCGCCGGAATATGCATAACCGCCGTCAAGCATGGAGCCCGGTCCGTATGTTCCGGAGAAGTTCTCGTTTTCTTGTGACATAAGTGTCAGATTCTTGATGACGTTTTCATCAAAAGCTCCGCCCACTTCTCTGTCTGCAAAAGTCATTTCCATTGATTCCAGATATATGAAAATGAGATTTCTTTTTTTATCGGGGAAAACAAGATCTATCGTCGAAGGATCCACATAATAGCTTTCGATGAAATCCCTGGATTCTCCCTTTTCCCATGGAGTATCTTCTGCAGCAAGGGACATCCTGAAATCATTCCACTCACTGACTTCCTCCGAAGTATTTCCTGCTGATATGACCACAGTCTCGGGAACTATGGTTTCTATTTCGGGCGGGATATATTCGGCGGCAGCGCTGGCTCTGAAGCCCGCAAACCCGAAGTATTCATCCACCTTCAGCCATTTTACTCCAAAGAGAAATACACACCATGTGGCAATGATCACGGTGATAAAGCTCCATTTTATAAGAGCGGGGATGAATTCTTTTTCTTTTTTGATAAGGAAAACAAAGATAGAAACAGGTATCGCAGTGATGATAACTGCGGGAAGAAGTGCTCCGAGAAGATATTTACGGATCATCTCGTTGCCGGTTCCCTCAAGCATTCTGACCTGGAACAGAAAGTCATTGATGGACAGGTTCTTACCCCATATGGAGTACATCCACAAAACGCTGCAGGAAAGCAGTGCCAATACAAAAAACAGAATGCCTGCCAGAACGAGTGCACATGCTTTGAACGTATTCCGATTGATCTTTATGCCCGGACGCTTCATCTTGAGATTGTCCTTTCAAAAAAATCAAGCATTCCCCTGTTTGCTTCGATGCTCTCTTTCCATTCGGGGTGACTTATGTTGAACACGTGAAGAAGGTGTATCCCCTCTTCCTTATTCCAGTAAATATCCTCGTGTGTACAGGAATTATCATCCAGGATCTTCCTGAGATACCCGGTATGTGCATTAAGAGAATCCATTTCGGAATCGATTATATATACGGGGGGAAGATCAAGTCCGGGCACGGTCTCCGATGCGGCCATATGTCCGTACCAGGGAGCAGCTTCGCCTTTTTCTCCAAGCATCATTTCAACGTAAGCCCGGGCAGTTCCCTCTCCAAGGTCCGTTCCCTCTTCGCCGTTTATATACAGCTTGCCTGTCTCAACAACGGGAGAACTTACGGAAACCGCACTTATCTTATAAGACGGTGCCTCTACACCGTAGATCTCGCAAAGCTCTTTGCTTAATGTGATACATGTGGTAAGTATGGAAAGATGTCCCCCTGCGGAATCACCGCATACAAGTACCTTTCCCAGATCAAACCCTCTGGAGGGTCCGTATTTTTCCAGCCAGTGCATGGCAGCAAAGATCTCCCGGACGATGACCGAAAGATCACCGTTTTGAAGAAGAGTGTAATTCATTGCCATTACGGCATATCCGCAGGAAGCAAGGTAGCCCAAATATCTTTCGGAGATATCGGCATTTCCGTACATCCATCCGCCTCCGTGAATATATATAACGGCAGGTATCTTGTGATCGCCTTTAAATGTATCGGGATAATACAGATTAAGCATATGCGCCGGATCGTAATCGCCAAGATACGCTATATGCTTCTCGGCCCTGTAGCCGGTTGAATCCACCCCGTTCGGGTAGTCTTCGGCATTGGCCTTTGCTATCATATTCCAGTTATCAATAAGGTATTGTCTGTAATCCATATTCAACCCCCTAACTAATCTATTATATACCTTTTTTTATTTTTCAAGAAGATTCCTTTTATTCCTCAAAAAAATGGTATAATGAAGCAGATATTGCATTTATATGCGAGGGAAAATCATGAAGAAAAAGATAGCCGTATTCACCACCGGATGGTGTTGCGAGATCTTAACGCAATTCCTGACCGGACTACAGGAATCACTCAAAGAGGAAAAGGCCGATGTTTTCCTGTTCTTAGGCTATGCTATGTATGGCGATACTCAGGGAAACAAGCAGGGAGACTTTAATATCTTCAGGCTCCCCGACATGAG